>NZ_JBYTEQ010000003.1:0-286975 GCF_058792115.1 Cellulosimicrobium sp. EB106-03-01-XG111
CCCCCCCCCCCTCCCCCCCCCCCCCCCCCCCCCCCCCCCCCCCCCCCCCCCCCCCCCCCCCCCCCCCCCCCCCCCCCGGGCCCCACAGAGAGAAGAAGGACCCGTGGCGAACACCCGCACCCCGCTCATGGCGGGCAACTGGAAGATGAACCTGGACCACCACCAGGCGACCCACACCGTGCAGAAGCTCGCGTGGACGCTCAAGGACGCGAAGCACGACTACGCGGCCGTCGAGGTCGCCGTGCTGCCGCCCTTCACCGACCTCCGGTCGGTGCAGACGCTCGTCGACGCGGACAAGCTCGAGCTCAAGTACGGCGCGCAGGACGTCTCGGCGCACGCCGAGGGCGCGTACACGGGCGAGATCTCGGCGTCGATGCTGGCCAAGCTCGGCGTGAGCTACGTCGCCATCGGGCACTCGGAGCGCCGCCAGTACCACGGCGAGACCGACGCCCTGGTGAACGAGAAGATCGTCGCCGCCGTGGGCCAGGGCATCGCCCCGATCCTGTGCGTGGGCGAGGGCCTGGACGTGCGCAAGGCCGGCGAGCAGATCGCCTACACGCTCGCGCAGGTCGAGGGCGCCCTCGCGGGCATCCCGGCCCCCCAGCTGGCGACGCTCGTCATCGCGTACGAGCCCGTGTGGGCCATCGGGACGGGCGAGGTCGCGACGCCCGAGGACGCCCAGGAGGTCTGCGGTGCGATCCGCGGCGCCCTCGGCGACCTCTACGACGCGGACCTCGCGAACGCGACGCGCATCCTGTACGGCGGCTCGGTGAAGTCGTCGAACGTCGCCGCGATCATGGCGCAGCCCGACGTGGACGGCGCGCTCGTCGGTGGCGCGAGCCTCGACCCCGAGGAGTTCGCGAAGATCGCGCGCTACCAGTCGCACGCGACCGGCGCCTGACCTCCGCGCCGCACCTCGCACCGGCGGCCCCGGGACCGCGTCCCGGGGCCGCCGGCCGCCGTCCCGGGACGACGGCGGACGGGGTTGGCCGCAGCGGCCCCGCGTCGCCTACTCTTGTCCCCTGTGCCGCGGGTCACGCCCGCGCACGACAACCGTGCGGTCGGTCCCGACATCGGTCGGGCCGGCCCTGAGCCTCAAGGACGTACTCGTGGACGTGCTGCGCATCATCCTCCAGATCCTGCTGGTGCTGACCAGCGCCTTCCTCACCCTGCTCGTGCTCATGCACAAGGGGAAGGGTGGCGGCCTCTCCGACATGTTCGGCGGCGGGATCTCGAGCTCCGTGGGCAGCTCCGGCGTCGCCGAGCGCAACCTCAACCGCATCACCGTGGCGTTCGCCCTCGTCTGGGCCGTCGTCATCGTGCTCCTGGGTCTCCTCCAGAAGGTCGTCTGACCGCACGCACCCACCAGGGCGTCGTCGGGACGGCAGGAGAGTCCGCAGTCGGCAGGGGGCAACCCGCGCAGGGTCGCGCGGTCCGGGCAGGAACGAGTGCCGACGACGGCACGGACGGGGGAGAGAGCACGTGGCAGGTGGTAACGCGATCCGGGGGTCGCGCGTCGGGGCGGGACCGCTCGGGGAGTCCGAGCGCGGCGAGATCGCGCCGCGGTTCTGGGTGTCGTACTGGTGCGCCAACGGCCACGAGACGCGACCCAGCTTCTCCTCGGAGGCGGGCATCGAGGCCCCGGAGACCTGGGACTGCCCGCGGTGCGGGTTCCCGGCCGGTCAGGACCAGGAGCACCCGCCGACGCCGTCGCGCAACGAGCCCTACAAGACGCACCTCGCGTACGTGAAGGAGCGGCGCAGCGACGAGGACGGCGTCGCGATCCTCGACGAGGCGCTCGCCGCGCTGCGCGCCCGTCGCGGCCGCTGACCCCGGTCGGGCCGGTACGGAGAGCGGCTCAGGCGCGCACGCGCGCCAGCACGAAGCCGTCGTACCCCTTGGACCCGACGGTCTGCACGGCCGTGGCGTCGAGCCGCGGGTCCGCGACGACGCGGTCCGCCATCTCCCGCACGCCGAGCACGTTCGGGTCGGTGCTCGTCGCGTCCGCGACGGCCCCGCCGCGGACGGTGTTGTCCACGACGACGAGCGTGCCGGGGCGCGAGAGCTGCAGTGCCAGGTCGAGGTAGACCGGGTTCGACGGCTTGTCCGCGTCGACGAACACGAGGTCGAACGGTGCGGCGCCGCCCGCGACGAGCCCTCGCAGCGTGTCCGCGGCCGGTCCGACGACGACGTCGACGACCTCCGACAGCCCGGCCGCGGCCAGCGACTCGCGCGCGACGGCGGCGTGGGCCGGGTCGATCTCGCACGTGACGAGCGTGCCGTCGGACGGCAGGGCGCGGGCGAGCCAGATCGTCGAGTAGCCGCCCAGGGTGCCGACCTCGAGGATGCGTCGCGCGCCCGACGTGAGCGCGAGGAGCTGCAGCAGCCGGCCCTGCGCGGGGGAGACCTGGATCTCCGGGAGCCCGGCGTCCCGGGCGCGCGCCGACGCGGCGGCGAGCACGTCGTCCTCGGCCACGAGGGGCGCGAAGTACGTGTCGACGGCGTCCCACGTGACTGCGGGGTCCGTCGTGCGCTCGCCGCCCGTCGTCATGCGCGGCTCGCGTCCGACGCCGTCGGGGTCCCCGTACCGGCCGCGGCGACGTCGACGAGCCACAGCGTCGCCTCCGTGCCCGCGACCGCGGCGGCAGGGGTCTCGTGCGCCGACGCGCCCGACAGGGCCGACGCCACCGCCGGGGCCTTCTCGGCGCCCGCCGCTACGACCCACACCTGACGGGCCCGGGCGATCGCCTCGAACGTCAGCGTGACCCGCTCGGGCGGCGGCTTGGGGGAGCCGTGGACGCCTGCCGTCGGGGTGCCCGTGACGTCGAGCCCGGGGTGGCCGGGGAAGAGCGACGCGACGTGGCCGTCGGGACCCATGCCGAGCAGCAGGACGTCGAAGGCCGGGACCTGCCGGCCGTCCGGCGCGTGCTCCGCGAGCGTCGCCGCGTACGCGGTCGCCGACTCCTCGGGGGTCGCCGCCGCGTCGGCCGCCGGCATCGGGTGCACGTTCTCGGGCGGGAGGTGCGGCAGGTGGTCAAGGAGCGCCTCGCGCGCCTGCGTCTCGTTCCGCTCGCCGTCGCCGGACGCGAGGAAGCGCTCGTCGCCCCACCAGACGTGCACGCCCGACCAGTCGACGGCGTCGCGCGCGGGGTGGCGCGCGAGCGCCGCCAGGCTCGCGATCCCGACGGTCCCGCCCGTCAGCACGACGTGCACGGGGCGGCGGACCGACTGCACGTCGAGCAGCCGCGTCACGAGGCGCGACGCCACGGCCTCGGCGAGCACGGCGGCGTCGGGGTGCACGACGACGAGGCGCGCCGGGGCGTCCGGCCGGGCGGCGGTCACGCGCCCACCTTCTGCAGCCCCTTGGTGAGCACCTCGCCGTAGATCTCGTCGGGGTCGAGGCGGCGCAGCTCCTCGATGAGGGCCTCGCTGAGCGTCCGGATGGGCAGCGCGACACGGCGGTCGGGCTTGCCCGGCTGGCTGATCGTCACCGTCCGGCCGTCGGGGCGGTCGAGGACGATCGGCCCGCTCTTGCGCTCGAGCGTCACGCGCGTGATCGCCTCGGCACCGCGCCGTCGCACGACCTGCGCCGGGCAGCGCAGGCGCGAGCCCAGCCAGGCGGCCAGCAGGTCGAGCGACGTGTGCTTCGCCTGGCCCTCGACGACGACGCTCGTCACCGGCTCGTAGGGCGGCTGGTCGAGCGCCGCGGCGATGAGGCCGCGCCACAGCGTCACGCGGGCCCACGCGAGGTCGGAGTCGCCCGGCCCGTACGTCTGCGCGAGCTGCGCGAGCGTGGCCTCGGGGTCCTTCGCCGTGATCGAGTCGGTGATGCGCCGCTGCGCCATGGCGCCGACCGGGTCGTCGTCGGGCGACGCGGGCGGCTGGCCCGGCCACCAGACGACGATGGGTGCGTCGGGCAGCAGGAGCGGCATGACGAGCGTGTCCGCGTGCTCGAGCAGCGGCCCGGCGGTGCGGAGCACGACGACCTCGGACGCACCGGCGTCGCCGCCGACGCGGATCTGCGCGTCGAGGTGCGGCGTCGCGCTGCGCCCGGACGGGGCGACGACGATGACGCGGCACGGGTGCTCGCGGCTCGCGTCGTTCGCCGCCTCGATCGACGTCTCGACGTCGGACTCGCGCGCGATGACGACGAGCGTGAGGACGCGCCCGAGCGCGATCGCGCCGCCCTCGTCGCGCAGGCGCACGAGGCGCTTGTTCACCGCGTTCGTCGTCGTGTCGGGCAGGTCGATGATCATCGCGGGGTCCTCGCCGGTCGGAGGGTCGTGCCGCGTACCGGCGCACGACGGGGTCGGGGGGTCTCTCGGGTGCGCGCGGCCCGCTCGGCGGGCGCGGGGGCGCTCACGGGCGCCGCCAGGCGCGGCCGTCGCGCGCGAGCATCGCGTCGGCGGACTCCGGGCCCCACGTGCCCGACCGGTACTGCTCGGGCTTGCCCTTCGCGGCCCAGTGCGCGGTGATCGGGTCGAGGATCTTCCAGGAGAGCTCGACCTCCTCGCGCGTGGGGAACAGCGGCGGGTCGCCGAGCAGGACGTCGAGGATGAGGCGCTCGTACGCCTCCGGCGAGGACTCGGTGAACGCGTGCCCGTAGCCGAAGTCCATCGTCACGTCGCGGACCTCCATGGCGGTGCCCGGGACCTTGGCGCCGAAGCGCATCGTCACGCCCTCGTCCGGCTGGACGCGGATCACGAGCGCGTTGTTCCCGAGGTCCGACGCCTGCGAGCTCTCGAACGGCAGGTGCGGGGCCTTCTTGAACACGACCGCGACCTCGGTCACGCGACGCCCGAGGCGCTTGCCCGTGCGGAGGTAGAACGGGACGCCCGCCCAGCGGCGGTTGTCGATGTCGACGCGGATCGCCGCGTACGTCTCCGTGGTGGAGGAGTCGGGGATGCCGTCCTCCTCGAGGAAGCCGATGACCTCCTCGCCGCCCTGCCAGCCGGCGGCGTACTGGCCGCGGGCCGTGTGCCGGGACAGCTCGCGCGGCAGCCGCACGGCGGAGAGCGCCTTGATCTTCTCGGCCCGCAGGGAGGGCGCGTCGAACGACACCGGCTCCTCCATCGCGACGAGCGCGAGGAGCTGGAGGAGGTGGTTCTGGATGACGTCGCGCGCGGCGCCGATGCCGTCGTAGTAGCCCGCGCGGCCCCCGATGCCGATGTCCTCGGCCATCGTGATCTGCACGTGGTCGACGTAGTTCGCGTTCCAGATGGGCTCGAACATCTGGTTGGCGAAGCGCAGGGCGAGGAGGTTCTGGACCGTCTCCTTGCCGAGGTAGTGGTCGATGCGGAAGACCGAGTCGGGCGGGAAGACCTCCGACACGACGGCGTCGAGCTCACGAGCGCTCGCGAGGTCGTGGCCGAACGGCTTCTCGATGACCACGCGGCGCCACGCGTCCTCCGCCGAGCGGGACAGCCCGGACTCGGCGAGCTGGCGGCACACGACGGGGAACGCGCTCGGCGGGACCGACAGGTAGAACGCGTGGTTGCCGCCCGTGCCGCGCTCGGCGTCGAGCGTCTCGACCGTCTCGCGCAGGCGCTCGAACGCCTCGTCGTCGTCGAACGAGCCCTGGACGAACCGGATGCCCTCGGAGAGCTGGCGCCACGTCGCCTCGCGGAACGGCGTGCGCGCGTGCTCCTTGACGGCGTCGTGCACGACCTGCGCGAAGTCCTGGTCCTCCCAGTCGCGGCGCGCGAAGCCGGTGAGCGCGAAGCCCGGCGGCAGCAGGCCGCGGTTGGCGAGGTCGTAGACCGCGGGCATGAGCTTCTTGCGGGCGAGGTCGCCCGTGACGCCGAAGATGACGAGCCCGCACGGGCCCGCGATCCGGGGCAGGCGCAGGTCGAGGGGGTCGCGCAGAGGGTTGTGCTCTGGCGTGATCTTGGCCGGTCTCACCTGGTGGCACCGTTCCGTTCGGGGAGGGGTCGGAGGACTGCAGAAGGTCTGGGGCGTCTGCGGATCATAGGGGCGTCGCCACGGGGTGCGCCGTCGTTCCCGCAGGTCGGACGCGCGGGCGAGACGACCGCCGCGCGCCGGGGTCAGGAGGAGGCGAGGCGGCGCAGGTTGTCGCGCGTCGTGGCGAGGAGCTCGGTCCAGCTGTCCTCGAACTTGCGCACGCCCTCCGCCTCGAGGCGGTCGGTGACCTCGACGAGGGAGACGCCGAACGACTCGACGGTCTCGATCGTGCGCCTCGACGCGGACGCCGTGCCGGTGATCGTGTCGCCCGTCACGACGCCGTGGTCCGCGAACGCCTGGAGCGTCGCCTCGGGCATCGTGTTCACGACGCCGTCCGTCACGAGCTCGTCGACGTACATCGTGTCGCGGTACTCGGGGTTCTTCACGCCCGTCGAGGCCCACAGCGGGCGCTGGGGCTGCGCGCCGGACGCGGCGAGCGAGCGCCAGCGGTCCGTCTGGCGGAACTCCTCGTAGGCCTCGAACGCGAGGCGCGCGTTCGCCACGGCCGTCTGCCCGCGCAGGTCGAGCGCCTCGGGCGTCCCGACCTTCTCGAGCGCGGCGTCCACAGCGGTGTCCACGCGCGAGACGAAGAACGAGGCGACCGAGCCCACGGGCGCGAGGTCGACGCCGTCGGCGCGCGCCTGCTCCAGCCCGATCGCGAACGCCTCCATGACGGCGCGGTAGCGCGCGAGGGAGAAGATGAGGGTCACGTTGACGCTGATGCCCCGCGCGAGCGTGCGCGTGATCGCGTCGAGGCCCGCGACGGTCGCGGGGATCTTGATGTAGACGTTCGGGCGGTCGATCGTGCGCCACAGACGCTCCGCCGTGACGACCGTCGCGTCGGCGTCGTGGGCGAGGCGCGGGTCGACCTCGATCGAGACGCGCCCGTCGACGCCGTCGGTGGCGTCGTAGACGGGGCGCAGGAGGTCGGCGGCGGCGCGCACGTCGTCCGTCGTGATGCGCTCGACGGCGGCCTCCACGGCCGCGTCGTCGGTGCCCGCGGCCGCGAGGTCGGTGAGCTGGGCGTCGTACGCGTCGCCCTTCGCGAGCGCCGACGCGAAGATCGTGGGGTTCGTGGTCACGCCGACGACGCCGCGCGTCGCCACGAGCTCGGCGAGGTTGCCGGTGCGCAGCCGTTCTCGCGAGAGGTCGTCGAGCCAGATCGACACGCCCGCTCCCGTGAGCTGCTCGATGGGGCCGGGGACGGTGGTGGGCTGCGTCATCGGACTTCCTCTCGTGGTGCTCTCGCTGCGGGCGTGCTCCCGGGTCGCCGCTCGTGACGGCCGTCCGGGGTGTCCCGAGGTGGGGCCGCGTGCGCGCCCCCACCTCGGAATCTACGAAGGGTCAGCGCAGGTCGCCAGTGCCGCCCTCCGAGGGGGTGGGCTCGGCGCCCGGCGCGTCGTCGCCGCGCGCCGCGGCGATCGACTCGCGCGCCGCCGTCGCGACGGCCTCGGACGTGATGCCGAACTCGCGGTACAGCACCTGGTAGTCCGCGGACGCGCCGTAGTGCTCGAGGCTCACGGAGCGGCCGGCGTCGCCGACGAGCTCGCGCCAGCCCTGCGCGACGCCCGCCTCGACCGAGACGCGCGCACGGACCGTGGACGGCAGGACCGACTCGCGGTAGGCGTCGTCCTGGCCGTCGAACCACTCGCGGCTCGGCAGCGACACGACGCGCGCCTGCACGCCCTCGGCGGCGAGGATCTCGCGCGCCTCGACGGCGAGCTGCACCTCGGAACCCGTGCCGATGAGGATGACGTCGGGCGTGCCCTCGGTGTCGAGCAGCACGTAGCCGCCGCGCGCCGTGCCGGACGCGTCGGCGTAGCCGTCGGTCCCGCGCGGGAACGTCGGCACGTTCTGGCGCGTGAGGATGAGGCCCGCCGGCCGCTCGGTGTTCTCGAGCACGGTGCGCCACGCCCACGCGGTCTCGTTCGCGTCGGCCGGCCGCACGACGTCGAGGCCCGGGATCGCGCGCAGCGCCGCGAGGTGCTCGACGGGCTGGTGCGTCGGGCCGTCCTCGCCGAGGCCGATCGAGTCGTGCGTCCACACGAACGTCGTCGGGATCTCCATGAGGGCGGCGAGCCGGACGGCGGGACGCATGTAGTCGCTGAACTGGAGGAACGTGCCGCCGTAGGCGCGCGTGCCGCCGTGCAGGACGATGCCGTTGAGGATCGCGCCCATCGCGTGCTCACGGATGCCGAAGTGCAGCGTGCGGCCGTACTCGTGGCCCGGGAACTTCTTCGTCGCGTGCTCGGCCGGCACGAACGACGGCTCGCCGTCCATCGTCGTGTTGTTCGAGCCCGCGAGGTCGGCGGAGCCGCCCCAGAGCTCGGGCAGCACGTCCTTGAGCGCGGTGAGGACCTTGCCGGACGCGGAGCGCGTCGCGACGGCCTTGCCTGCCTCGAACGTCGGGAGGGAGTCCTCCCAGCCGGCCGGGAGCTCGCGGCGCGAGAGGCGGTCGAGCAGCTCCGCGCCGGACGGGTTCGCCGTCTTCCAGGCCTCGAACGCGCGGTCCCAGGCGGCGCGGGCGTCGGCCTGGCGCTCGCCGACGGCGCGCGTGTACGCGAGCACCTCGTCGTCGATCGCGAAGCTCGCCTCGGGGTCGAGGCCGAGCTCGACCTTGAGGCCCTTGATCTCGTCGGCGCCCATGGCGGAGCCGTGGATGCCGCCGGTGTTCTGCTTCGTGGGCGACGGGTACCCGATGATCGTGCGCAACGCGATGATCGAGGGCTTGCCCGTCTCGGACTTGGCGGCCTCGATCGCGGCGTGCAGCGCGTCGACGTCCTCCGTGTAGCCGGTGCCCCCGTTGGTCCAGTCGACGCGCTGGGTGTGCCAGCCGTACGCCGCGTAGCGAGCGAGGACGTCCTCGGTGAACGCGATGTCCGTGTCGTCCTCGATCGAGATCTTGTTGTCGTCCCAGATCACGACGAGGTTGCCGAGCTGCTGGTGGCCCGCGAGCGAGGAGGCCTCGCTCGTCACGCCCTCCTGCAGGTCGCCGTCGGAGGCGATGACGTAGACGTGGTGGTCGAACGGCGACTCGCCCGGCGTGGTCGACGGGTCGAGCAGGCCGCGCTCGCGGCGCGCCGCGAACGCCATGCCGACCGACGACGCGAGGCCCTGGCCGAGCGGGCCGGTCGTGATCTCGACGCCGCGGGTGTGCTTGTACTCGGGGTGGCCGGGGGTCTTGGAGCCCCACGTGCGCAGCGCCTCGATGTCCTCCATCTCCAGGCCGTACCCGGCGAGGAAGAGCTGGAGGTAGATCGTCAGCGACGAGTGGCCCGCGGAGAGCACGAACCGGTCACGACCGACCCAGTGGTCGTCGGACGGGTCGTGGCGCATGACCTTCTGGAACAGCAGGTACGCGGCGGGGGCCAGCGAGATCGCGGTGCCCGGGTGGCCGTTGCCCACCTTCTCCACGGCGTCGGCGGCGAGCGCCTTGATCGTCTTGACGGCCCGGTCGTCCAGGTCCGTCCAGTCCAGGGGCGTGTGAGCAGGGGACAACGCGTTCACCGAACCTCATTCCCGTCCGGAGCGCGCGCCCCGGATCCTCGCGACATCTCGAAGCAACCGTTGAACATTTCCCGGCCTCACGCCTCAGGGGGCGGGGCGGCCCGGTGCCCGTCGCGTCGCCCGGAGACCACGTCCGTGGCGGGCGGTCCGACGCGGGACGGTCGCAGGCACCAGCCTATACGCGCGCGCCGTTCCCGGCCGGGCGGTGCCCACGTGCTGGATTTCGGTCGGATGTCACACAATCGCCCGGCCCGTCCGGTCGGCCCCCGCGCAGGCGGGGACGTACGATGAGCGAGGACGACCGGCGGTCCGTCCCAGCTCGCCCCCCACCTCAGAACGGAACACCGAAGCGCGTGCACACCACGAGCCAGGCACCGATCGACGGGACCGGAAGCCCGTCGAGCGCCGCGTCGACCCAGCAGCCGTCCTCCCCGACGGCCCCCGCGACCTCCGTCGCCCCGACGGCCGAGGTCGCCGGCGCGACCCGCGCGCTGCGCGAGCGGGTCGGCGCCTACGTCGCCCTCACCAAGCCGCGCATCATCGAGCTCCTCCTCGTCACGACGGTGCCGACGATGTTCCTGGCGCAGGGCGGGCTGCCAGGGCTGGGCCTCATCCTCGCGACGCTCGTCGGCGGCACGCTCGCCGCGGCGTCCGCGAACGTCTACAACTGCTACCTCGACCGCGACATCGACGAGGTCATGAACCGCACCAAGCGGCGCCCGCTCGTCACGGGTGAGATCTCCCCGCGCGCGGCGCTCGTCTTCGCGACCGTCCTCGGCGTGGTGTCGCTGGTCTGGTTCGCGCTGCTGGTCAACGTCGTCTCGGCGTGGCTGACGTTCGCGGCGATCGCGATCTACGTCGTCGGCTACACGATGATCCTCAAGCGCCGCACCCCGCAGAACATCGTGTGGGGCGGTATCGCGGGCTGCATGCCGGTGCTCATCGGCTGGTCGGCGGTCACGGGCTCGCTGAGCTGGGCGGCGCTCGCACTGTTCCTCGTCATCTTCTTCTGGACCCCGCCGCACTACTGGCCGCTGTCGATGAAGTTCAAGCGGGACTACGCGAACGCGGGCGTCCCGATGCTCCCCGTCGTCGCGGACGACAGCCGGGTCGCGCGCGAGATGATCCTCTACGGCGTCGCGATGGTCGCCTCGTCGCTCGCGCTGTGGCCGCTCGCCGGCATGACCTGGGTGTACGGCGTCGTCGCCACGGCCCTGGGCGCCTGGTTCCTGTCGTCGTGCGTGACGATGCTGCGCCGGGCGCGCGACAAGGCCGACGGCAAGGGCGGCAAGGTGGGGGAGATGAAGGTCTTCCACGCGTCCATCACGTACCTGACCCTGCTCTTCGTCGCGGTGGCGGTCGACGTCTTCCTCCCGCTGTGAGCCCGGTCGTCCCGGCAGGGCAGTGACGCCATGAGCCCCGGCGAGGCCCACGTGCCCGAGGCGCTGGACCGCGCCGCGCGCGAGTACCTGGCGCACCTCGCCGTCGAGCGCGGGCTGTCCGCCAACACGGTCGCGGCCTACCGCCGCGACCTCGCGCGCTACGTCGCGTTCCTCGCGTCGCGCGGCAACCACGCCGTGCGCGACGTCGAGGCGGACGACGTCGCGGACTACGTCACCGCGCTGCGCACCGGGGCCGACGGCGGTGCGCCCCTGTCGCCGTCCTCGACCGCCCGGTCGGTGGCGGCCGTGCGCGGCTGGCACCGGTTCTGCGCGGCGGAGGGCCTCGCCGACGCCGACGCGTCGGCCGACGTGCGCCCGCCCGCCCAGGGCCGGCGGCTGCCGAAGGCCATCTCGACCGACGAGGTCGCGCGCATCCTCGAGGCCTCCGGGGCGGGGGACGGACCCGGCCCCCTGCGCGACCGCGCGCTCCTGGAGCTCGTGTACTCGACCGGTGCGCGCATCACCGAGGCGGTGAGCCTCGACGTCGACGACCTGGACCTCGACAGCGGCGCCGTGCGCCTCCTGGGCAAGGGCGGCAAGGAGCGCGTGGTGCCCGTCGGGTCGTTCGCGCGCCGCGCCCTCGACGCCTACCTCGTGCGCGGGCGCGCCGCGCTCGCCGCGAACGGGCGGGGGACGCCCGCGGTGTTCCTCAACACGCGCGGTGCGCGCCTGTCCCGGCAGAGCGCGTGGGCCGTGCTGCGCACCGCGGCCGAGCGCGCCGGGATCGAGCACCCCGAGCGCATCTCGCCGCACACGCTGCGGCACTCGTTCGCGACCCACCTGCTCGCGGGCGGCGCGGACGTGCGCGTCGTGCAGGAGCTGCTGGGCCACGCGTCGGTCACCACGACCCAGATCTACACGCTCGTGACGCCCGACACGCTCCGCGAGGTCTACGCGGCCGCGCACCCCCGCGCGCTGGGCTGACGGACACCCCGGGGCGGCCGCACCACGGCCGCGGGACGGCGGCGCCACTGCTGCGGGACGGCTGTGGTGCGCCGTCCCCGGAACGCGGCGCGCGGGCGCGTGCGCACCGGCCGCGGCGAGGTCCTGCGATACCGTGGCGGACGTGAGCAGCCAGGCCGAGACCCAGCCCGAGACGCGCGGCGCGCACGGCTCGCACGGCGACGCCGTCCGTCCGGTCGCCCCGCCGACCTCCGCCGAGGGGGACGCGGCTCCCGCCGTCGACCGCCCCGCGGACCGGACCGCCGGCGCCGAGCCGCGCGTCGACGTCGTCGGCCGCACCCTGCCGGAGTTCCCCGTCCCGGCCCCGCTCGCCGCGCACGGCCCGGGCCGGATCATCGCGATGTGCAACCAGAAGGGCGGCGTCGGCAAGACGACGACGACCATCAACCTGGGCGCCGCGCTCGCCGAGTACGGGCGCAAGGTTCTGCTCGTCGACTTCGACCCGCAGGGCGCCGCGTCCGTCGGCCTCGGCGTCAACCCGCACGAGCTCGACCGCACGGTCTACAACCTGCTCATGGAGCGCGGCGCGGACATCCACGACGTGCTCGTGAGCACCGACGTCGAGAACCTCGACCTGCTGCCCGCGAACATCGACCTCTCGGCCGCCGAGGTGCAGCTCGTGGGCGAGGTCGCGCGCGAGTCCGTCCTGTCGCGCGTGCTGCGCCCCGTCGTCGACGACTACGACGTGATCCTCGTCGACTGCCAGCCGTCTCTGGGCCTGCTGACCGTGAACGCGCTCACCGCAGCGCACGGCGTCCTCATCCCGCTCGAGTGCGAGTTCTTCGCGCTGCGCGGCGTCGCCCTGCTCGTCGAGACGATCGAGAAGGTGCGCGACCGGCTCAACCCGCGCCTCGACGTCGACGGCATCCTCGCCACGATGTTCGACTCGCGGACGCTGCACTCGCGCGAGGTCGTGGCGCGCGTGCACGAGGCGTTCGGCGACAAGCTGCTCCACACCGTGATCGGGCGCACCGTGAAGTTCCCTGACGCGTCCGTCGCGGCGGAGCCCATCACCGTCTACGCGCCGAACCACCCGGGCGCGGTCGCGTACCGGCAGCTCGCCCGGGAGCTGGTCGCCCGTGGCGACGCCGCCTGAGCCGCCGCCACCGACCGAGCCGCCCGCACGGACCGGGTTCGAGGTCCGGCTCGACAACTTCAGCGGGCCCTTCGACCTGCTGCTGTCGCTCATCACGAAGCACAAGCTCGACATCACCGAGGTCGCGCTCGCGCGCGTGACGGACGACTTCATCGCGTACATCCGCACGGCCGAGCGCGCCGCCGCCGTCGCGCGGGCCGCGGGGGAGGACCACCCCGGCTGGGACCTCGGCACCGCGAGCGAGTTCCTCGTCGTCGCCGCGACGCTGCTCGACCTCAAGGCGGCCCGGCTGCTGCCGACGGGCAGCGTCGAGGACGACGAGGACCTGGCGCTGCTGGAGGCGCGGGACCTGCTCTTCGCGCGGCTGCTGCAGTACCGCGCCTACAAGGACGTGTCGGGGCTGCTCGCCGAGCGGTTCGAGAGCGCGGGGCGCCGGTTCCCGCGCGTCGTGCAGCTCGAGCCGCACCTCGCCGCACTGCTGCCCGAGCTCGTGTGGACCATGGGTCCGGACCAGCTTGCCGTGCTCGCGGCCCGCGCGCTCGCGCCCAAGGAGCCCCCGCCCGGCGTCTCGCTCGACCACCTGCACGCCCCCGCCGTGAGCGTGCGCGAGCAGGCGGGGATCGTCGTCGAGCGCGTGCGCAGCCACGGCACGACGACGTTCCGCGCCCTCGTGGCCGACGCGGGGGAGACCGCCGTGGTCGTCGCGCGGTTCCTCGCGCTGCTCGAGCTGTTCCGTCAGGCGCTCGTCGCGTTCGACCAGGTGACGCCGCTCGGCGAGCTCACCGTGCGGTGGTCGGGCGACGACGACGCGGCCGAGCCGCCGCTCGTCGGCGTCGGCAGCGAGTTCGACGAGGGCGACGAGCCCGACCTGGCGGACGCCCTCGCCGCCACCGACCAGGAGGTCCCCGCGTGACGCTGCCCGACGACGGCACGACCCCGGACGACGCCCGCCCGCCCGCCGTGCACGACCTCCCGGGCGGCCTGCCGTCCGCGCTCGAGGCCGTGCTCATGGTCGCCGACGAGCCGATCCCGCCGGTCGAGCTCGCGACGGCGCTCGCGGTCCCGGTCGACGAGGTGCTCGACGCGCTGCACGAGCTCGCCGCCGAGTACCGGGGCGACGACGGCGGGCGCCCGCGCGGGTTCGAGCTGCGCGCGGCGGGCGGCGGGTGGCGCGTCTACTCGGCGCCCGCGCACGCCGAGGTCGTGGGCCGGTTCGTGCAGGGCGGTCAGACGGCCCGGCTCACGCAGGCGGCGTTGGAGACTCTGGCCGTGATCGCGTACCGTCAACCGGTCAGCCGCGGCCAGGTGTCGGCGGTGCGAGGGGTCAACGTGGACGGCGTGGTGCGCACGCTCGTGGCGCGCGGGCTCGTGGCCGAGGTCGGCCAGGACCCGCACACCGGCGCCGGCCTCTTCGGCACCACGGGGTACTTCCTCGAGCGGATGGGCTTCACGTCGCTCGACGAGCTCCCCCCGCTCGCGCCGCACCTGCCGGACATGGACGACCTCGAGGGCCTCGACGGGCTCGCCGACCTGCGCGCTCCCGCGCGGCCGACGGGCGTCGCGGCGCCGACGGACGCTCCCGGCGCCGCGGCTGACGACGCGGACGGCGCACCGGCGCCGACCGCCACGACACCCGGCGTGACGCGCGACGTCACGCACGAACCGACGGACGAAGGACACGCATGAGCTCGAAGGACGGACGCCGCTCCGGCGACGCAGGGCGCGGGCGCACGCCCCGCGACGGGGCGGGCGACGCGCGTCGCGGCGGGAGCGGCGACGCGCGTCGCGGCGGCCCGCGGGGCGGCGACGGCGCACGCTCGGGCGGCGCGCCCCGGCGTGGCGGCCCGTCCGCGCAGGGCTCGTCCGCGGGCCGCGGCGCGGGCGACGGCCGGGAGCAGGGCGCCGGTCGTGGCCAGGGCGCAGGTCGGTCGACCGGCGCGGGCCGCGGTGCGGCTGCCGGTCGGGGTCGCCCCGCTGCGGGTCGCGGCACGTCGGCGCCCCGCGCCGGCCAGGCGGCGGGCCGGCCGCGCCGTCCCGTGCGCGGGCAGCCCACCGAGCCCCAGCGCGACGTGCACGTCGAGGACGGCGTGCGCCTGCAGAAGGTGCTGGCGTCGGCCGGGCTGGGGTCGCGCCGCGCGTGCGAGGACCTCATCGCGCAGGGCCGCGTCGAGGTGGACGGCGTGCGGGTGACCGAGCTGGGGGTGCGGGTCGACCCGGCCCGCGCCGTCGTGCACGTGGACGGGATGCGCCTGCAGCTCGACTCCTCGCGCGTGACCCTCGCCCTCAACAAGCCGCGCGGCGTCGTGTCGACCATGCACGACCCGGACGGGCGCCCGTCCATCGCGGAGCTCGTCGCCGACCGGCCCGAGCGGCTGTTCCACGTGGGCCGCCTCGACGCGGACAGCGAGGGCCTGCTGCTCCTCACGAACGACGGCGAGCTCGCGAACCACCTGGCGCACCCCTCGCACGAGGTCGCCAAGACCTACCTCGTCACGGTGCGCGGCAAGGTCGCGGGGAACGTCGCGAACAAGTTCCTGCACGGGATCGAGCTCGAGGACGGCGTCGTGCGGGCGGACGCGTACCGCGTCGTCGACCAGGTCGCGGACCAGACGATGATCGAGGTCGTGCTGCACTCGGGGCGCAACCGCGTCGTGCGACGCATGTTCGAGGAGGTCGGCTACCCCGTGACGCGCCTCGTGCGCACGCGCATCGGCCCGATCGCGCTCGGCAACCTGCGCCCCGGCACGACGCGCGTGCTCGGTCGCACCGAGCTCGGCACGCTCATGGCGGGCGTCGGGCTCTAGGCCCGGTCCGCGCGTCCCGCACCACCACCCCGACGGACCGCCGCGAGGCGGGCCGTCCCGCACGAAGGAGCACCAGCCATGCCGGTCCGGGCGATCCGGGGCGCGACCCAGCTCGACGTCGACGAGCGCGAGCACCTGTTCGAGCGCACGCGCGAGCTCGTCCAGGAGGTGCTCGACGCGAACGCCGTCGACGCCGGCGCGCTCATCTCGATCCTCTTCACGTGCACGCCCGACCTGGTGGCCGACTTCCCGGCCGCCGCGGCGCGCGAGATGGGCCTCGGCGACGTGCCGCTCATGTGCGCGACGGAGATCGCGGTGCCCGGCGCGCTGCCGCGCGTGGTGCGCCTCATGGCGCACGCGGAGCTCGACGTGGACCGCGCGGCGGTGCAGCACGTGTACCTGCACGGGGCGACGGCGCTGCGCAAGGACCTGGCCCAGTGAGCCCGGGGACGCCGGGAGACGGCGCGCTGACGGTCGCGATCGACGGACCCTCGGGGTCCGGCAAGTCGAGCGTGTCCAAGGGCGTCGCGCGCCGCCTCGGCCTCGCGTACCTCGACACGGGCGCGATGTACCGCGCCGCCACCTGGTGGTGCCTCCACCGCGGCGAGGACCTCGCCGACCAGGACGCCGTCGCGCACGCCGTGCGCGTCATGCCGCTCGTGATGGGCCTCGACCCGTCCGGGCCGACGGTCCACGTGGACGGGACGGACGTCGGGGAGGCGATCCGCTCGACCGCGATCTCGACGGCCGTCAGCGCCGTCGCGACGAACCTCGCGGTGCGCGCCGAGCTGCGGCGCCTCCAGCGCGCGGTCATCGAGGCCGAGCGCACGCCCGACGGCTTCGCGGGCGGGCGCGGCGTCGTCGCGGAGGGCCGGGACATCACGACGGTCGTCGCCCCCGACGCCGACGTGCGCGTGCTCCTCACCGCGAGCGAGGAGGCCCGCCTCGCGCGGCGCTCGCTCGACGTGCACGGGACGGCCGACGCGGCCGCCGTCGAGGCGACGAAGGACCAGGTGCTGCGGCGCGACCGCGACGACGCGACGGTCTCGCAGTTCCAGGTCGCGGCCGACGGCGTCGTGACCGTCGACTCGTCGGAGCTCGACCTCGAGCAGACGATCGCCGCGGTGCTCTCCGTGGTCGAGCAGGTCACCGGGCGGGTGGTCGGTCCGCGCCAGGGCCCGTGAGCCGGGTGCGCGGTCCGCGCGACGGCGTGCCGTCGCCCGCCGGGCCGGCCTGGTCGCGCTGGGTGGGCCGCTTCCTCGCCCGTGTCGTGTGGGCGACCGAGGTCATCGGGGCGGAGCACGTCCCGGCGGACGGCCCGGTCGTGCTCGCCGCGAACCACACCGGCGTCGTCGACGGGCCGCTCGTGCTCGGGGTGGCGCCCCGCCCGCTGCACGTCCTCGTCAAGGAGGAGATGTTCACCGGGCCGGTCGGCTGGGTGCTGCGTGCCGCCGGGCAGATCCCCGTGGACCGCACCGGCGGACGCCCGGCGCTCGCGGCCGGGCTCGGCGTGCTCCGGCGCGGCGGGGCGGTCGGCGTCTTCCCCGAGGGCGCCCGGGGGCGCGGCGACGCGACGTCGGCGCGCGCCGGGGCCGCGTGGCTCGCGCTCAACGGCCACGCGCACGTGGTGCCCGTGGCCGTGCTGGGCACGCGGCGCGCGGGCGAGGGCGTCAACCGGGTCCCCGGGCTGCGCCGTCGGCTCGTCGTCCGCTTCGGCGCGCCCCTCGCCGTCGAGCGCGTGCCCGGGGTGAGCGGCAAGCAGGCGCTCGAGGACGCGAACGAGCGCATCCGCACCGCGCTCGCCGAGCTGGTCGCCGACACCGTCGCGCTGACCGGTGTGGCGCTGCCGCTGGACGACCCGCGCGGGGACCGGCCGAGGCCATGAGGACGGACCGCCCGGTGGCGCACGTGGTGGGCGACCGCCCGGGCACCGGTCTGCTCGTCGGGCTCGCGTCGGCCCTCGCGTTCGGCGCGAGCGGCCCGTTCGTCAAGCCGCTCCTCGAGGCGGGCTGGACGCCCGGCGCCGCCGTCTTCGCGCGCGCCCTGTGCTCGGCGCTCGTCCTCGCCCCGGTCGCGGCCGTCGCCCTGCGGGGCAGCCACCGCCTCCTGCGCGAGGAGTGGCGGCTCGTCCTCGGGTTCGGCCTCGTCGCCGTCGCGGGGACCCAGCTGTGCTACTTCGCGGCGGTCGCGCGCATGCCCGTCGGGATCGCGCTCCTCATCGAGTACCTCGCGCCCGTCCTGCTCGTCGGCCTCGCCTGGGCCCGCACGCGCCACGTGCCGCCACGGCTCACGCTCGCGGGCTGCGCCGTCGCGGTCCTCGGCCTCGTGCTCGTCGTCGACCCGGGCGGCGCCCGGCCCGACCTCGTCGGCGTCCTGTTCGCGCTCGGCGCGGCGGGCGGGCTGGGCGCCTACTTCGTGCTGGCCGCGCGCCCGACGCGGCTGCCTCCCGTCGCGCTCGCCGCGAGCGGGCTCGGCGTCGGGGCGCTCGCGCTCGGCGCGACGGCGGTCGTGGGCGTGCTGCCGTTCGCCGCCCCGCTGGTCGACGTCACGCTCCTCGGCTCGACCGCGCCCTGGTACGTCCCGCTCGCGGTCGTCGTGCTCGTCGCGACGGCGTTCGCGTACGTGTCCGGGGTCGCCGCGACCGTCCGCATGGGCGAGCGCCTCGCGTCGTTCGTCGGGCTGTCGGAGGTGCTGTTCACCGTGGTCATCGCGTGGCTCCTGCTCGGCGAGGTGCCGGGACTCGTGCAGGCCGCAGGTGGCGTGCTCGTCGTCGCCGGGGTCGTCCTCGTGCGCCTCGCGGGCACGTCCGCCGCGCGGTAGGTTCGCGCTCAGGCGCCGGCGCCCCGTCGCGGGACCGGGCAGGCGCCGCCCGCGGGGGAGGGAGCACGCATGGCCGAGCCGCCCGGCAAGCCCACGACCGTCGACGAGTACCTCGCGACGCTCGCCCCGGACGCGCGCGACGTCGTCGCGCACCTGCGCGCCGTGGTGCACGACACGGTGCCCGGCCTGGGCGAGCGCATCAGCTACGGCATCCCGACCTTCACGCGCGACGGCCGGTACGTCGTCTACCTCGCGGGCTGGGCGCACCACGTCTCGCTCTACCCCGTGCCCGAGGTCGACGACGCGCTCGCGCGGCGCATCGCGCGCTACCAGGACGGCAAGGGCACGCTGCGGTTCCCGCTCGCGGAGCCCGTGCCCGACGACGTCGTGCGGGCCGTCGTCGCGCGGCTCGCCGCCCGCCGGGACGGCCCCGCGGGCTGACACCGGGCGTGCCCAGAGGCCGCCCGCGCGACGCGCCCGTGGCCCGGTTCGGAGCCTGGCCCGCGGCCTGGGAGAATGGACCCCATGACCACACCCGACCCCGCCCAGCCCGGCACGCCCGGACCGACCGACGCCGTCGGGCAGGCCGAGGAGCCCCTGGCGCACGCGGACTCCGCGGACGACGAGGCGCGCGAGCGCGCGCTGCGCGCCGGGCTCGACGACTACGAGCTCGAGGACGCCGACCTCGCGCTGCTCGACGCCGACGAGGACGCGCTCGACGGCGCGGAGCCCGAGTCGCCCCTGCCCGTGCTCGCCGTGGTCGGGCGCCCGAACGTCGGCAAGTCGACCCTCGTCAACCGCATCCTCGGCCGCCGCGAGGCCGTCGTCGAGGACAAGCCGGGCGTCACGCGCGACCGCGTGAGCTACCCGGCCGACTGGGCCGGGCGCCGGTTCACGCTCGTCGACACCGGTGGCTGGGAGGTCGACGTCGCGGGCATCGAGTCCAAGGTCGCCGAGCAGGCCGAGGTCGCGATCTCCCTCGCCGACGCGGTGCTCTTCGTCGTCGACGCGACGGTCGGCGCCACCGCGACGGACGAGCGCGTCGTGCGCCTCCTGCGCGAGTCGGGCAAGCCCGTCGTGCTGTGCGCCAACAAGGTCGACGGGCAGTCGGGCGAGGCGGACGCCGCCTACCTCTGGAGCCTCGGCCTCGGCGAGCCGCACCCCGTGTCCGCGCTGCACGGCCGCGGGACGGGCGACCTGCTGGACGCCGCGATGGCGGCGCTCCCGACCGAGTCCGAGCACGGCGAGGTGCGCCCGACCGGGCCGCGCCGCGTCGCGCTCGTCGGGCGTCCGAACGTCGGCAAGTCCTCGCTGCTCAACAAGCTCGCGGGCGCTGACCGCGTCGTCGTCGACGAGATCGCGGGCACGACGCGCGACCCGGTCGACGAGCTCGTGACCATCAAGGACGTCCCGTACGTCCTCGTCGACACCGCCGGCATCCGTCGCCGGGTGCACCAGACGAAGGGCGCCGACTTCTACGCGTCGCTGCGCACGCAGGCCGCGATCGAGAAGGCGGAGCTCGCCGTCGTGCTCGTGGACGCGTCGGTGCCGCTCACCGAGCAGGACACGCGCGTCATCTCCCAGGTCGTGGACGCGGGCCGTGCGCTCGTCATCGCGTACAACAAGTGGGACCTCATGGACGACGACCGTCGCCCGTACCTCGAGCGCGAGATCGAGAAGGACCTCGTGCAGGTGCAGTGGGCGCCGCGCGTCAACGTGTCGGCCCGCACCGGCTGGCACACCGACCGTCTCGCCCCGGCGATGGAGCGCGCGCTCGACTCCTGGGACACGCGCATCCCGACGGGCCGCCTCAACGCGTTCCTCGGCGAGCTCGTGGCCGCCCACCCGCACCCGCTGCGCGGCGGCAAGCAGCCTCGCATCCTCTTCGCGACGCAGGCCTCCACGCGCCCGCCGCGGTTCGTCGTCTTCGCGACCGGGTTCCTCGAGGCGGGCTACCGCCGGTTCATCGAGCGCCGCCTGCGCGAGACGTTCGGGTTCGAGGGCTCGCCCATCGAGATCAGCGTCCGCGTGCGGGAGAAGCGCAAGCGGTGAGCACGGGCACGGGGCGCGGCTCGGCCGGGACGTCCCGGCGGGGCCGCGCCCTGCGCCTCGGCGCGGCCCGGGACACCGCGGCCGTGCGGCACGTCGTCACGTTCCTCGTGGTCGCCGTCGCGACGGTGCTCGTGACGCGGTTCTTCCTCGCGGCGTCGGGGTACCCGCAGGTCGGCGGGGGAGACCTGCACGTCGCGCACGTGCTGTGGGGCGGTCTCGGCATGGCGCTCGCCCTCGTGCTGCTGCTGTCCTTCGTGGGCCCGGCGCCGCGCTCGCTCGGCGCGTTCGTGGGCGGCATCGGGTTCGGGCTGTTCGTCGACGAGATCGGCAAGTTCGTCACCGCGGACAACGACTATTTCTACGAGCCGACGGCGGCGCTCATCTACGCGACGGTCGTCGTGCTCGTCCTCGTCGTCGAGGCGCTGCACGGGTGGCGGCGCCACCACCCGGCCGAGTACCTCGCGGTCGCGACCGACCGCGCCGTCGCGGGCGTCGCCGGCGGGTTCACCGACGACGCGCGCGACGAGGCCCGCGCGCTCGTCGCCCTGGGCCGGGGCGAACCGACGGCCGACGAGGTCGCGGCGCTCGTCGAGGCCGTGCCGCGCGACGACGTCGACGTGCCCGACCCGGTGCGCGCCCTCGTGCGGCGCTCGTCGGTCTGGTTCGCGCAGACGCTCCAGCGCCGCTGGGCCGCCGTCGTGGTGGTCGTGCTCGTGCTCGGGACGGCTCTCGGCTCGCTGCTCGCGGGGCTGCGCGTGCTCGTCGGCGACGTCGACGTGCCCGCCTGGGTCGGGGTCGGCATCGTCGCGGGCGTCACGGCGACGGTCGCGTGCGTCGTCGTCGGCATGGTGGCGTCCCGCCGCGGACAGCCCGAGGACCGCCGCGCCGGCGCGGTCTGGGTCCGGCGCGGCGTGCTGGTCTCGCTCCTGCTCACGCAGCTCCTCGTGTTCCGCGCGCTGCAGTGGGTCGGCGTCGCCGGGCTCGTCGTGGACCTGCTCGTGCTCGCGGCGCTCGGCGCCGCCCTCGGTGGCGACGACGAGCGTCGGCGGACACCGCGACGCTGACGCGTCGTCGCCGGGGTGGGCGACCTCTCCTGACGCACGACGGCGGCCGCCCCCGGGGAGGGGACGGCCACCGTCGGCGGTGGTGGACCGCTCAGCCGAGCGGGCCGTAGAGCGCGGGGGAGGTGCGGGCCTGCGTGGCCTGCTCGAGCGCGTACGCGAGGCCGAGCAGCGGACCCTCGTCGAAGTCGCGGCCGAGCAGCTCGAGGTTGACGCCGCCGCCGGTGACGGTGCCGTCGGTCGCGACCGCCTGGCCGACCGGGACGGTCACGGCGGGCAGCCCGGTGTTCGGGCTGAGCCGCAGGTTGGTGCCGATCGTCCCGTACGGGTTGGCGCTCGGGTAGACGAGCGCGTCGAGGTCGGCGTCGTCGAGCATCGCGGTGACGAGCACCTTGCCCTCGGCGAGGACCTTCGTGTGCGACCCCTCGGGGCCCGCCCACGCCTGGTACGTCTCCTCGGTGACCGCGTCGCGCGAGACGTACGTGCTGCGGCGGGACGGCACGTAGCGGCCCGAGTCGACGATCCCCTGGAGCGTGCGGGCCTCGACCTGCGGGGCGAGGTGGGTCGCGACGTACGCGTCGAGGTCGTGCTTGAACTCGTTCGTCGAGCCCGACCCCTCGGAGAGGACGCTCGCGAAGCCGTTCGGCAGGACCGGCGACCACGTGGTAGGCGGCGTGACCTCGACGACCGTCGCGCCGAGCGACTCGAGCGTCGCGCGGGTCTGGGCCCACAGGCGCTGCGTCGCCGCGTTGGAGCCGAGCATCGACGGCACGTAGCCGATGCGGGCACCGTCGAGCGCGCCCTCGTCCAGGTACTGCGTGTACGACGCCGGGACCTCGCCCTCCTGGCGCGACGTCACCGGGTCGGCGGCGTCGACCCCGGCGACGGCGTCGAGCGCGACCGCCGCGTCGAGGACGCTCCGCGCCATCGGGCCGCCCGTGTCCTGGCTCAGCGCGAGCGGGATGATGCCGTCGCGGCTCGCGAGACCGACCGTCGGGCGCACGCCGACGAGCTGGTTGTACGACGACGGGACGCGGATCGACCCGCCCGTGTCCGTGCCGAGGCCGAGCCCGGCGAGGTTCGCCGCGACGGCCGCCCCCGTGCCGCCGCTGGACCCGCCGGCCGTGCGGCTCGTCACGTACGGGCTCGCGACGAGCGTGCTCGTGCCGGCGTCCTGGAAGGACGAGAACTCCGACGCGAACCCGAACGCGAACTCGTCCAGGCTGGCCTTCGCGAGGATCACCGCGCCGTCGGCGCGCAGGCCCTCGACCATCGTCGCGTCGGTCGTCGTCCGGTTGTCGTCCCAGCAGCCGCAGCCGCCCGTGGTGGGCATGTCCGTCGTGTCGTAGTTGTCCTTCACCGCGACGGGCACGCCGAGCAGCAGGCTCGTCATGCCGTCGGTCGCGCGGACGGCGTCAGCGCGCGCGGCGGCGTCCAGCGCGACGTCGCTCGTGCTGATGATCGAGTGCAGCGGCCGCCCGCCCGCGCTCGTGTCGACGAGCGTCGTGTCGTACGCCTCGATCCGGTCGAGGTACTCCTGGGTGATCGCGACCGACGTCGTCGTGCCCGCGTTCATCGCGGCCTGCATGTCGAGCACGGACGCCTCGACGAGCTCGAACGGGCCGTCGTCGTAGACCATGCGCTGCGAGACGGCGGCGAGGTCGGTCACCGTGATCGTGCCGTCGCCGTCCGTGTCGGCGGGCGCGACGTCGTCCCACGCCGCGTCGGCCGACGTCCCGCCGAGCGCCGCGGCGACGACCGCGAGGTCGTCGGTCGTGACCTGCCGGTCGCCCGTGAGGTCGAGCTCGGTCCAGTAGGGGGCGAGGAGCGGCGCGGTCTCCGCGGCGGGCGCGCCGGTCGCGGCAGGTGCCGTCGTGACGCCGAGGACGAGGCCGCCGATCGTCAGGGCGGCGAGCCCGCCGGTGGCGGCGCGCCGGTGGGTCGTGGTCACGGACGGCTCCTTCGAGGGGACGGGCGCGAGGTGCGCGAGCGGGTGGTCGGGGCGGGGCAGCGGGCCGGTCATCGCGTGGCCGCCCGACGCCGCGCGAGCAGGATGCCCGTGCCGACGGCGACCGCGAGGAGCGCGGCCCCGACGAACCAGGCGACGCTCGCCCCGGTCGACGCGAGCGCGCCGCCCGAGGTGGACCCCGACGGGGACGACGACGAGTCGGACGCGCCGTCGTCCCCGGGAGGTGTGGTGCCGCCGTCCTCGACCGGCGGCGTGGTGACCCCGCCCGTCGGCTCCTGCGTGGGCGGGACGTCGACCGCGGTGACCGTCGTCGTGGCGCTCGCGGCGTCGGTGAGCGTGGCCGTCTCGGCGTCGGCGCCCACGAGCGTGGCGGTCGGGACGGCGAAGGCCGCCGCGCCGTCGGACACGGCGGTGAACGTCAGGGTCGCGAGGGTGACGTCGCCCTCGAGACCGGGGGAGGTGCCGAGCCGCGTGTGCGTGACGGCGACCGTCCCGGCGGCGTCGTCCGTCGCGTCGGCGAAGCCGCCGTCCGGGGTGACGACGGAGCCGTCCACGAGCTCGACGAGGTCGGGGTCGTAGGCGACGGCGAGGTCGTAGGCGTAGAGGTCGACGGCGCCGGTCGCGGCGACCGTGACGGTGATCTCCGCGCCGACCTCGACCGACGCGGGCGCCGTGAGGGAGAGCTGGGCGACGGACGGTGCGGCGTGCGCGGGGGCGGCGAGGGCCGCCGCGGCGACCGCGAGACCGCCGACGAGGGCGGCGCGGGCGCGGAGCCGTCTGCGGGGGACGGGACGGGTCATGGGCGAGCGGTCCTTCCTCCGGGCGCGCGGAGGTACGGCGCGACCGGCGGTCGTGTGGTGGGGCCCCCTGCCGTCAGCGATGCTCACAAGCCGCTGTTTCCCCGGCGTTTCACGACGGTTAGCACGAGCAACGAACCGGGTCTCGGTCCGGTCACGATCCCGACGACGCGGGTCAGCCGAGGACCGGCGGCTCGCCCTCGCGTGTCTCGGGGTCCGGCAGGCGGCGCATGCGCAGCGCCGCGACGACGCCGAGGAGCCCCGCGACGAGCGGCACGAGGAGCGCGACCTGCAGCGCCCGCGCGCGCACGTCGTCGTTGATGGCCACGACCTCGGCCCGCACCGCGGGCGGCTCGTCCGCGAGGAGCTCGACGAGCTGGGCGTCGCTCATGATCTCGGCGTCGTCCTCGAGCACCCGGGCGACCTGCTCCTTGTCGTCCGGGGGCAGCACGTCGCTCGCCTCGGCCCGCGCCGTGAACCCCGCCGCGAGCGACGCGAGCATGACCGCGCCCGCGACGGCGAGGCCGAGCGAGAGGCCGAACGACCCCGCGGCCGAGCTCACGCCCGCGGCCTCGCTCGCGCGCTCCTCGGGCACGGGGGACAGCGTGTACGCGTTGAGCTGGGAGACGAGGAGCCCCAGCCCGGCGCCCGCCACGACGAGCGGCAGCGCGAGCCACCAGCCCGACGACGCCCTCGGCACCACCGCGACGAGCGCGACCATGCCCACGACGAGCAGGAGGAAGCCCGCGAGCACCCGGGTCGCCGGGCGACGTCGGCCAGGGCGCTTGCCCGCCACGAGCGCGGCGGCGAACATCGTCAGCGACAGCGGGGCGAGCGAGAGGCCCGCGAGCAGCGCGTCGTACCCGAGCGCCATCTGCAGGAAGATCGGCAGCGCGATCATCGCCCCGCCGAGCGCGACCTGCTGCAGGAGCTGCTGCGACACCCCGATCCGGAACGCGGGCGAGCGGAACAGCCCGGGGTCGACGAGCGTCGTCCGCCCGGCCCGCGCGCGGCGCACGAGCCACCACGCGAGGCCCACGAGGCCCAGCGCGCCGACGAGGACGAGCGCCCCGACGGCCTCGCCGCCCTCCTGCCACACGAGCACGCCCAGCACCACGCCGCCCATCCCGACGACGGACAGGACCGTCCCGACGACGTCCACCGCGCGGTCGCCCGTGTACGGGACGTCGCGCACGAGGCGCACGCCCGCGAGGACGACGACGATCACCACGGCCTCGAGCCCGAACGCCACGCGCCACGACAGCGTCGTCGTGATGACGCCGCCGAGCAGCGGCCCGACCGCCGCCGCGATTGACGCCGCCGCACCCACGAGCGCGTAGACCGCCTTGCGCGCGGAGCCCTCGAAGTTGCCGTGCACGAGCGACTGCATCGCCGGCAGCAGCAGCGCGGCCCCGAGCCCCCCGATCACCGACCAGAAGATCACGACCGCCACGAGGCTCTGCGCGAGCGTCATCGCTACCGCGCCCGCCCCGTACGCGAGCAGCCCGACGACGTACGCGCGCCGCCGGCCCACGAGGTCGCCGACCTTGCTGCCCACGAGGATGAACGACGCCGACACGAGCGCCTCGAGCGCGATCGCCGTCTGGACGCCGCTCACCGTCGTGCCCAGGTCCCGCACGACGGCCGAGATCGACACGTTCATGAACGACGTGTCGACCACGAGCACGAACATCGCGGCCGCGAGGAGCAGCGCGAGGCGCCGGTCGGCCGCCGTCGGCCGGCCCGCGGTGCGACCCGTGCTCTGCTCCACGTCGACCCCCGTCCGGCGTCCATGCTCGCCGTCCGGGTCGTGCCGGCGCCTCACCCGTCGCGGGTGCACCGCCGTCCGTGCCCCCGGGGCCGCCGCGGGGCCCTGGGAGGATCGCGGTATGGCCGCACAGGGGTGGACGTCGCGCCACGTCACCGTCGAGGGCCGCGAGGTCTTCGTGCGCTCCGGCCCCGAGGTCGCGGGCGCCGTCCCGATCGTGCACGTGCACGGCTTCGCCATCTCCGGCACCTACCTCCTCCCGACGGCCGAGCGCCTCGCCCACCGCGCGACCGCCGTCGTGCCGGACCTGCCCGGGTACGGGCGCAGCGAGGAGTGGGGCCACCCGCTCGGCATCCCCGCCCTCGCCTGGGCGCTCCTGGCGACGCTCGACGCGCTCGGGCTCGACCGCGTCGTCCTGCTGGGCAACTCCATGGGCGGTCCCGTCAGCCTCGAGGTCGCGCACGCCGCCCCCGACCGCGTCGCCGGCGTCGTGCTCGCCTCGCCCGCCGGGGGCGTGCACAACCAGCCGTTCGGGCGCGCCCTCACCCAGCTCGCGCGCGACGCCGTGCGCGAGAGCCCGCGCATGGCACGCGTCGCCGTGCCCGACTACGTGCGCTTCGGGCCGGTCAACGCGCTCCAGCTCTTCGCCGAGCTCGCCCGGTTCCCCTCGCTCGAACGCGTCCTGCGCGTCCCCGTGCCGACGCTCGCCGTCCTCGGCACGCGCGACCCGCTCATGCCGCCGCCGTGGCGCGTGCGGGAGGTCGGGGCGCTCGCGCCCCCGCACGTGACCGTCGCCGCGATCGAGGGCGCCCCGCACGCCATGAACTTCAGCCACCCCGGCGAGCTCGCGCACGTCGTCGGGTGCTGGCTCGACGGGCGCGACATCACCGACGACCCCGACGAGCCCGGCGTCGCCCGGGTGCTCCAGGTCGCGCGCGGCGCGGGGCCGGTCGTCTGAGCCGGGTCGTCGCACCGCGGGCCAGGTCGTGAGCGGGGACGTCGACGGCGCCGCCTCGGTACGGTGCTCGGAGGGTCCCGCGCGTCGGTGCGTGGACGGGAAGCGCACGAGAGCGAGGAGCGAGCGGTGACGACGACGGCGGCCGCGGTGGAGCTGAGCATCGAGGACCTGCGCGCGGTCACCGGGTACGCGGCCCGGTGCGCAGCGCCGGCGCTGCAGCTCGTCGAGGCGGTCCGGCCCGACGACGTGCGCCCTCGCGAGGCGGTCGACGCGGCCCGGGCGTTCGCCGACGGCGGCGCGCGCGGCAAGGCGCTGCGCGACACCGCCTGGGCGGCCCTGCGCGCGGCGAAGGAGGCGGGCGACCCCGCGGCCGCCGAGGCCGCCCGCGCCGCGATGGCGGCGGCCGGTGCCGCGTACCTGCACCCCATCGCCGACGCCCACCAGGTCAAGCACGTCCTGGGCTCCGCCGCCCACGCGGCGCACGCCGCCGCGCTCGCCGCGGGCGGGGACGGGTCCGGCGAGAGCGTCGCGAGCGCGTGGCTCGACTCCGCGCGGGCGCTCGCGACGCCCGAGGTCGTCGCCGTGCTGCGCCGCTACCCGCCCGCGCCGGGCGGCGGGGGCCGGGTCGGCGAGCTGGTCCGACGGCTCGACACGGCGCTGCGGGACGACGCGGGGCTGTCGGAGGGGGTCGTACCGGACGAGAGGACGTAGTCGGCACCCGACGGGACCTCCAGGCGTCGTCAGCTGCGCCGGATCCGCTGGGCGAACAGGTCCAGGACGGCGAGGATCCCCTCGTGCTGCCAGACGCGGTTGCGCCGGAGGCCGCTGCGCTCGCGGAGGACACCCGCATCGGCGAGCTGGCTCAGCGCTCGCTGGGCGGTGACGTCACTGAACCCGAGGTGGTCGCGGAGGAACGCCGCGTTGATCACCGGATGGGCCACGAGGTGCGGCACGACGCTCCAGGCGGAGGCCTGGGGCCGCAGCCCGGAAAGCTGTTCCCGCGCTGTGGCGACCTGGCCCGCGAGGTCGTCGACGAGCCGCGCTCCGGCCGTCGCGGCGAACCGGCTCGCGCGGGAGAGCTGCTCGACGATCGGCCAGGCGTCACCGGCGCGGAACGCGGTGAGCGCGTCGAAGTAGGCCTCGGTGTCGACGAGGAGGCCCGCGGAGACCGGGGCGATGGTGTTCCGCGTGAGGCCCTTCGAGCGCAGCATGGCGTGCACGAGGGCCCGGCCGGTGCGGCCGTTGCCGTCCGTGAACGGGTGGATCGTCTCGAGCTGCGCGTGCGCGACGGCGGTCTGGACGAGGACGGGAAGGTCCTCCCGGCGGACGAAGGCCATGAGGTCCGCCATCGCTCCAGGGACGAGCTCGGGCTGGGGCCCGACGTGGGTCGCGCCCCTCGGGCTGATGCTCGACGAGCCGACCCAGACCAGAGTGCCTCGGTAACGCCCCGCGTGCTCCTCCCATCCGGGCTGCCCGGCGAGGAGCTCGCGGTGCATCGTGAGGATCGAGGCCTCGTCGAGCCGGTCGGCGAGGTCGATCGCGGCTTGCATGGCCCGGACGTTCGCGACGACGGTGCGTGCGTTGGTGCTCGTCGTCTGGTCGATCTCGGCGAGCGCGAGCTGCTTGGCGCCGACCGTGAGGTTCTCGATCTGCGACGAGGAAGCGGACTCGGTGCGCAGCAGGATTGAGGACATCGGACCCAGGGTGGGGTTGTCCGGCCCGAGCGTTGCGCTGGCGTACGAGTCGAAGCGTGCGAGAGCGGCGGCCGCTTCCTCGGCGTCGGCGGACTGCTGCGGCGTCAGTACGGGGGAGTAGTCGGCGATGGCGGTCGGGATGGTGGACTCGTAGGGTCCCGAGCCAGCCGCCACCTGCGCACGCGTCGAAAGGCCGTCGTTCTCTGCTGTCCAGTAGTGGCTCACGTGAGCCACCGCTGGGACAGCGAGCGCCTGAACTGCTTCCATGACGTCACCTTACTTACAGTTTCGGCGAAACTGTAAGTAACGGGCGGCGTCAACTATCACTTGAGGGCTCGGCGCTCGGTGTGTCGAACCGCACGGCCCCGGAGAGCGGTTGCGGTCGATGTCGTCCACACGATAGATGCATCATGTATCTATGCCACGCACCACCAGCGCTTCTGCCACGGAACAGGCGTACCGGCACGTGAAGTCCCTCGTCCTCGACGGGAGGCTGCCCGGCGGGTCCATGACGAGCGAGGGCGAGATCGCCGAACAGCTCGGCGTGAGCCGCACGCCGGTCCGGGAGGCGTTCCTGCGCCTGGAGGCCGAGGGCCTGCTCCGGCTCTACCCGAAGCGCGGCGCGCTCGTCGTGCCGGTCGCGCCCGGCGAGGCCGACGACGTCCTCGACGCGCGCCTGCTCGTCGAGACGCACGCCGCCCAGTCCGTCGTCCGCCTGCCCGACACCGAGCTCGCCACCCTCGTCGCGCTCCTGCGCGACCTCGTCACCGCCCAGGAGGCCGCCGTCGCCGACGGGGACGTCGCCGAGTACGCGACCCTCGACGCGCGGTTCCACCAGGAGATCGTCGCGGCCGGGGGCAACGCGCTGCTCACCACGTTCTTCGTGAGCCTGCGCGAGCGTCAGCAACGGATGGTCGCGCACAGCGTCCGGTGGGACCCGGGCCGTGCGACGACGTTCGTCGCCGGGCACCGTGCGCTCGTCGACGCGCTCGAGGTGCGCGACACCCGCACCTACAAGCGCCGCGTCCAGCGTCACCTCGAGGACGCGAGGGTCGGCCTGTGAGCGCGGCTGCCTCGGACCCCACGAGCGAGGCTGCCGCGCCGGGGGCGAGCGCCGCCGTCGGGCCGCGGGCGTGGCTCGCCGTCGCGGCGGTGATGTTCGCCGTCGCGTGGGGCGGCAACGAGTTCACGCCCCTGCTGGTCATGTACCGGGAGGTCGGGCACTTCTCCGCGGTGACCGTCGACGCGCTGCTCGCCGCGTACGTGCTCGGGATCGTCCCCGCGCTCCTGCTCGGCGGGCCGCTCTCCGACCGGTACGGGCGCCGCCCGCTGCTCCTGCCCGCCGCGCCGATCGCACTGGCGGGGTCGCTCGTGCTCGCGGCGGGGGAGTCGTCCGCCGCGCTGCTCGCGACGGGGCGCGTCCTGTGCGGCGTTGCGCTGGGCCTCGTCATGGCCGTCGGCACCACCTGGGTCAAGGAGCTCAGCGACGCGGACGCCCGTGCGTCCGGCGTGCCCGACGGCGGCTCCGGCGCCCGCCGCGCCGGCCTCGCCCTCACGCTGGGCTTCCTCGTCGGCGCCGGCGTCGCCGCGGTGCTCGCCCAGTGGGCACCCTGGCCCACGCACACCGCCTACCTGCTGCACGCGGCGCTCGCCGTCGCGACCGGCGTCTGGCTGCTCGGCGTCCCGGAGACGCGCGTCGTGCCCGACGGCGGGGCCCGGGGCCGGCTGCGCGACGACCTGCGCGTGCCGGCGGTCGCGCACCGGCGGTTCCTGCGCGTCGTCGTGCCCGTGGCGCCGTGGGTGTTCGGGTGCGCCGGCAGCGCCTACGCCGTCCTGCCGGGCCTCGTGTCCGCCAGCGCGGGCAGCGCGCCCATCGCGTTCTCCGGGCTCATGACCGTGCTCGGCCTCGGCTGCGGGGTCGGCATCCAGGTGCTCGGCCGCCTCATCGACACCCGGCACAGCGCACGGGCATCCGTCGTCGCCATGTCCATCGTCGTCGTCGGCATGGGCTTCGGGGCCTACGCCTCGGCGCGGCTCGACCTCCCGACGGCGCTCGTCGCCGCCATGGTGCTCGGAGCCGGCTACGGGCTCGCGCTCGTCGCCGGGCTCAGCGAGGTCCAGCGCATCGCGACGCCCGACGACCTCGCCGGCCTGACCGCCGTCTACTACTCGCTCACGTACATCGGGTTCTGCGTGCCCGTGGCGCTCGCCGCGCTGTCCGTGCGGTGGACGTACGCGCACATGTTCCTCGGCGGGCTGGTCATCGCCGCGGTCTGCCTGGTGATCGTCGCGAGCGCGTGGCGCGCGCACCTGCCGACGGGGGAGCGGGACGCCGCGGCGACCTCCGGCGAGACCGACCGCACAGCCCCGACCGGGGCAAACGGTGCGCTGGAGGCGTCACGGATGGGGTAGAGTATCCGAGGCTTCACGGGGTCCGATCCGGTCGGATCTGGCTCGGTGATCCAGCCACGGGCTGTGGCGCAGCTTGGTAGCGCACCTGACTGGGGGTCAGGGGGTCGCAGGTTCAAATCCTGTCAGCCCGACCGTTTCACGCTTGAACGAGGGCCCGGTGGGCGGGTGTGAGTTGATCGAGCAGTTCTGCTCGAACGGAACTCAAGCCCACCAGACCTGAGGGAGTGCGGCGCGTCTGTGCGCAGTCGATCCGAAGGACAACTGGTGACTGCAACAGCATCTTGCACGCGAACCACCTCATCACCTGGATCCTATGGGCTTCCGCAACTGAACCGATCGCCCCGTAGCAGCCGCTGACCGTGATCTGTTGAGCCTGTCGTATACTCTGCTATCGACGTGTCCGTAGCAGAGTGGGGTAGGGGTGCGCGTGAATCGTGAACACGTAGTTCAGGCACGTAAGCACTTCTCAGCCATGCATATTTGGCCAGCCCAGCCTTCCGAGATTAGACCCGAGAGATGGTTGCACAACTTTCGAGAGTCTGAACAAGAGCGCGCATTGGCTCTACTGGAGGCCTTTACGTACTTTAACCAGAGCCTGACTCACAAGCTACTCACGTCAACCCTAACGGGCCTTGCAGGCAGAGTCCTCACCCCAGGCACTGAATACCGTGACCACAAGAGCGCATGGGAAGAGTACCGACGGAATGTCGTCCTCACTTTTCCGACCGGCGAAGAGCCAAACCCTAGCGACTCGGGCCAAATGTACGTACGGTGGACCAGACAGCTTTTGGAAATTGAAGAGGTGCAGATCGCTGATCCAGGGGCAGCGCTGGAGCTGGCGGCGGCGGATCGCAGCGTGGACCTAATTTTTGTGGACGACTTCGCCGGATCGGGCCAACAATTTCTCGAGACCTGGCGAAGAGCGCGGCTAGTAAACGGGGTTAGCACCTCCTTTGACAGCCTAACGGAGCACGGTTTCAGCGGCCGAGTTCACTATTGTCCTTCGATCTGCACGAGTTACGCACTTGAGCGGATCAGGCGACATGCTCCGTACGTTCAGATCGCGGCCGCGCATGTGCTCCCTCCGCAAGCCTCGCTTGTTCACCCGGAATCGATCTATGTTGACCCAAGACTCGCTCCCGGGATGGCCCGCTTTGTCGAAGATGTCACTGCGCGAAGTGAAGTGAGGCATTGTCCTGCAGCGCCGTTCGGATTTCACGACCTGGGTCTCGGAGTAGCGTTCGAGCACTCGGTGCCAGACGCTTCCCTACCCCTGTTCTGGTATCCCGCGCGAGATTGGGTACCACTGAGGAGGCGACGCTAGTGGCCACAGAAACGTTGGCAAAGCGACTGCATGAAGTTTTCGGCGGGGTGCGTGCCGAGTACTTTCATGACGACCTATATGCCCTATTTACTGAGCCCAACTACTGGCCGGAGCTGCGCACCGCGCGTCCCTGCTTCCTGGTAGGCGGTCGAGGCACCGGAAAGACGACCGTCTTGAGAGGACTTTCGTTCCGGGGTCAAGAAGTGCTTGAAGGGCCCAAGCTGGAAGCGTGGCAGCACATTGGCCTATATTGGCGCATTGACACCAACGTCGTTTCGGCGTTCCGGGGCGGTTCGGTCGGCATCTCGCAGTGGACTCGGATCTTTGGGCACTATGCGAACTTACGGCTGTTAACAGCAATTGCCGAATTTCTAGAGTGGGCGCCAGAACACCTTACGGTGCAGATCGATGACCTCACGCCTGACTTTTCCGCGACATGTGCTGCACTTTCAATAGCGCCAGCTGTATCCATCGCCGACTTCACCGGTGCTCTGCGAACCGAGTTGCTAAAGTTCGAGAACGCGGTCAATAATATTGACGACGGCGAGTTACCACCGCTTTCGATTCAAGGCCGTCCTATTCAGGAGCTAGTTCGAGCACTCGAAAGAACTGCTGCGCTCCAGGGAAAGACATACTACTTCCTTGTCGACGAGTACGAGAATCTCCTAGATTACCAACAGCGCTGTCTCAATACGCTAGTCAAGCACACAGGTGACTCCGCATTCACGTTCAAGATCGGCGTGAAGGAGACTGGCCATCGGGAACGAACAACGATAAACTCCAGGGAATCTCTGGTGGAGCCGGCAGATTACGCAACCATCGACATTACCAAGCGGCTGAAGGACAGGGACTTCTCCCGCTTTGCGGAGGATGTGTGTCGGCAACGCATATCTCGGATCTCGGAACTCGAAGCCGTTGATATCCGCGATTTACTCCCGGGTGTCTCAATGGAGGAGGAGATTCGCGTCCTTGGTGGTGAAACAAGATCGCAGCGCCTAGCGAAGCAACTGGGTGGTGAGTCGCTCGATCAGTTCAACAACCTAAACTTGACGCGCCAGGTGTTCGCAGGTTACTGGGCCGAAAGTCGAGACACGCCACTTGCTGAGGTGGTAGCTGAGATGTCCCAACACGAGGACCAATGGCGATCCCGTCTGAATAACTACGCTTACGCTATGCTCTTTACGCTGCGACGGGGGCTTCCAGGAATGAAGAAGCTCTATTCTGGGTTCGAGACATTTGCCGCCTTAGCGGACGGCAACATCAGGTTCTTGTTGCAACTCGTCGGTGAGGCGCTGCAAGCTCAGATCGACAAGTCTGGGGATCTTAGCGGTCCTATCGACGCGGTTGTTCAGACAGTGGCCGCTCAACAAGTGGGATTGAAGGCGGTCAAGAACTTGCCGGGCGCGTCTGCCGACGGTGCGCAAATTACAAAGCTAGTTCTGTCGCTAGGCCGGGTATTTGGTGTAATGGCCAGCCACCCTGAGGGTCACGCTCCAGAGGTCAATCAATTCAGGCTGGACGGTCGAGACGACGAATGGGCGTCCAGAATTCTTGACGCCGGCATCATGCATCTGGCTCTCACCAGGTTTCCGGGAAACAAGAATGCGAGCTACTCCGGTGAAACGCGGGAGTGGGACTACCAGCTTCACCCAATTTTCGCTCCATTCTTTGTCTATAGTCATCGACGCAAGAGGCGCATGTCGATTTCCCCAAGAACTCTGCGCTGGCTTGTGGAGAGCCCGGGACGTGGTATCGAGTCCGTCCTGGAGCAAAGCGATCGTCGGATTAATGGGGCGAGCGAACTGCCTGAACAGTTGACATTGTTTGAGGGCTTCTATGGCGTTAATTGAAGAGCCCCTCCTTACCTTCGAGCTCGACGATTCATCTTTCGTGCCCGAGGCTGGCTCTGCATACCTTTACGGCTCCGCCGACGAGGACCGCGCGATTATTGACGATGCATGGGCGCGGCGTGCCAGCGCGAATGGCGTTTCTTTCATCGCTCTTAGCGACGCCAGTGCAGATGTTGTCGCTGTTAGGCCTCACGGTGCCGCAGAGGCCATTCTGCTCTCACTGCGTTCGGTGCGGCAGATCAGGGAGTTTCTCGACGGCCTGCCGGAGCGCGTCTACATCGATGTCACGGGCTTGGCGCACTCTGTTTGGGCCGTGATGTTGCGCGAAGCTATCCAGCTTCGCAAGCGGCATGCCATTGTCTATACCGAGCCCACGGATTACAGGAAAGACTCCAGCCCGGCACAGGGGATGGTCTATGATCTGTCGGAGAGAATCTCGGGAATTGCGCCCTTGCCTGGGTTCGCGCGATTCACTGGGCCGGACTCTCAAGGTGGCAACGTGGTTGCTCTCCTCGGGTTTGAGGGGGCTCGCCTAGCTTTTCTCTTGGACACCCTTGAGGTGTCCTTTGACAGCGTGGTTCCCATAGTTGGTGTTCCTGGATTTGCCCTGCACCATCCATTCGAGTCGATTGATGGAAACTCGGAGTCGCTACGTCGCGAATTTATGCACAGCCGTTTGATGGTGGCCAAGGCGAACTGTCCGTTCGATGCTTTCCACCAGATATACCGTGCGTTTCGGGACGGGGAGTGGGATTATGGCCGCGTTGCCCCGATCGGCACAAAGCCTCACGGCGTCGGAGCGGTTCTCTTTGCCCTGTCCCGCCCTGCGCTGGCGGAATTGGTCTACGATCACCCTGTCCGCAAGGCGAAGCGAAGCGTGGGGAAGGGTAGAGTGTGTCTGTACGACACCGCTGCATTTTGCGAGTCGGATCTGTTCCTCTCGCAGGGTGAGTATTCGACGGTGCGTACATGATAGACCAGCATTACACTCCGCCGTGGCTTGCCGAGGAAATGGCCCGCCTGCTACCTGGCTCGTCGAAGAGGATTGCGGATTTCTGCGCGGGCGAAGGTGCTCTGCTGGAGGCAGCTGAGGCCTGGAATCCGCGCGCAAGCATCTACGCGACGGACGTCGATTTGCGACACGTGAGGCGCTTGCAGAAATACCACGCGTCGTGGCATGTGGGCCAGATGGATGCCCTCAGCCAGCGCTCACGCAGCGCAAGTGGTGTGTTTCAGAGCGAGTTTTTCGACGCCGTCCTTTTGAATCCTCCCTTTAGCTATCGTGGGGGCGCTGGCGCACTCCTCAAGGATCAGAATGGCAAGCTCCGTAGGGTCTCTCCCAGTTTAGCGTTCTTGGATATGGCACTAGCATCGCTTGCCCAGTGCGGGTCAGTTATTGCGCTCCTCCCGGTAAACGCGCTGCATAGCGAACGGGATCAGTGGTGGCGGGTCCAGTCCGGAGCGCCGACTATCGAGGTACTTGACGTGCTGGAACCGCGGAAGTTCCCTTCCGTGGTGGCTCGCATTGCGCTCGTCCGCGCAAGGCGAGGGCGTGATATCCCGGAGTTGTCTTCTCGGGTGGCGGCCGGGGACGTTAAGGGGATGGCTCCTGATGCCGGGTCCGTGGTGACGGTAGTCCGAGGCAGAGTGCCGGTGCATGTCGCTCGGAGCTGGGGATCTGGGGAGGTGCCGTATGTTCACACTACCAATTTGGGGGAGAAAGCGGGCCGTTCTTCGTTGATTTCCGGGCCAACAAGACTTGCATCTACCGGCCCGTTCGTCCTGCTGCCACGCGTTGGCAGGTTCCATCCAGAGAGAGTTGCTGTTTGGAGTTCGCCGGAACCGATCATTCTGAGTGATTGTGTATTTGGTTTGCGTCCAGGCGCCGATCTGTCTCTCTCGGAACTCCGTGATGCTGTGGCTGGAGGTTTGTCGCGGTCGTATGGGGGATCATGTGCGCCTTACCTTACGCGTGCTAATTTGATCTACGCGCTACGTGGTATGGGTTTCAGTCCGGTTTCGGCCCCCGCTAGTTCGTAGTACTCGCGGCTCAGGTGTCTTAATCGCGTCGTTTGTTCTGTATGTGCACTTTGTGGTTTAATATTGGGTTAAATGGTTGGCGTCGGATTGTCTTCCGTTGGATCATGGTCGTCTCTGGATGGGCAGTCATGTTTGTGCTCGCACGGGCGTTATCGCGGAAGGCTCGAAGGTGCATTCCGCAGTCCGAGCAGGCCGCCTAGACGTCGTTCGCGGCGCGATTTGCGACGGTAGGGTGTAATGCGGTGACGGCGAGGTCTGCGGTCACCTGCTCGTTGATGGCTTAGCGGACCGATGCGTTCGCTATAAGGGTCCTCGATCGCGCAGAAGTAGCGTAGGCCGCTCCCGTAATTGCTCTTGAGCTCGGTCAGCGACCCCAGTCTCTGCACCGAGCACAATCGCCAGAGCCGACGCTCCAGGACGTGATGGTCGACGTGCTCAAGCTGATGCACTCTTCGCCATACTGACTCGACAGAGATGGCGGAGCTGGCGCCAACTCGACGCGCGTCGGTTCACCAGGACCTGCGTCCGCAGTGTCGGTTAATGCTGCGGCGGCCCTGTCCTCTCAGCCCGACACACGAACAGGGACCGGCACCTGCCGGTCTTTCTCCTCGTCGTGCCGTGACCGGACCCGGTGGTCGCTTGCTAGGGTGGCGGCGACATGCACCTCATGGCCGCACTCCGTTCGCTGCTCGCCGGGCGCCGGCGAGGTCTTTCGGGTGCCCTGCTGATCGCTGCTCTGCTTCTCGGCGTCGTGACGATGCACGCGATGAGCGGGTCGTCGACGGCCCACGTCGGGCCTGCGGCGGTCATCGCGGAGACGGGCCACCCCGCGGGTGCACCGGCGGCCGACGACGGCCCCGGGCACCACCAGCAGGGTGGCTGCCTGGACTGCGGCGGGCACGAGATGGCGTCGGCCATGTGCCTCATGGTGCTGGTCGTGCTGCTCGCGCTCGTGCGCCCCGGGCGCGGCCTCCTGGCACGCCTCACCCCCGTCTGGTCCCGCCTCGTCGAACCGGGGCGCGCTCAGCCCTTCGTCGGCCGCGCGCCGTCGCTGCACCTTCTCGGCATCTCTCGGACGTAGGAACCGCACGCCGTCGGCGCGCCCTGCGTCGACCGATACGCCCCGCACCGGGGCGCGTGTGGTTCCTGAGTACCGAGACGAGAGGTCTGTCCCCATGAAGTTCACGAGAGTGCTGGTTCCGGCGATCGCGCTGGTGACCGTCGCGAGCCTCGCGGCGTGCTCGAACGACGACGAGCCCGGGAGCGGGGCGGCGTCGTCCGCCACGACCGGTGCCGAGGAGCAGGACGGCGCGGCGGAGGGCGCCACGTTCAACGACCAGGACGTGATGTTCGCCCAGATGATGATTCCCCACCACGAGCAGGCGATCGAGATGTCCGACGTCATCCTGGCCAAGGACGGCGTCGACCCTGCGATCACGGACCTGGCGAACCAGATCAAGGACGCCCAGGGGCCCGAGATCGAGCAGCTGACCACGTGGCTGGAGGAGTGGGGCTCTCCCATGGAGGAGTCCGGCGGCATGGACCACGAGGCCATGGGCCACGGGTCGATGGACGGGATGATGAGCGAGGAGGACATGGAGGCCCTGGACGCCGCGCAGGGCGCGGAGGCGGGGAAGCTCTTCCTCGAGCAGATGATCGTCCACCACGAGGGTGCGGTCGAGATGGCGCAGACCGAGGTCGCCGAGGGCGAGAACGAGGACGCGGTCGCGATGGCGCAGGAGATCGTCGAGACCCAGCAGGCCGAGATCTCCACCATGGAAGACCTGCTCGCCTCGATGTGATCCCGCCCCGCGGGGCGCGCGCCGTCGCACGCGTCTGACGTGCGCGCGCCCCGCGGGCCCAGGCCGAAGGACCCGACACCGTGCTCGACCCTGCCCTCACGAGGCGGGTGACCGGATGGGCCGCAGCGGGATCCGTGCTGCTGCTGGCTGCCTGCACCCCGACTCCACCACCGACCCCTGCCGCGACGACGCTCGCGAGCCAGAACCTGCCCGACTTCGGGCACGTGCACGACGTCCAGGTCGTGCGCGACGACCACTCCGTCCTCATCGCCACCCACACCGGGGTCTGGACCCTCGGTGACCCGTCCGCGAGCGATCCGGGCTCGATCGAGCGGGTCGGCGCGGGCCGCCAGGACACGATGGCCATGACCCTCGCCGTCGACGGCACCGTCTACGCCTCGGGCCACCCTGCGCCCGGGGAGCAGCCGGAGCTCGAGGTGCCCGACCTCGGGCTGATCCGGAGCAGCGACGGCGCCGTGACCTGGGACCAGGTCTCCCTCACCGGGGAGGTCGACTTCCACGCGTTGAGCACGGCGAGCGCCGGCGACGGCACCGTCCGCGTCGTCGGGCTGGACTCGGCGACCTCGAGCGTGCTCGTCAGCGACGACTCGGGCGAGACCTGGTCGCGGGGGGCGACCGTCGAGGCCCGCGACGTGCACCTCCTGGACGCGGACCCGGACACGGTCGTCGCGACCACGCCCACGGGCCTGCAGCTCAGCCGCGACGGTGGCCGGAGCTTCTCCCCGGACCGGGACGCCCCCGCCCTGGTGCTCGTCGACGACGAGCGAGGCGGCCGGCTGATCGGCATCGACGCCCGGGGGACCTTCTGGACCGGTACACCCGGAACCGAGGCGTGGGACAGCCACGGCACCGCGCCCGACGGTGTCCAGGCCATGACCTACGTGCCCGACGACAGCCCCGGCAACCAGCCGTGGGTCCTCGTCGCCACGGACACCGGTCTGTTCACCAGCCGGGACCTCGGCGCGAGCTGGGACCCGGTGCTCGGCGCGGACCGCGGGTGAGAGGTCGCCCGCAACCCCATGCTCCTCGCGGAACCGTCCGCGAGGGATCCCGGAGGGTGCCGAGCCCTGTCAGCTCCGGGAGCACACCATCGACGACCACGACAGGGGCGGGGGAACCACTCAGGCGAGCACCGCGGTGCTCTGGGGGTGAAGCCGGGCCGCAGCCACCGGTCCGGCCGGGTCACTCTCCGACCCGAACCCGACAGCTCACCCCGTAGGCACGAAGGAGACCATCATGAACGCAAGAAACCCGGGACGTCACCGTACGTCCCGTCGACCGATCACGCCGCTGACCTCGATAGCCCGTACGGCTCAAGAGGGGACTGCCGGCGCTGCCCGCAAGGGTGTCCTCCTGGCTGCCGGGTCGGGGCTGCTGGTCTCGGGGTTCGCGGCGCCGGCCAGCGCCGCGCCGAGCGCGGAGCCCCAGGCGGTGTCCGGGGTCGATCTCAGCGCGCTGACCGAGCAGGCCCGCCAGGCGCTCAGCGCCGCACCGGCGGTCACCGTCTCGGCCGACGCGTCGTTCGCGATCGAGCAGGCACCGGTCACCGTCACCCCCGCCCCCGAGCCGGAACCCGAGCCGGAGCCGGAGCCGGAGGCGGACCGTCAGGAGCGTCCGGCCCGGAGCGGGGAACGGACGAGCACGTCGGCGGAGGAGGGCACCGAGGAGGCGCCCGCTCCCGTCGCGGTCCCGGCGTCGGCGTCGGGCTCGGCCGTGGTCAGCATCGCGGCCCGCTACCTCGGCGTGCCGTACCTCTGGGGCGGTACGACGCCGGACGGGTTCGACTGCTCCGGCTTCACGTCCTACGTCTACGCCCAGGTCGGCATCGACCTGCCCCGGACCTCGTCGCAGCAGCGGTACGCGGGGACGGTGATCTCCCGAGACCAGGCGCAGCCCGGTGATCTGATCTGGAGCCCGGGGCACATCGGGATCTACGTCGGGGACAACCAGCAGATCGAGGCACCCTCGCCGGGCAAGACCGTCCGGTACGGGGAGATCTGGCAGTCCAACCCCACCTTCATCCGGGTGGGCTGACCGAAGGAGGGCCCCGCCCGGCGGGTGGGGCCCTCCCTCGACCGATATACCCTTGCGGGGTATCGCTCGCGGGCGCCGGTCCCGTCGGCACGACAGGAAGAAGGACAGGCATGGCGTCCCGGGGATATCGCGGCGAGCACGGACCGACGGCGGTCCGCCACCAGGTGCGGCACCAGGCCCGCCACCAGGGCATCGACGCGTGACGGCGACGATCCCGACCGACGAGCGGGGACGTCGTCCCCGCCCGGCGCGCACGGTGCCCGGCATCACGGCGTGCGGGCTGTGCGCGGGGGAGACGCTGGCCGCGACCGACACCCGTCCGGGTGGGCAGCTCGACCGGCTGCGCCGGATCGCCGAGACCGGGGACGCGCGCCTGACCGTCGTGGACTGCCTCGACGAGTGCGAGCGCGGGGACGTCGTGGTGGTCAGGCCGGTGCCCGCCGCCCGTGCCGCCGGCCCCACCTGGTTCGAGCAGCTCGCGGGCGACGAGCTCACCGACGCCCTGCACTGCTGGATCCGCGCGGGCGGACCGGGCCTGGCGCCCCTGCCCGACCGGCTCGTCCCGCGGGTCATCCCGACCCAGGACACGGCCTCCTCGGACGCCGCCGCGGCGAGCTGAGAGCCGGCGGTCACCTACGCTCGGGGCATGCCGACCGTCCTGCTCGTCCGTCATGGCCGCACCACCGCGAACGCGAGCGGCATCCTCGCCGGGCGGGCGGACGGCGTCGCGCTCGACGCCGTCGGGCGTGACCAGGCGGCCCGGGCGGCCGAGCGCGTCGCGGGAGTGCCGCTGGCGCGCGTCGTCACCAGCCCGCTGGAGCGGTGCCGGCAGACCGCGAGCGCCCTGCTCGACCACCAGGCGGGTGCGCCGGACTCCGTGACCGAGCACGGGATCACCGAGTGTGACTACGGGCAGTGGCAGGGTCGTGCGCTCAAGGACCTCGCCCAGGAGCCGCTGTGGTCGGTCGTGCAGACGCAGCCGTCGGCGGCCGTCTTCCCGGGCGGCGAGTCGCTGGCGGCGATGCAGGCCCGGGGCGTCGAGGCGGTCCGGCGGCACGACGCGGAGGTCGCCGCCCGCCACGGCGCGGACGCGGTGTGGGTGGCGGTCTCGCACGGCGACGTCATCAAGTCCGTGCTCGCCGACGCGCTGGGGGTGCACCTGGACCTCTTCCAGCGCATCGTCGTCGGCCCGGCGTCGATCTCCGTCGTCCGGTACGGGCCGCGCCGCCCGGAGGTCGTGGCGGTGAACACCGACGCGGGCGACCTCTCCTGGCTGCGCAGCGCCGCGCCCGTGGGGGACGCGCCCGTCGGCGGTGGGGCCGGGCCCGGCCAGGCCGACGCCGCGCGGTAGCCGGAGCGTCCGGCGTCCGACCCGTGGCCGTCCCGTGCGGACGGGCCGTGCGCTCGTAGAGTGAGGGCATGCCCACTCTCGTCCACGAGTACGACTGGCCGGACCGCGTCGTCGTGGGGACCGTCGGGTCGCCCGGCTCCCGCACGTTCTACCTGCAGGCGCGCGAAGGCACCCGGACGACGAGCGTCGCGCTCGAGAAGGAGCAGTCCGCCGTCCTGGCGGACACGATCCAGCGCCTGCTGGACGAGCTCATGGAGGAGCCCGACAACCGGTACAGCGTCCCCGCCGACGTCCCGGCCGAGCTCGTCGACGACGACCCCCTGGACCTCCCGGTCGAGGAGGAGTTCCGCACGGGCGCGATGCGCCTCGCGTGGGACCCTCGCACGGCGCAGGTCATCGTCGAGGCGTTCCCGCTCGTGGACGACGACGACCTCGACCCCGAGGCGGACGAGCCGGAGCCCGCGGAGTCGCTCCTCGTCAAGATGCCCGTGGGGACGGCGCGCGCGTTCGCGCAGCGCACCCGCGCCGTCGTGAGCGCGGGGCGCCCCCTGTGCCCGCTGTGCGGCCGGCCGGTCGACCCCGACGGGCACGAGTGCGCGCTGCCCGACGAGGCGTGACGACCCCGCACGACGACGCCGTCGCGCCGTCCGGTCTCGACCCTGCCGGCACCCCGCCCGACGCCGCCCTGACCGAGGCACCGCTCGCCGTCGTCGGGCGCATCCGCGCCGCGTCGAACGCGACGTTCCTCGCCCGGCTGGGCGACCTCTCGGTCGTGTACAAGCCGGTGGCGGGGGAGAAGCCGCTGTGGGACTTCCCGGACGGCACGCTCGCGGGTCGCGAGGTCGCCGCGTACCTCGTGTCGGAGGCGTTCGGCTGGGGGGTCGTGCCGCGCACGTGGCTGCGCGACGGGCCGCTCGGTCCGGGCATGGTGCAGCTCTGGCAGGACGTCGACGCGACGCAGTCGCCCGTCGACGTCGTGCCGACGGACGAGGTCCCGCGCGAGGGCGTGCGGACCGTGCTGGAGGGCGTCGACGAGGAGGACCGCCCGGTCAGCGTCGTGCACGAGGACTCGCCGGCGCTGCGGCGCATGGCCGTGCTCGACGCCGTCGTGAACAACGCCGACCGCAAGGGCGGGCACGTGCTGCCGCTGGCCGACGGGCGGCGCCTCGGCGTCGACCACGGCGTGACGTTCCACGTCGAGCCCAAGCTCCGCACGGTGCTGTGGGGCTGGCTCGGCGAGCCGCTCGCCGACGACGAGCTCGCGGGCGTCGAGCGCGTGCGCGCGGGACTCGGCACCGACGGCGGCCTCGGCCGCGCTCTGCGCGGGCTCCTCGCGCCCGACGAGGTGACCGCCCTCGCGGAGCGCTGCGACCGGCTGCTGCGCACGGCACGGTTCCCCGGGCCGGAGGGCGACATGCCCGCCGTCCCGTGGCCGCTGTTCTGACCGGTCGCCGGCTCCGGACGGTCGCCGGCGCCGCGTCCGCCGTCCGCCCGGGAGACCGCGCGCATAGACTCGCGCGATGAGCCTCCTTGCTGCCGAGCACGCTCTCCAGGCCGCCCAGCGTGCGGGCGACGTCGCCGCGCTCGACGCCCTGCTGCACCCGCGGTGCGTCGGGGCGGGACCGGACGGGTCGGTCTTCTCCAAGGAGGACGACCTCGCGAGCCACCGCTCGGGTGCGCTGCGGATCACCCGGCTGGAGGAGGAGTCGCTCGTCGTCCAGGAGGACGGCCCGAGCGGGACGACCCGGCTGGTCGCCGCCGTGGACGCGGTCCAGGACGAGACCGCGCTGTCCGCACGGCTGGTCTACACGCGCCTGTGGGTGCGTGCGGACGGCGCGTGGCAGGTCCTGGCCGCGACCCTCGCACCGGCGCCGGAACCAGCCTGACCACGCTGCCGCCGGGCCTGCGTGCGCGACCCGCGGGTCGTCGTCGGGCGGGCCGGCGGCCCGGTCGGCTCAGCGACCGTGCGGGTCGGACGCGTTGAGGGTCCGCACGACGTCCTCGTAGTCGCCGCGCGCCTCGCCGAACCGGAGGAGCTTCACGCGCTCGACGAGGATCTCGTGCGCCGCGGGCTGCGTGCGCAGCAGGTCGACGACCTCGGTGACGAACTCGTCGAGCGGCATGGCGATCGCGCTCTCGCGCTGACCCGGCATGAGATCCGTCGCCACCGACGGCGGGACGAGCTCGACGACGTCGACGCTCGTGTCGGCGAGCTGGAGCCGCAGCGCCTCGCTGAGCATGTGGATCGCGGCCTTCGACGCGTCGTACGTCGGCGTGGCCGCGAGCGGCGCGAACGCCAGCCCGGACGACACGGTGACGATCGTCGCGCGCGGCCGGGTCTGCAGGTGCTCGACGAACGCGCCGACGAGCCGGATCGGCCCGAGCACGTTGGTCGTGATCGTCTCCTCGGCGGTGTCGAGGAAGCCCCCGGGGTGGTGCCAGTCCTCGGTGCGCATGATGCCGGCCATGGTGACGAGGGTGTCGAGGTCGGGGTGACGGTCGAGCACCTCCTTCGCCGCGGTGGCGATGCTCTCGGGGTCGGTCGTGTCGATGCGCACGGTGTCGAGGCCGGGGTGCTCGGCGGCGATCCGCTCCAGGAGCTCGGCGCGGCGCCCGCCGACGACGACGGTGCTGCCCTGCTCGTGCAGCGCGACGGCGAGCGCGAGCCCGATGCCGCTCGTCGCGCCCGGGATGAAGACGGTGCTGTTCGTGATGTCCATGCCTCGATCCTGGGCGCCCGGCGCGCGCCGCGGCAGAGTTCGGTGGACGGGGGACCGGCGATCCCTGGCACGGGCGGCGCGCACCCCGGACGATGGGCGCATGGACCGCGCCGCGCTCGCCGACTTCCTCCGCCGTCGCCGGGAGACCCTGCAGCCGGGCGACGTGGGCCTCCCGGCCGGGCTGCGCCGTCGGGCACCGGGCCTGCGCCGCGAGGAGGTGGCGCAGCTCGCGCTGATGTCGACGGACTACTACACGCGCCTGGAGCAGCAGCGCGGGCCGCAGCCGAGCACCCAGATGCTCGCGTCGATCGCGCGGGCGCTGCGCCTGTCCGACGACGAGCGCGACTACCTCTACCGGGTCGCCGGGCACGGGGTCCCCGACCGGGCGACCGATCCCGGGCACGTGGCCCCGGCGTTGCAGCGCGTGCTCGACCGCCTGGGCGACACCCCGGCCCTGATCCTCGACCCGCTCGCGCAGACGCTCGCGCAGAACGACCTGGCGCGCGCGCTCTACGGCGACGCGTCCGCGTACACAGGGTGGGACCGCAGCGAGATCTACCGGTGGTTCGCCCACCCGACGACGGCGCGGGCTATCTACCCGGCCGACGACCGGGACCGGCAGGGTCGCGCGCTCGTCGCGAGCCTGCGGTCGGCCGTCGCGGTGCTGGGCGCGTCGTCGCGCGCGGGCGAGCTGGTGCGCGTCCTGTCGCGCACGAGCCCGGAGTTCGTGGCGCTCTGGGACCGGCAGGAGGTCGCGCGCCGGTTCGTGGACCACAAGACGCTCGTGCACCCGGTGGTGGGGGAGATCGAGGTCGACTGCCAGGCGCTCGTCACGGAGGACCAGCTCCAGGTGCTCCTCGTGCTCACGGCAGCGCCGGGGACGCAGGCGGCGGACAGGATCCGGCTGCTCGGGGTCGTGGGCACGCAGGACCTCGCGGTCCGGTCGCCCGGCCCGCAGGACGCCTGACTGCTCAGGGGTCGAGCCGGCGGCGGAGCAGGCAGAACTCGTTCCCCTCGGGATCGGCGAGGACGTGCCACGGCTCGTCGCCCGTCTGGCCGACGTCCGCGGGCCGCGCGCCGAGGCCGAGGAGTCGTTCGAGCTCGGCGCCCTGGTCGCGGTCGGTCGGGTTGACGTCGAGGTGCAGCGGGAGCTTGCCCGCGCGCGGGTCGGTGCTCGGGCTGAGGATCAGGGTCGGCTGGGGGCCGCCGAACCCGACGCCCGGCGGGCCGATCTCGATCGAGCCGTCCTCCTCGCGGTCGAGCTCGACGTAGCCGAGGACGTCGCACCAGAACCGCGCGAGCAGCTCCGGGTCGGCGCAGTCGAGGACCAGCTCGCTGATGCGGGACGCCATGCCTCGCACCCTACGGGCTGCCGGGCCGCGGCACCCGGCGGGTGACGCCCGATCGTGGCACCCTGGCCGTCACACGTGCGGCGAGAGAGGGAGCGGGATGGGTCTGGGCAGACGGCGGTCGGGCAAGCGGGCGGACGTGCGCACGGAGGATGCTCCCCCCGCGGAGCGCGCCCCTGCCGGGGAGTCAAACGCCGCTACGGACCGGGACGACGCCGCCGCGCCTGCGCGCCCGGCGGGAGCGTCCGCGCTCTGGTCGGACGGCCTCGGGCGCGCGGGCACGCGCTCGGTGCAGGTGCTCGCCCTGGTCGCGCTCGTCGCCGTCGCGGTGTTCGCGGTCACGCGCCTGACCCTCATCGTCATCCCGGTCCTCATCGCGCTCGTGCTCGCCGCGGCGATCTCGCCGCTCGTCGGCCTGCTGCGGCGCAAGGGCGTGCCGTCCTTCCTCGCGACGGTCGTCGCGCTGCTCGCGCTCGTCGTCGTGCTCGGCGTCGTGGTGTGGCTCGTCGCGGCGGCCGTCGTCAAGCAGTGGCCGGAGCTGCGCGACCAGGCGGTCGAGGGTTTCGACGAGCTCCAGACGTACGTGCAGAACCTGCCGTTCGACATCACCGAGGAGCAGATCGCGTCGGTGCGCGACTCGCTCGTCGGCCTGCTCCAGTCCGACGCGGTCGGCGCCGGGGCGCTCGCGGGCGCCTCCCAGACGGTCGACTTCGTCGCCGGGTTCTTCGTGATGATCGTCGTGCTGTTCTTCTTCCTCAAGGACGGCCCGGCGATCTGGGAGTTCCTGCTGCGCCCGTTCGAGGGCGCGCGGTACGCGCGCGGGCAGCGCATCGGCGAGACGACGGTCCGCACGCTCGGCGGCTACGTGCGCGGGACGGCGATCGTCGCCGCGGTCGACGCCGTCGCGATCGGCATCGGCCTCGCGATCGTCGGGGTGCCGCTCGTCCTCCCGCTGTCCGTGCTCGTGTTCCTGCTCGCGTTCATCCCGCTCGTCGGGGCCACGCTCGCGGGCGTCCTGTGCGCGCTCGTCGCGCTCGTCGCCGTCGGGCCGGTCGAGGCGCTCGTCGTGGTCGCGATCGTCATCGCGGTGAACCAGCTCGAGGGCGACCTGCTCCAGCCCGTCGTCATGGGCCGCACGCTGCGCCTGCACCCGCTCGTGATCCTCATCGCCCTCACCGCGGGCACCGTGCTCGCGGGCCTCACGGGCGCCGTGCTCGCCGTGCCCATCGCGGCGTCGATCTGGCGCGCGATCCAGGTCTGGGACGGCCCCGACCTCCCCGCCCGGTTCGCGCGCCAGAAGCGGCACGAGACCGTGGACGGCGCGCCGGCGTCGTCGTCCTGACGGCGGGTGCGGGGCGGGCTCAGGCCTCGGCGGTCCCCGCGCGCGCCCAGAGGGCGGCGAACTCCGCCGCGTCGAGCGGGCGGACGTCGCCCGTCCCGGCGAGGTCGGCGTCGTCGAACGGCTGGTCGGTGAGGAACCCCGCGTCGTCCTCGACGACCTCGTCGTACGCGTACCGGCGCCAGGACCCGTCCTCCAGCCCCACGACCTGTCGGACGGCGACCACCTCGCCCGCGAGCGGCACGCACGCCCACGCGTAGGCGCGTCCGTCGAGCTCGCGCCCGCTCGCGAGGTACCACCAGCGGTCCGCGTGCTCGGCCGCGCGGCGGAGCGCCGCGACGCTCCGGGCGAGCGCCTGCGCTGCGGGGTCCTGGAACGTCTCGTGGTCGCTGTGCTGCACGAGCACCAGTGTGTCAGCGCCGGTGTCGGCGGGACGGGCGTCGTCCCGCGCCGCGCGGGAGGATCGGGACGACGGCACCGCCCGGACGACCGAGGAGCGACGCATGACCGATCCCGACACCGTGCGGCCGGGGCGCTCGCCGTCCGGCACGCTCGACGACCTCGCGAACGGCACGACGACGGACGCTGCGCTCGCGTTCTTCGACACGCTCGCGCCGGTCGACGGCGAGACGCTCCCAGGGTTCTGGTGGGGCTCCGGGCTGCCGACGGGGCACGTGCTCGACGGCGCGCTCGAGGCCCTGGGCTGGGCGGGCAAGCAGTTCGAGCCCGGCGGCGACGCGCACCCCCTCCTGCTCGACGGCGCGGGTCGCGGCCTCGTGGACGTCAACCCCGCGCTCGTGCCCCTCCCGCTCGTGCTGCGGGCGGCCCCGGCGCTGCGCCGACCGCCGGTCGCCCGGGTCGTGCGGGCGCTGCTGCCGCTCACCCGGACGCGCGGTCCGCGGGCTCGGGTGCGCGCCGTCGTGCACCGGGGCGTGGTGACCGCGGCGATGACCTACGACGCGCTCCCCGTCGAGGACGCGCTGCGCGCCGTCGACGACGACACGGTCGTGGGCTGCATGGAGGCGCGCGGCATGGGCCGCCCGTTCTTCTTCGTGCTGCGGCGCGCCGTGGGTCAGGACACCTTGCCCTGGAGCAGCCGCCGCCAGTAGATCGTGGGCTGCAGGTAGCGGTCGAACAGCAGCAGGCTGCGGCGCGGGCGTGCGAGGTCGACGACGCCGAACCCGGGGTCGGGCCGGCGGTCCCGGTCGAACTCCGCGAGGAGCAGGCGGTCGCGCGACGTCGTGACGGGCGCGACCGAGTAGCCGTCGTAGCGCTGCATCGGGGTGCCGCGCCGTCGGGCCTGGATGTTGCGCGCCACGACGGGCACCTGCCGGCGCAGGGCGCCGCCCGACGGCATCGCGTCGACCGCCGCGGCGTCGCCGAGCCCCCAGACGCGCGGGTGCGCGACGTGCTGGAGGGTCTCGGGGTCGACCGCGACGAACCCGTCGCTCTCCGAGGTCGCGAGCCCGCTCGCGGCGACCCACGCCGGGGCGCGGTGCGGCGGCGCGACGTAGAGCGCGTCGTAGGAGACCTCGTCGGTCCCGTGCGGCCCGCGGAGGCGGGCCGCGCGGTGGGTCGCGTCGACGGACACGAGCGAGGTCGCGGTGCGCACGCGCACGCCGTAGCGCCGGGCGGCGGCGCGCAGCGCAGGCTCCGCGCGCGGGTCGTCCACGAGGCGCGGCGACTCGACCGCGAGCTCCACCCGGATCGCGTCGAGGACGCCGGCACGGCGCCAGTGGTCGGCCGCGACGAACAGCGGCTTGAGCCCCACGGGGAAGCACGGCACGTGCCGCGCCGAGATCGCGAACACCACCGTGCCGGACGTGAGCGACGACAGGAGCTCCCACGTCTTCGCCGCGAGGTCGGGCAGGTAGCTCGTCGCGGCGTACGGCGTGCCCATCGCCTGCTCGGCGCCGGGCACCGCGTCCCAGTCGACCTCCGACCCCGGGCACACCGCGAGGTCCCCGTAGCCGAGGGCGCGCCCGCCCGCGAGGTGCACGAGCGAGCGCTCCGGGTCGACGCCGACGACACGGTCGGGGTAGACGCGCACGCCGTCGGGCACGACGTCCTCCTGCGGCCGCGTGAGGTCGTCGAGGGTCGCCATGCCCGACGCGACGTAGGAGAGCAGCGGCCGGTACTGGTGCGTGGTCCGCGGGTCGACGACGGCCACGTCGGGGCAGCCGTCGCGGCGCAGGCGCCCGGCGAGCGAGATCCCGGCGTTGCCGCCGCCGAGGACGAGCACGTCGTGGCGTGCCGGTGCGGTCATGGCGGGTCCGATCTGCCGGGGGCGGGTCGCTCCACGCTACGGCGGGGGCCGTCCGCACGCCCTGTCAAACAAATGCAACCAGGGGGTTGCACTGGCCTCGGCAACGTGCAACTCTGAGGTTGCATGACGAGCGCCGGTCGCGGGTCGCGCCGGCGCGACCGAGACCCGTTCGACGGGACGCACCGGGAGGGCGACATGACCGGACTGCTGCAGGACAGGGTCGCCGTGGTCTACGGCGGCGGAGGCGCGATCGGCGGGGCCGCGGCCCGGACCTTCGCGCGGGAAGGGGCGCGCGTCTTCCTCGCGGGCCGCACGCAGGACCACCTCGACGTCGTCGCGCGCGACATCGCTGAGGCGGGCGGCCGCGCCGAGACCGCGCGGCTCGACGTGCTCGACGAGCGGGCGGTCGAGGCCCATGCCGCGGCCGTCGCATCGACCGCGGGCGGGATCGACGTCGTGCTCGACGCGGTGAGCGTCCCGCACGACCAGGGCACCGCGCTCGCGGACCTCTCGTACGAAGAGTTCTGGCGCCCGGTCGAGGGGTTCCTGCGCGGCCTGTTCCTGACGAGCCGGGCCGTGGCCCCGTACCTCGCGCGTGACCGACCCGGCGTGCTCCTCACCCTGTCCGAGCCGGGCGCGCGGCTCGTCGTGCCGGGGATCCTCGGGCACGGCGTGAGCGCGGCGGGCAAGGAGGCGCTCACCCGGCTCCTCGCGGCGGAGCTCGCGCCGGCCGGCGTGCGGGTCGTCGGGCTGCGGCCCCACGCCGTCGTCGACGGGCCCGCGCACGGCTCGTACACGCGCGAGCTGTTCGCGCCCGCCGCGGCCGCCGCTGGGCAGACGGTCCAGGAGCTGCTCGACGACGGCCCCCTGGCTGCGGGGACGCTGCGGGGACGCCTCCCGACGGTCCAGGAGGTGGCCGAGGCTGCCGCCTTCCTCGCGTCCGACCGCGCCGCGGCGATGACGGGGACGATCGTCAACCTCACGGGCGGCGCGGTGCCCGACTGACCGTCGTCAGATCCCGGCGACCGCGCCGAGGCGCCCGGCGACGGCGTCGCACGCGGCGACGAGCTCGCCCGGGCCCGCGGAGAGCACGTCGGCGTCGAAGGCCGCGACCCGGGCCGCGAGCGCCACCCACGACCACGACCCGAGCGTCACCCGGCAGCGCTCGGCGCCCGCGGCCTCGACCGTGCCGTCCTCGACGAACGGCGCGACCGCGCGCGCCGGGGCGGCGAGCTCGGCCCAGCCCTCGCACGGCCACCGCGTGGCCGGGGTCTCCCGGGCCCCCGGGTTGCTGGACGTCGCCGCCGTGCCCGAGGCCCGGTGCGCCGTGCTACCCGTCGCCGTGCTGCCTGTCGTCGTGCGGCCTGTCGTCGTGCTGCCTGTCGTCGTGCCGCCTGTCGCCGTGCTGCCTGCGGGCGGCACGGGGCCCGCGACGGCGCCCGTGAAGCGCGCCGCGACGAACGCGCCGACGTCGCCGCCGGGCACCTCGCGCGCGACGAACCGTGGTCCGGTCGGAGTGCGCGGCGTCATCCGGTCGAGCCGGAAGGTGCGCCAGTCGTCGCGGTCGAGGTCCCACGCGACGGCGTACCAGCGCCCGTCGTGCACGACGACGTGGTGCACCTCGGCGCGGCGCGGCGGCCGGACGCCGGTGCGCGGGTCGTCGGGCTGCGCCGTCCCGGATGTCGCGCCGGGGCTCGCGTCCGGGTTCGCGTCGGGGTTCGCCTCCGGTGGCGCGTCGAGCGCCACGATCGCGTAGTCGAAGCGCAGCACCTCCCGGCGGCGCGCCGCCGCGCTCACGGCGAGCAGGACGTCGAGGTCGACCCGGACGGCCGGGCGCCCAGGTGTCGGGGCGACGGTCGTGACGTCGACCGCGTCGACGCGGTGCCGCAGCCGGGCGGGCAGCACCTGCCGGACCGTCGTCAGCGCCCGGACGGACGCCTCCGCGAGGTCGTCGCCGACGCCGCTCGCGGTGACCGTCCGCAGCGCGACGGCCAGGGCGACGACCTGCTCGTCGTCGAACAGGAGCGGCGGGAGCTCGGCGCCCGCGTCGAGGCGGTAGCCGCCCACGCGCCCGCGCGTCGCCACGACCTGGTAGCCGAGCTCGCGCAGGCGGTCGACGTCGCGCCGGACCGTGCGGGCGTCGACGCCGAGACGTGCGGCCAGCTCGGGTCCGGTCCGGTCCGGGCGCGACTGGAGCAGCGCGAGCAGCAGGAGGGTGCGGCGCGACGTCTCGGTCATGGCTCCATGCTCCCGCAGAATGCGGACACGAATCGTCCTGATGGAGCGCGAGAGTCGTGGGGTGCGCCCGGGTCGTCGGCCCGGCGCGCGGCCCGCGGCGACCGTCGCGGGTCACGAGCCTCCCGAGGAGACCTCATGTCCGTCCAGACCACCCCGCACCTCAACTTCCGCGGCGACGCCCGCGCCGCGCTCGAGCTCTACCGGTCGGTGTTCGGGGGAGAGCTCGTCGTCACGACGTACGGCGACCTCGGCCAGGCTGCCGACCCGGCGGCGGGCGACCTCGTCGTCTGGGGCCAGGTCAGCGCCCCGAGCGGGTTCCGCGTCATGGCCTACGACGTCCCCGCCGACCGACCCTGGAGCCCGGGCGAGGCGCCGTTCTTCGTGTCCGTGCGCGGCGACGACGTCGAGGAGGTCCGCCGGTACTGGGACGCGCTCGTCGACGGCTCGACCGTCGTCGCGCCGCTCGCGTCGTCCGACTGGGCGCCCGCGTACGGCATGCTCACCGACCGGTTCGGCGTGACCTGGGTGCTGGACGTCGCCGCGCCCCGCTGACCGGGACGTCGACCGGCGAGGACGGGACCGGCGACCGGATCGGAGGCGATCCGGTCGCCGGTCCCGTGCTCGCGCACCGGGAGGTGTCAGGCTCAGGCGCGGCGGCGCACCAGCGCGACCGTCGCGAGCCCGCCGAGCACGAGCAGGAGCGCGAGCACCAGGGCGGACGCCGTGTCAGCACCGGTCGTGGCGAGCCCCGCGGACCCGGGGGCGGACGTCGGGCCGGCAGTCGGTCCGGGCGTCGGGGTCGGCGTCGGGGTGGGTGCCTGGTCGTAGGTGTTCGTCACGACGAGCTCCGCCGTCTCGTCCTCCGCGACCGTCACGCTCTCGGGCGTCACGACGGTCTGGGTGAGGAGCGTGGTCGCGGTGCTGCCGTCGACGGTCTCGGTGACCGTGCAGGTCGTGCCGGCGGGGATGCCGTCGAGCTCGAGGGCCACGTTGTCCCCGCCCGTCAGCCCGCCCGGGAGCTCGACCTCCTGGTCGAACGCGCCGTCCGGGTCGTCGCACGTCAGGGCGAGGGTGATCGGTCCCTGAGCGCCTGCGGCGGGACCGTCGACGGCCTTGCGCACGAGCAGGCCGCCCGTGGCGACGTCGTACGTGTTCGTCACGGTGACCGTGGCGGTGTCGCCGTTGCTGATGACGACGGACTCGGGGGCGATGTCGGTCCCCGTGACGACGACGCTGCCGTTGTCACCGTCGTCGGTCTCGGTGACCACGCAGGTCCACTCGGCGGGCAGCCCGCTCACGACCTCCGTGTGCTCGCCCGCGGCGGCTCCGGCGGGGATCGTGACCGTCCGCTCGACCGTCTCCCCACCCTCCGGCGCGGTGCACACGATGTCGAGCACCACGTCGGACTGCAGCCCGGCGCCGTCACCGGTCACGACCTTGGTGACCTCGAGGCTGCCCGCGGCGAACGGTTCGAGCAGCGCCCCGGCCCGCTGTGTCAGCTGGGCCGGCTGCGCGAGGACGAGCTTCTGCGCCTCGGTGCGGTCCGCGTTCGAGCCGTCGTAGAGGTAGACCGTGCTCTCGAGGACCGAGACCTGTCTGTCGAGCACGAAGCCGTGGGGCGGGGTGTCCCCGGCGAGGCGCGCCCAGAGGGTCGCTCCCGGCTCGACCGTGTCCCCGTCGGCGAGGAGGTTCGTGCCCTCGGGGTCGGTGAACACCTCGGCGCCGAACGACTGGATCGTCGCGGGCCCGTCGGCCTCGACGGTGAAGGGCCCGACGATGTCGCCCGTCGTCGGTGCGGCGAGGTTCTCGGGCGTCACCTCGAGCAGCGGGGGCGTGGGCTCGGGCGAGGGCCCGTTCGCGATGGCGTCCGCGACGATCTGCGCGGTGTACTGCCGCACGGGGTCGGTCGTCGAGAGCACGTACTCGTCGGAGAAGAACCAGATCGCGGCCTGGACCGCGGCGGCGCGGGCGTTCGCCGAGGGGGCGGCCGCGGGCTCACCGGTGACGGGGTAGTAGTTGTGGAGGATGTAGCCGACGTACCCGAGGTTGGGCACGTTCGCCTCGTCCCAGGTGCCGATCTCGTAGTTGACCCCGGTCCGCGTGTCGGTGAGCAGGTCGATGCAGTAGGTGAACGTCGTCTGGCCGGACACGGCGTCCGTGACCTGGATCGCCCCGGCGAAATCCGCGTCGTTGGCGGTCGACCCGGCGGGTACGTCCGCGGGATAGCCGGCGAGCGGGTCGAACCCGGCGGGCGCGGTGAAGCCCGCGACAGCCTGTCCCGCGCCGAACCCGGTGATCGAGATCTCCGTGAAAGGGCCCCGTGGCCCGGCGCCGACCCCGTCCGGGTCCGGCTTCGCGTGCGCGGGCGGAGAGCCGAGCACGAGCAGGACGACGAGGAGGGCGAGGGTGGACAGCCAGGCCACCGCTCTCGCCGCACCGGTCCGGGACGTCGTCGTGGTCGCTGCGTGCACGGTTCCCCCTGAGGTGCGTCGAGACGGGCGGTTCTCAGAGTCCCACCATGACGTGACGTGCGCCACACTTTCCCGCATTCGATCGTCCGGCGTGTCGGCTGTACGTGCCGGGACGCGGGCTCCTCCCTCCAGGTGCAGGGGGACCGAACCGAGGGGGAACCCATGCCCGGAAGCAAGAAGTCGGCACCGCGGAAGCCGAGCCGGCGCGAGGTGCCGCAGACGCCCGACACCGTCGACGCGCTGTACCCGCCGCTGCCCGAACGCATCCCGCTGACGCTCGAGTCCATCGCGGGCGACGAGCCCACGTACGCGGAGATGCTCGAGTCCATCTGCGGCGCGACCGACGACTCCCAGCCCGTCGAGCAGTACGACGGCACGCTCGGCGTCACGCGCGCGTACGTGGACGCCCACCAGAAGCAGGCCGTGCAGGTCCAGTGGAACGCGGGCCTCGGCGGCGTCTTCACCAACCCCGGCAACGTCGACGGCGTGCGCTGGGGGAGCGGCACCCTCATCGCGCCCGACCTGGTCCTCACGTGCGGCCACCTGTTCGACCAGAGCGCGGACGGCTGGGTCCTGCCCCGGCAGAACGGGTCGATGCAGGTCATCACGCCGCAGCAGATCGCGACGAGCATGCATATCAACGTGCTGTTCCAGGTGGACCCGTCCGGTGTCCTGCGCACCGAGCAGAACTTCCCGATCGTCGCGCTCGTCGAGTACCGGCTCGGCGGCCTCGACATGGCCGTCGTGCGCGTGGGCGGCAACCCGGGGAACACCTACGGGTTCACGGCCGTCGCCGCGGCCAACCCGGCGGTGGGCGACATGCTCGCGATCATCGGGCACCCCGCCGGGATGCCCAAGCGTGTCGAGGCCGGCCCGGCGACGGTCGTCACGACGAACCAGGTCCGCTACGACGACATCGACACGCTCGGCGGCAACTCCGGGTCCGGGATCCTCGGGCCCGCGGGCGAGCTCGTCGGCGTGCACACGAACGGCGGCTGCAACGCGGCCGGGACCGGGTCGAACTTCGGCACGGCGATCGCGGGCATCCGCGCCGTCTCGCCGACGCTCCAGGCCCTGCCCCACGGGGCGCGCACCGCGACCGCCGACGACGGCTTCACGTCCCTCGCGCAGGACGTCATCGCGACCGTCAAGGCCGCCGACCAGGTCGGCACGCTCCTGGGCGCCGACACCGCCCGCGCCGTCGACGTGCTGACGATCCGGCAGGCCGACTCGCACACGGTCGCCGACCAGATCGGGACCTCGTTCCTCCGGGACCAGGGCGGCACGCCGCGCGCCCTCGACTCGGTCTTCCAGGGCGACACCCGCTTCGCCGCGGACAACCCCGTCGGCACCGGGCTCGCGGGCGACGTCGGCACCGGGCCGGGCGACACGCTCCAGGAGGGCATCTTCGACCCCGGCGACCTCGTCGACCCCGTGGTCAACCCCGCGATCGGGCGGCTCGTGCAGGCGGGCGCGCTCGCCGGGGCGCGACCCTTCGTCCAGGGCGCGGAGTCGCTCGTGGACGAGGAGGGGCCGGGCGGGGCGGTCGACGTCGTCGGCGCGCTCGTCGAGGCCGTCGCCGAGGCGCGCGCGACCCTCGAGGCCGTCGAGGCCACGCTCGCCGAGCTCCAGGCCGGGCAGTGACCCGGGCGACCTCGCTCACGGACCGGACCGGGAGACCGCGATGATCGGCATCGTGTCGCACGCGGACGACCTCCACACCACGGAGGTCGTCCGCCACCTGGACGCGCTCGGCGCGCCCCACGCGCTCCTCGACACGGGGCACGCGCCCCGCGACGTGGCGCTCACCTCGACGCAGGACGCCGCGGGGTGGCGCGCCGACTGGGTCGACACGAGCGCCGAGGGCGTGAGCGCGGTGGACACCACCACGCTGCGCGCCGTGTGGTGGCGCCGCCCGCAGCCGTTCGCGCTGCACGACGACCTGCGCTCCGCCCAGGACCGCGGCTTCGCCCACGGTGAGGTGGCCGCGGCGGTGTCCGGGCTGTGGTCGTGCCTGCCCGCCACGTGGGTCAACGACCCGGACCGCGACGAGGCCGGGTCCCGCAAGATGTGGCAGCTCCAGGTCGCCGCGCGCCTGGGGCTGCGCGTGCCGCGCACGTGCATGACGAACGACCCGGCCCGCGCCCGGGAGTTCCTGCACCGGGAACCGGGGCGCGTGATCTTCAAGCCGTTCAGCGGCACGCCCGCGACGTGGCGCGAGACCCGCCCCGTGCGGGAGGCGGACCTCGCGCTCATCGAGAGCGTGCGCTACGCGCCGGTCATCTTCCAGGAGGCCGTCGCGGGGTCGGACGTGCGCGTGACGATCGTCGGCACGGAGCTGTTCGCGGCCGAGCTGCGCACCGAGGAGTCGGCGTACGCGTACGACTTCCGCGTCGACACCCACCACTGCCCGACGTCGGTGCACGACCTTCCCGAGCACGTCGCCACCGCGCTCCTGCGGCTCATGGAGGTGCTCGGCCTCTGGTACGGGGCGGTCGACCTGCGCCGCACGCCCGAGGGCGACTACGTGTTCCTGGAGATCAACCCGGCCGGGCAGTGGCTCTTCGTCGAGTACGCGACCGGCCAGCCGATCGCCGCGGCGCTCGCGGCGCTGCTCGCGCGTCTCGACCGCGAGGAGGCCCCGGGCGCGACGCGGCGGCGCACCTGGCGCGGCAACGCGGACTGAGCGTGGGTCCGGGTCCGGGTCCGGGTCCGGGTCCGGGTCCGGATGCGGGCCGGGCAGCGCCGGTGCGCGTCAGCGCCAGCGGTCGCGCCACCGCTCCCACGGTGGCGCGACCGTCCAGTTGAGGCGCAGCGTGCGCCACGCGCGGTCCATGCGGCGACGGCGCTGGCGTCGCCCGCGCAGCGAGCGCGCCGACACCCCGACGCGCCACGACCGGTCGAGCACCGTGCGTCGGCCCGGACCGAGGCGGAACGACAGGTCGAGGTCGTCGTGCACCTCGGGGTCGTCGCGCACGACGGCGTCGCGCACGGCGGTCCACGCCGAGCGGCGCAGGGCCATGCACGAACCCCAGAGCGCGGTGTGGCCCAGCGCGAGGTGGCACAGCACGTAGTACGCGCCGAGATAGACGATCGCGACGGCGGCGCGCGCGCCGCGCGGCAGGTCGTCGAACGTGCCGGTGCCGGTCATCGCGTCGAGGGTCGGGTCGGCGGCCATGCGGTCCACGACGCGCTGCACCCACTCCGGGTCGGGGAGCGAGTCGGCGTCGAGCCGCGCGATGACGTCGCCGCGCGCGGTGTCGTACCCGGTCGCGGCGGCGGCGGGGATGCCGACGCGGTCCTCGCGCACGACGACGGCACCCCAGCGCCGCGCGACGAGCGCCGAGTCGTCGCGGGACGCGTTGTCGACGACCACGACCTCGAGCGGCGCGACGGTCTGCTGCGCGATGCGCGCCAGGCAGCGATCGAGGGCGGCGGCGTCGTCGCGGACGGGGACGACGACCGACACGGTCGGGGCGGTCCGGGGCGTCACGGTCGGACCTCGCGGACCGCGGTGCCGCGCGCGAGGAGGACCCCGGCGACGGCGGAGCCGAGCAGCCCGGTCGCGAGGTCGGTGACCGTGTCGCCGTAGCCGACGCCGATCCGGTCGTCGAGGAACGTGTGCCCGGCCCACTCGCCGAGCTCCCACAGGATCGCGAGCACCGCGCCGAGACCCGTGGTCACCACGACGACGCCCGTGCGCCACGGCAGGCCGTCGGCGTGCGGGGAGGGCAGCGCACCGACCCGGACGAGCGTCACCGTCGCGAGCGCCGCGATGAGCCCGGTGCACACGGCGTGCACCGGCAGGTCGAGCCACGGCACCGCGCGGTACCACTCGAGCTGGGCGGCCCAGGCGGAGGCGAGCAGCGCAGCCCCGTAGCCGACGTCGAGCACGCCGGTCACCCCGAGGGCGCGCGGCACCATCGTCCCGCCGAGCACGAGCAGGAACAGCGCGACGCCGACGCCGTCGAGCGCCGCGCCGGCCGCGACGACGCTGAGCGCGGCCGCGGCCCGGACCGCGTCGCCCGCGACGAGCGCGCCGCGTCCCGGGGCGGCGAGGGAGGGGCCCGCCGTGGGGGCGGGGGTGGCGGGCATGCGGGGCTCCTGGGAGGGTGGTGCGGCGGCGGGGATCACAGCCTCACACCCCGCCGCCGCGTTCGCACGCCCGTCCGCCGGGAGCGCTCGTCGCGCCTCCCGAGGCGCCCGGGGGTCGGGTCGGTGGTCACGTGACCCAGCCTCCACGGCGGAGCCGCGGAGCCGCGGTGCTCACGGTGCGGGCGCCTCGATCCCGATGCCCTCCAGGAACCGGGCGGAGTCGCTCCCGGCGACGAACGGCCGCGCCGCCGTCATGACGACGCGCGCGTTCTCGGGCGTGCGGACCTCGACCTCGACGGACCCCCACGGCATCTCGCGCGGGCCCGTCGTGCAGCCGGGCGTCACCGCCTCGCACGCGGCGACGATCGTGTCGACCTGCGACAGGACCCACGAGAAGCTCACCGTCAGGGCCGGCAGGTCGGGCGCCGGGGTGCCCGGGACGAGGAGCACGTCCTGGAACGCCCAGCGCCGCAGGTGCACCATGCCGTCCGGCACGGAGAACAGGTCGACGAACCCGAGCCCGCGCGTCCAGAGCTCGACGGACGCCGCGAGGTCGTCCGTCGGGACGGTCACGAGCTGCGGCATGCCGTAGATGCCGCGGAACGGCTCCGGGGCGACGGCGTCGGGCCCCGGGGCGGGGACGGGGGAGAGGTCGAAGGCGGGGAACGTGTCGGTCATGCGGGCAGCCTGCGCCCTGACGTCGCGTCAGGGTCAAGCGCCCGCGCGCGCCTCGTCGGCCAGCAGCGCGTACACGACGCCGTCGACCCAGCCCAGGTCCCGGTGCAGGGAGTCGCGCACCCCCACGCCCTCGCGCCGCATCCCCACGCGCTCCATGAGCCGCCACGACGGCTCGTTCGCGAGGAACGCGTTCGCCACGACGCGCCGCAGCCCCAGGTCCTCGAAGCACACCCGCAGGAGCGCCCGCACGGCTTCCGTCGCGTAGCCCTGCCCCTGGTGCGCCGGGTCGAGCACCCAGCCGATCTCGGCCTCGTCGTCGTGTGGACGGTCGACGACGTCGCGCTGCGCCCAGCCGTCGCGCACCGCGAGGTAGAGGTCCCCGACCACGGCGCCCTCGTGCTCCACGACGAGCGTCGTCGCGAGCCGCCCCGGCTCGACGTGGTGCTCGCGCCACTCCTCGACCGCGGTGAACCGCTGCGTGAGCCACCGGTCCACCTCGGGCAGGCTGCGGTAGGCGAACAGCGCGTCCGCGTCGTCCGGCCGGGCGCGGCGCAGCGTCAGGCGAGCGGTCCGCACGGGCCACGCGACCCGCTCCAGGGCGTCGGGGCGCACGTCGGTGGCGTCGGTCATGCGCCCACCCTGGCACGTGCGCGGCCTGCGCATCGAGGGGATTCCCGCGGCGCGGGACCGTCGGTCCGCACGGCGGCCCCGACGACGGGCGCGCGCGACGGCACGCCCCGCGCCGGTCTAGGGTCGCCCCCATGACGCTGTTCCTCGACGACCCCGACCAGGGGCTGTCGCCCGCGACGAGCCACCCCGCCTTCGTGTCCCTCGCGCCGGAGCCGTTCTACGACGAGGGCGAGGACTTCGCGCCGTTCGGCAACGACTCCGGGCACGACGCGCTGCGCGACCTCGAGGAGTGGTACGCCGCGGACGGGCGCGACGACGCGCTGCCCGCCTTCGTCGACGGCCTCCTCGCCGCGTGGGACCTCGGCGTCCCCGAGGACGTCTGGGCGGCCGGTCGGCAGGGCGCGGTGGACCGGCTCGGTCGCGGCGACGTCGACGAGGCGGCGCTCGCGGCCGAGGCCCGCGCGCAGATCGCGATCGTGCTCGGTCAGCTGAAGATCCGCGGCGGCCTCACGCCGCACGCGCGGGCCCTGGGCACCGCGGTGCTGGACGTGCTCGCCGCCCTCAACGACCACGCGCGGGTCGTGAGCCCGGGCTGGCGGTACGCCGACGCCGACGCCGCGGCGACCGCCGCGATGGCCGCCGTCGTGCGGGCCGCGCCCGACCTGACCTGACGGCCCTGCCCTATGCCGACGGCGGGTCGTCGTCGGCCCGGCCGCCGACGAGGTTCCGTACGCGCTCCCTGCGCGCCCGGTAGCGCGCCCCGAAGCGCTCCTGCGCGCGGGCGAGCCGGTGCGGCCGGCGCCCGTACCGGCGTCGGGCCCAGAACGACGACGGCTTCGCGAGCCGCACCGCGCCCACGAGCGCGACGACCGGGACCACCACGCCGACCAGGCCCGTCGCGAGCTTGCCCTTGAGGACGCACACGAACGCGAGCGCGAGGTGCACGACGACCGTCACGGTGTAGGCGAGCCAGCCGCCGGAGGTGCCGTCCGAGGTCACGCCGATCGGTGACGCGGACAGGAGCAGCGCCCCGCCGAGCGCCCCGCCGACGAGGATCGCGTCGATCGAGCGCCGACCCTCCTCGGACCAGTAGACGTCGTCGACGTAGAGCCACAGCGCGAACTCGTCGAGCGCGAGCGCGGCGCCCGCGCCGAACAGCAGCGCGAGCACCTCCGACCACGGGTGCCCGGGGGAGTAGCGGAACTCGAGCATGCCGGTCAGCAGCACGAGCAGGATGCCCCACACCTGGTGGTGCACGTGGACGCCCCCGATCGACACGTCCCCGAGGAGGGACCGCCCCGACGGCGGCCGACCGTCGTCCGGGGGCTCGTGCCCGGGCGCCCCCGTGGTCGTCGCTGCGGCGGCCTCGGTGCGGGCGCGGATGCGGCGCGTGATCGACCGCACGACGACGAACGTCACGACGAACCCGACGAGCGCGAACAGCGCCGGGGCGCGGCCCGTGCCGACGACGTGCTCGGTGTACCAGCCCACGGGTCCCCCTCCCGGCCGGTGGTCCCGGCTCCATCGTCCGGGGTCCGGGGCGGCCCGTCGAGCGGGGCGCCCCGGACCGGCGCTCAGCGGGCCGGGTCTGCCACGCCCGCGGGCACCGCGTGGAGCGCGCCGTCCCGGTCGAGCTCGAGCCGCACGTCGACCCCGAGGCGGTCGAGGAACCCGGCGTCGTGGCTCACCACGAGCAGCGCGCCCGCGTAGCCCGACAACGCCTCGACGAGCCGCTCGACGCTGCGCACGTCGAGGTCGTTCGTCGGCTCGTCGAGCACGAGGAGCTGCGCGGGCGGGTCGGCGAGCAGGAGGCGTGCGAGCGCGACCCGGAACCGCTCCCCGCCCGACAGCGTGCCCACCGGGCGGTCCACGGCGGACCCCCGCAGCAGCAGGCGTGCGAGGTGGTTGCGGACCGTGCCCGGAGCCGTCCCCGGGGCGCCGTCGCGGACGTTGTCGAGCGCGCTGCGCGCGTCGTCGAGCCCGTCGAGCCGCTGCGAGAGGTACCCGACCCGGTCGGTGAGGAGCGTCCCGCCGGCGCGTCCCGGCTCGGGCGTGCGCCCCGCGAGCAGGTTCTCCAGGAGCGTCGTCTTGCCGGTGCCGTTGGCCCCCACGAGCGCGACCCGCTCAGGTCCCTGGAGGACGACGGTGCGGTTCGTCCCGTGCAGCTCGGCGAGGCGACGGCCGCGCGGGACGTCGGGGTCCGGCAGCACGAGGTGCACGTGCTCGTCGTCGCGCACCCGGGCCGCCGCCGCGTCGAGCGCCTGCTGCGCGGCCTGGACCCTGGCGTCCAGGCCCTGGCGCATCGAGCCGGCCGAGACCTGGGCCGCGGACGCGCGCAGCCCCATGGAGATGCGCGAGCCGGTGCGGTTGGCCTGGGCGGTCCGCGCCGTCCGCTCGCGCCGTGAGAGCTTGGTCTCGGCCTCGACGCGCTGGCGCTTCTCGGCGCGCAAGGTCTGCTCGGCGGTCCGCGCCGCCTGCGCCGCCGCGGTCTGGTCGGCCTCGAGCTGGGCGCGCCACACGCTGTACGGGCCGCCGAACGTGGTCAGCGTGCCCGCGTGCAGCTCGGCGGTCTCGTCGACGTGCTCGAGGAGCTCCAGGTCGTGGCTCACGACGACGAGCGTCCCGGGCCAGTCGTCGACGAGCGCGGCGAGCCGGGCGCGCGTACCGCGGTCGAGGTTGTTCGTCGGCTCGTCGAGCAGCGTGATGGCGCTGCGCCGCACCCGCAGGCCGCTGATCGCGACGAGCATCGCCTCGCCGCCGGACAGCTCGCCGACGCGCCGGTCGAGGCCGACGCCGTCGAGCCCGATCTCGGCGAGCGCCTGGGCCGCTCGCGCCTCGACGTCCCAGTCGTCGCCGACGGCGTCGAAGTGCCGCTCGTCGACGTCGCCGGACTCGATCGCGCGCAGGGCGTCGAGCGTGCGGTCGATGCCGAGCAGGCGCGCGACGCTCGCGTCGAGGCCGAGCGTGAGCGTCTGCGGGAGGTAGGCGACGTCGCCGGTGGTCGTCACACGCCCGGACGTCGGCGTGAGCAGGCTGGCGACGAGGCGCAGCAGCGTGGACTTGCCGGCGCCGTTGTCGCCGACGAGGCCCGTGCGGCCGGTGCCGAACGTGCCGGAGAGGTGGGAGAGCGCGACGGTGCCGTCGGGCCACTCGAACGTGAGGTCGGTCAGCGTCACCGCGGACCGGTGCAGGGTGGACATGGGTGTGCTCCTCGGCCCGCGGTGCCGCGGGCGTGGTCGTGCCGGGAAGGACGGGCGGGCCGTCGTCGCGCGGGCGCGCGGACGGGCCGCCGGTGGCGGGAGCGGTGGGGCGTCGTCCAGGCACGCCGGGGCTGCGGCACGAGCCGGGCCAGGGTCGCCGAGGAGGGCTCCGACGGGGCGGAGCGGGGGCGAGGGGTGCGCTGGGGCGGGCCGCCGACGGCTCGGCGGCTAGAGTCTGTCGACCTCGATGAGCACGCGTCGATGCTATCAGCGCGGCCCGGACGGGTCCGCGGGCGCGGGGCCCGTCGGTGCCCCCGGAGCCCGCTCCGCCTCCGTGACGAGCGAGGCGACGAGGGACGCGACGAGCGCCGCCGCGGCCGCGCCGGGGTGCGGTCGCGTGACGAGCCCGAGGGACCACGCCTCCGGTGCGTCGAGCGGCACGGCGACGGCGCCGGGCGCGGGCTCGTACATGTCCGCGGGGACCACCGCCACGCCGAACCCGGCGGCGACGAACGCGGGGAGGTCCCCGACGTCGGCCACCTCCGTGTCCGCGCGCGGCGCGACGCCCGCGTGCGCGAACGCCCGCTCGGCGACCACCCGGTTGCCGAACCCGCGCGGCGTCGTCACCACGTGCTCGTCGGCCAGGTCGCCGGGTGCGACGGACCGCGCCCGGGCCAGCGCGTGGTCGGCGGGCAGGACCGCGACGAAGGTCGACGACGTCAGGCGCGTGTAGCGCAGGCCGGGATGGTCCTCGGGCCCCAGCCCGGTGAACGCGACGTCCACGACGCCGCGCCGCACGTCCTCCCCGAGGCCCGTCGACCCGGCGGGCGACGGAGTGAGGCGCAGCACGACGCCGGGGTGCCGGTCGCGGAACGCGGCCAGGGTGCGCGGCAGCCCGAGGTACCCGAGGTTCGTGAACACCCCGAGCCGCACGGTGCCGCGCACGTGGTGCGGTCCGGGGGCGACGGCGGCGCGGGCCTGGTCCACGGCGTCGAGCACCGCCCGGGCCCGGGGGAGCAGCGCCTCCCCCTGCGACGTGAGCGCGACCGAGCGCCGCGTGCGCTCGAACAGGCGGGCGCCGAGCTCCGCCTCCAGCGCGCGCACGCCCGCCGAGACGCTCGACTGGACGGCGAAGACGCGCGCGGCGGCGCGCGTGAAGCTCAGCTCCTCGGCCACGGCGACGAAGTACTCGAGCTGGCGCGTCTCCATGCCGCTCAGCGTAACGATCATTCATCGCGAAAGGCGATCAGTAGGATCGACAGAAGTCGTTGGACACGATCACGGACCCCGGCGCACCGTGGACGCATGACGACGACCTCGGCACCCCCGACCCGCTCCGCACCCGCGCGACCGGACGACGCGCAGCGGCCCTCCCGGCCACCGCGTGCGCGGCGCGCGCGGCCGCTCGTCTCGCACGGGTCCGGGTTCCTCGTGGTGGCGCTCGCGTTCGCGACGGCGATGGCGTTCTCGACGGTCCCGACGCCGCTCTACCCGCTGTACCAGGCGCGTGACGGCCTGCCGACGGTCGCCGTGACCGTCGTCTTCGCCGCGTACGCCGTCGGGGTCGCCGCGAGCCTCTACCTCGTCGGGCACCTCAGCGACCGGTTCGGCCGTCGTCGCGTGCTGCTCCTCGGCCTCGCGGCCGAGCTCGTCGCGGCGGTGCTGTTCCTGCTGCTGGACGGTCTGAGCGGCCTCGTCGTCGCGCGCCTCGTCTCGGGCGTGGGGATCGGGGCCGTCACCGCGACGGCGACCGCGCACCTCGCCGAGCTCCGGGGGCCGCCCGCCCCGGCGGCCCGGCGGACACGAGCGCCGTCGCGGGCCTGGCGAACATCGGCGGCCTCGCGCTCGGCCCGCTCGTCGGCGGGCTGCTCGCCCAGGCCGCGCCCGCGCCGCTCACGACGCCGTACGTCGCCTTCGCCGTCCTGCTGACCGCGGCCGTCCTCGCCGCCGCGCTCGTGCCGGAGACCGTGGCGCCCGCCGCCGCCCCGTACCGCTACCGCCCGCAGCGGGTCGCCGTGCCGCGCGCCGGGCGCGGCACGTTCGCCGCCGCGGCCGCCGCCGCGTTCGCGGGGTTCGCGGTCTTCGGCCTCTTCACGTCCCTCACGCCGAGCGTGCTCGCGACGGTCATGCACGAGGAGTCGCGCCTCGTCGCGGGCCTCGTCTCCGCCGCGGTGTTCGCCATGGCCGCCGTCGCGCAGCTCGCGACGGGCCGGCTCGCCCGCCGGCGCCAGGTCGCGCTCGCCGTCGCGCTGACCCTCGTGGGGCTCGCCCTGCTCGCCGTCTCCGTCGGCACGGCGAGCCTGCCCGGGTTCGTGGCGAGCGCCGTCGTCGCGGGCGCGGGCGTGGGCATCCTCTTCCGGGGCGCGCTCGCGACGGCAGGGGCGCTGGCCGACCCGGGCCGCCGGGGCGAGGTCCTCGCGGGGGTCTTCCTCGTCGCGTACGTGGGGCTCGCCGTCCCCGTCCTGCTCCTCGGGCTGTCGCTCACGGTCGAGCCGCTGCACCTCATGGTCGTGGTGTTCGCGGCGGCGACCGCGCTGCTCGTCGCGGCGGCCGCCCCGGGGCTGGCCCGCCGGTCCTGAGCGCACGGGCGGGGCGGACCGCGGCGCGGCCCGCCCCGCCGCGGGTCAGCGGGCGAGCTCGACCCGCGCGACGCCCCAGCCGAGGGCGTCGTGCCCGACGACGCGCCACCCGGCGCGTGCGGCGAGCCGCGCCACGTCGGCGGGCGTGCGCGGTCCGGACCCCGTGGTCGCGAGGGACAGCAGCGCGTGCTCGTGCGCGTGCGGGCTCAGGCCGTCGGGCGTGAGGTCCTCGACGAGCACGGCCCGACGCGCGGCGGCCCGCATCGCGGCGAGGAGCGCGACCACCTCGTCGTCGGTACGGTGCCCGGTGCCGAGCGCGCACACCGCGAGGTCGGCGACGGGCCACGAACCGGACGTGACGTGGGGCGAGCCCGTGCCGGCCTGCTCGCGCAGGACGGCGAGGGGGACGGGGTCCTCGACGAGCGTCGTCGTGCGGTCGCCGGGCACGTCCGCGAGCAGGTCGGCCACGACGAGCGCCCCCGGCCCGCCGACGGCCACCGACCGCGCGTCCGACCACACGGGCCACGTCGGGAGGCCGGTGAGCACGTACGGCAGGACGTCGGCGCCCTCGACGACCTCCGCGGCGAGGTCGGCGTCGGCCTCGACCTCCGCACGCAGGGTCCGGCCGCGCGAGCGCGCCCACGCCGGGGCACCCTCGCGCAGCGCCGGGGCGAGCGCGGCGAGCGCGAGGACGGCGTCGGCCTCCAGCCCTTCGTGCTCGTCGCGCGCGTGCTCGTCGTCGAGGAGGTCCTCGCCCGCGTCGGCCAGGGCGACCGTCTCTCCGTCCGAGGTCACGACCCCCGACGCCGCGAGGACGTCCACGAGGACCCGGACCGCCCCGGGCGCGACGCGGGCCGCCTCGGCGAGCGCCGCGACGTCGCGCGGGCCGTCGCCGAGCGCGTCGAGCAGCCCGAGCTGCAGCGCGGCGCGCGTCGCGAGCCACGGCACGGGGGACGGCACGCCCGCGGGCTGCGCCGTGGGGAGGTTGCCGGTCGCGGTGCTGCCCGGGACGCCGCCCGAGGTGTCGCCGACGGTGCTGCCCGCCGTGCCGCCCGGCCTCGCGCCCGAGGGCGCCGGTTGCGCGTGCCAGTACCCGGTGACGTCGACGTGCGTGCGGGGCACGGCGCGCTCGCGCGTGAGGTAGCGGCGCACCGGGAGCAGGGCCCGGCTCTCGCTCGCGGCCCACGCGTAGACGTGCCCGGGCCACCAGGCGAGGGCGCGCACCGCCTCGCCGAGCGCGGCACGGTCGCCCTCGGGAGCGACGACCCAGCGGACGGTGTCGCCGTGGCGCAGCGCGAGGTCCTGGCGCGCGGACGCGTCGCCGACCGTCACGACCACCTGCACGGGCACGCCCACGGGGCGCTCGTCGAGGAAGCGGCCGATCGCGGGCAGCGCGGTCTCGTCGCCCGCGAGCAGGGCCCAGTCGACGTCGTCGGGCCACACGGTGGAGGCCTTGGGGCCGACGAACCACAGGACGTCGCCCGGGCGCGCCGCCTCGGCCCACGCGGCGGCGGGCCCGTCGCCGTGCAGCACGAGGTCGAGGTCGAGCTCGCCCGCCGCCGGGTCCCAGCGGCGCGGCGTGTAGTCGCGCCCCTGCCGGTTCGGCGCGGGCGGCCAGTCGATGCCGTGCGCACGCTGCACGGGCAGCGCGGACGCGACGTCGCCGTCGGACGCGAGGACGAGCTTCACGTGGTCGTCGAACCACGGCGCGTCGAACGCCGGCATCGGCATGCCGTCGCGCTCGAACGCGCCGAGCTCCGGGCCGACGAGGGTCACGCGCCGCATGCGGGGCGTCACGTCGACGACGCGCGCGACCTCGACGCGCCGCAGGACGAGGGGATGCGTGCGCAGCCGGTGCTGGGCCATCAGGAGAACTGCTCCTCGACGACGTCGAGCAGGGCCATCGCCTCGTGGTAGTCGCTGCGGATCGTCCACGTGGGCAGCTCGTGGGCGTTCCCCGCGGCGAACGACGGCAGCCCGGCGAACACCGGGTCGGCGGCGAGCGCATCGAGGTCGACCTCCGCGCCGTTGAAGCCGATGACGAACACGTTCGGCGCGGTGACGACCGACGTCACCTGCTCGGCCGACACCTCCAACATGTCACCGCCCGGCGTGTAGGGCTCGGCGCCGGTCTGCTCCTGGATCGGCTGGACCGCGAACCCGAGCCGCTCGAAGATCGCGGGGAGGCCCTCGCCCTCCTGGAGGGCGTACGTCGTGCCCTCCGCCGTGCGGGCGAGGAACGCCGTCTCGCCCACGGGCACGGTGATCGCGTCGCGCACCTCCGCGAGCCGGTCCTCGTACCCGGCGGCGAGCTCGTCGTACGTCGCCGCGTCGTCGAACACGTCCTCGGCGAGGAACGCGAACTGCCCCTGCCACGTCGTGTACGTGCCGCTCACGAGGACGGTCGGCGCGATCCGGCTCAGGCCGTCGTAGACGTCGGTCGCCTGCTTGAGCGGGAAGCCCCACCCGCCGCCGACGATGAGGTCCGGCTGGAGCGCGAGGATCGCCTCGAGGTTGAAGCCGTCCGCGCTCCACTCGAGGAGCTCCGTGCCGTCGTCCTCGGCCTCCTGCGCCCAGAGCGGGGAGAAGGCCGGCTCGGGGTCGTCGGTCACCTCGGGCACCGTGGCGAGGACGGGGACGTCGAGGGCGTAGAGGTACCCGGCGAGCGCATGGTTGAGCACGACGACGCGCTGCGGGTCCGTCGGGACGCTGACCTCGCCCTGGTCGGTCGAGACGACGCGCTCCGCCGCGGTAGCGGACGAGCCGGCGGGCTCGCCGGAGCCCTCGGCCCCGGCGTCGGACGTGGTGGTACCGCCCGAGCACGCGGAGAGCGCGAGCGTCGCGGCGGCGACGAGCGCGGCCAGCGCGGTGAGGGGGCGGCGGGCGGGACGGCGGGACGGCAGCATGGGACCTCGCACTCGGGAGCAGGGACGCGGGGGCCGCACGGCGTCACCGCGGCGCACCTCGCGAGGTTAGGCTAACCACACCTGGGCGCTGTTCCGTGTCCGGACGTGACACGGACCGTCCCGGACGCGACACGACGGCACGAGCGGCACGACCGACACGTGACGACCGCACGGTGCGTCGCGGACAGGTCGCGGGATCGTCCCGGCCGGCCGCGGAGAGGAGACCCGCATGACCCCGACGGCGCTGGGCGCCGTCGTCCCCGAGAACGCCGTCCGCTTCCTCGGCCACGACACCCACGCGCACGACGAGCCGCACCTGGTCCACGTCGTCGCGGGCACCGCGGAGCTGGTCGCCGACGGCGCGCCCCTGACCCTGCGCACGCACGAGAGCGTGTGGCTCGCCCCGCGGGTGCCGCACTCCGTGCGGCTGCCGGGCGGGGCGATGGCCCTCGGGCCGGTGCTCTCGCCGGGCGTCGAGCCGCCCGTGCGCGTGCACCGGCTCGGTGTCGTGCCGGCCGTCACGGACGTCCTGACGGCCGTGCTCTGCGCGGGCCCGGCGACCCCGGAGCAGGTCGCGCCGTTCCGCGCGGCCCTCGAGGAGGTGCTCCGGGGGATCGCGGGGGACCACTTCGTGCTGACGCTCCCGTCGCACCCGGTCGCGCGCGCCGTGGCCGAGGACGCCCGGCGCGGGGGTGCGACGCTCGACGAGCTCGCCGACCGGCGGCGCGCGAGCGCGCGCCACGTGCAGCGGCTCTTCGTCGAGGAGACGGGGCTCCCCTTCGGGCGCTGGCGGACGCGCGCCCACCTCAACGTCGCGATCGCGCGGCTGCGTGGCGGTTCGCAGCTCGACGCCGCGGCGCGCGCCGCGGGCTACGCCACCCGCGGCGGCCTGCTGCGCGCCCTCAGCCGGGAGACCGGGCAGCCGGTCGCCGACCTCGCGCGCGACCCTCTGGCGGTCCTCGGCCGCGCACCGCGCGACGTCGCGCGACGCGGGACCCGGACGGATCGCGCCGGTGAGCGCCGGGGCGCCTGAGCGGGATCAGCGGGCGCGCACGACCCGGTAGCGCAGCGCGGTGCGGACACCCACCTCGTCGACGCTCACCTTCTCCAGGGTGGCGGGGACGCCGCCGTCGAACAGGCGGACGCCGCCGCCGAGGAGCACCGGCATGACGTCGACGGCGAGCTCGTCGACGAGGTCCGCCGCGAGGAGCTGGCGGAAGAGGTCCGCGCCGCCCACGAACGTCACGTCGCGACCGCCGGCGGCCTCGACGGCGCGACGCACCGCCTCCTCGACCCCGTCCGTGACGAACTCGATCCACAGCCGCTCGTTGCGGCGCGGCGCGACGGGCAGCGGGTGGTGCGTCACGACGAAGATCGGCGCCTGGAACTCGTAGTCCTCCGCGTAGCTGTCGGGGTCCTCGGCGCCGTCGAACGTGCGTCGCCCCATGAGCACGGCGCCGGTCTCGTCCTGGAGCCGGCGCATGTAGTCGCTGCCGACGAGCGTGTCGAAGTCCGCGTAGAGCGCGGCGCTGCTCCCGGCGGCGTCCTGCACGAACCCGTCGAGCGACACCGTCGCCCCGGCGATCACCTTGGCCATGGATCCTCCTCGTCCCTGTTGCGCGGTCGAGGGGGAGACCCGGGGCGCCCCGCGGACTCATCGGTCGGCGGGCGGCCTCCGGCTCGGCCCGCCCCCGCGCGGCGCCCGCCGTCGGGCCGTTCGGCAGTTCTCATTATCGTGTTGACCCTGGTCGCGGGCCCTCGTGAGAGTGGCTGCCGTCCCACCCGCTCTCTCACCGTGGAGGCAGCATGCCGGACGACCCTCGCCCACCCGTCCCTCGTCCCCTGACCCGCCGCGCGCTCCTGCGGGGTGCCGTCGTGCTCGGCGCCGCGACCGCGACCGGCACGCTCGCCGCCCCGGCGCCCGCGCACGCGGCCGTGCCCGGCTTCCCGACGTTCCGCTACCTCGGGCAGCCGCTCGACCGGAGCACGTTGCGGTACAACCCGACGAACGAGCTGATCTTCCCCTCGGTCCGGTACGTCGCCGGGCGCGTCGAGAACCCGCTCGGCCGCTGGTACATGTACTACGCCCCGCACGACGCCCCGGGAGGCATCTGCCTGGCGTACGCGGACTCCGTCACCGGCCCGTGGCGCGAGCACCCCGCCAACCCGATCATCCCGCGCACCTGGGCGGGCTTCGACGTGAGCCACGTGTCGAGCCCCGACGCGTTCTGGAACCCGGCGGACCGCCGGATCTACCTGTTCTTCCACGGCGAGAACCACACGACCCGGGTCGCGAGCTCCGCCGACGGCCGCAGCTTCACGTACCACAACCGGGTCGTGGGCACGTACATGCTCCCGGGGGTGAGCGAGACGTCGTACGCGCGCGTCTTCCCCCACCCGACGCAGTCCGGCGTCTACGTCATGCTGCTCATGGGGAACCACGGCGGGACGCGCAAGATCTACGTCGGCTGGTCGCACGTGCTGACGTCCGGCTGGCAGGTCAAGCCGGAGCCGCTCATCACGCCCGCCGCCGGGGAGGGCGGGCAGGTGTCGGGGGCGCACTACTGGTCGCGCAACGGCGGGGGCCACGTCGTCTACCACGCGGGCTCGGGCAACATCCACGTCGCGCGCGTCGGGACGGGCTTCGACCGCGAGGACCACCTCGGCGTCCTGTACGACTCAGGGTCCGCCGCACCGGACCACGGGCGCGCCGCGGCGCCGTCGTTCGTGGAGGTCGACGGCCGCCTGCACATGTTCTACGAGGCCGGCCAGCGCGGCTCCACGACGATCGCCCTCGCCCGCGCGGACTGACGCCCCGGCCGGGCGCCCACCGCCCCGGGCGCCCGGCCGGGCTCGTCACGCGAGGTCGACGTCGGCCCACAGGGCGGCGTGGTCGGACGCCGCGTGCACCGGCGAGGTCATCGTGTCGTAGTGCGGGAACAGGGTCCCGTCCTTCCCGCCCCACACGCCCCGACGGAAGACGGACCCGCCCACGGTGCGCTCGAACAGCGCGGGGGAGAGCAGGACGTAGTCGATCTTCTGGCTCGCGGTCCCGTTGCCGTACGTCCCGGGACGCCCGTCGCCCCGGAAGTCCCGGTGCACGCTGACGTCGCGCAGGTCGGTCCCCTCGAGGAGCGGGCGCAGCGGCACCGACCCCGGGGTGTCGTTGAGGTCCCCGACGACCACGACGTTCTCCTCGCCGCGGGCACGCAGGCCGGCGTAGATCGCCGCGGTGCGGGTCGCCTGGCGGCGCCGGGTCGCGTCCGACTCGGCCTGCGTCCCGTACCCCTTGGACTTGAAGTGGTTGACGAGCACGGTGAGCGTGCCGCCGCCGGGCAGCGTGACGACGTACTCGGGGCAGTCGCGGCCGAAGACGAGTCGGCCGCGCGAGTCCCGGTCGTCGACGTGGGAGCGCACGGTCCCGATCTCGTACGGTCGCCGGGTGAGCAGCCCGACGTCGATCCCGCGGTCGTCGTTGCCGTCGATGACCATGACGTGCGGGTAGAGCGCGCGCCCGGCGCGGGTGACGCCCGCGTCGGTGAAGCGCTTGAGCGCGACGCGGCTCTCGGCCTCGACGACCGCGAGGACGTCCGCGCCGACGTCGGCCACGACGCGCGCCGTGTGCACCATCGCGAGCTCGTCGACCCGGTCCTTGACGAGGTCGACCCAGCCGACCCAGTCGCCCCGCCCGGTCGCGACCACCTCCGTGCGGGCGGTCCCGGCGGCCTGCGACCCGGTGCGGCGCACGAGCCGTCCCCGCACCTGGCGCAGCAGCGCGAGCGCGGCGGCGTCGGCGCGCACCAGGCCGAGCGTCTCCAGGTGCTCCAGGATCTCGGCGCGGACGTCGGGGCCGTACCGCTCCTCGGCGATCAGGGCGTTGACCCGGGCGTGCGCCGCCAGGACCGCGTTCCCCGCGGTCAAGGGGCCCGCCATCGCGCGCGGCCGCTCGAACAGGTTCTCGACGTTGAACGTCCCGATCCGGACCGTCGCCATCGTGGGCTCCCTCGCGCGGTCCGGGACCCGAGGTGGGTGCGTGACGCGGACCGGCTCCACCAGGAGGGAGGGGCGCGGCCGGTGTCCCGGACGCCGCCGCGCTCGCGGGCGCCGGGGAGCCCGGCCCGCTCGGGCGCGGCCAGCCCGGCCGGTGTCACCGCCACCGGCCGGGCAGACCGTGACCGGCCGGGCGCGCCGGCCGGTGTCCCGTCAGCGTCTGCGCGGGGCGGGCGCCGACGGGTAGATGTCGCGGAACGCGGGCTCGAACGGTCTGGACAGGAGCCGCAGGCCCGCCTGCTCGGGCGTGCGCCCGCCCTTGGCCGCGTTGCACGGCTCGCACGCGGCGACGGCGTTGAGCCACGTCGTCGTGCCGCCCTGGCAGCGCGGGACGACGTGGTCCATCGTCGTCGCGGTGCCCCCGCAGTACGCGCAGCGGTAGCGGTCGCGGCGCAGGAGCGCGGCGCGCGAGTACGGGACGCGGCCCTGGCGCTCGTACACCCAGCGCGCGTGCACGTACCGCACGAGCGCGACCGACCGGGGGCGCTGGTAGGGCCCGAACGTCTCGCCCTCGACGGCCTCCAGCACCTCGGCGACCTGCCGGTGCAGCATGCGGATCGCGTGGCGCAACGACACGCGGCCGAGCTCCTGGCTGCCGCCGAGGTTGTAGATGACCACCTCGCTCATCGTCGCTCCTCCTGTCGTGCGTCGCGTGCCGTGCCCCGGGACGACGAGAGCCGCCCCAGGACGGTGCCCCAGGACGGCTCTGCAGGTGGACGACGCACGTCGTCTACCTGAGGAGCGCCCTTCGGGACGGGTCGACGGACCGCTCGTGCGTCACGCGGGTCCACCTGCCCTTCACCGGTCGTCATGGTCGAGCGTCCGGGCGGGTCTCGACCGGACGCCATGAGGCTATGCCCGCGAGCGCGCGACGTCCACGCCTTTGCGCCGGGGAGGAGTCAGGTGTCGTCCCGCACGTCCGTCTCCGACCCCGCGTCGCCCGACGTCGGCCGGTGCGCGCGCCCGGCACGGGAGAGCTGGACGAGCAGCGCGGCCGACAGGACCCACACGAGCCCCGCGGCCGAGACGGACCCGCCCCCGAACGCGGCGAGCGCTCCGGCGGCCACGACGGGCACGGCGAGCACCAGCGCGGTACGGACGTCGCGCAGCACGGCGTGCACGCCCGCGGACACCAGCCCGTGGACGGCGAACGCCCCGACGAGCAGCGCGAGCTCGCCGGGCTCGAGCGCGCGCGCCGGGCGGTCCAGGACGCCCCCGAGCGCGCCCGCGAGCGTGGCGAGGGCCCCCGTCGTCACGAGGTGCAGGAACCACGCGACGCGCGGCGGCACGCCGGCCGGGCGCAGGAGCGCCACGCCCGCGTAGCCCGAGCGCACCGTGAGCGCCCACAGGCCGACCAGCAGGGTGAACGCCCCTGCGCCCGCCACGAGCAGGGAGCGGTCCCACTCGGCCTCGCTCGCGGCGTCGATCGCCTGGATGAGGCCCTCGCCGAGCACGATGATGACGAACAGCCCCAGCCGCTCGCCGAGATGGGGCACGTCGCTCGCGGCCGCGTCGACCGTCGTCGGGACCTCCAGGTCGCGCCGCCGCCCGCGGTCCGGCGCGCCGGGCCGCGCACGACGCCCGCCCAGCTCCCGCCCCCGGCCTCGGCGCTCGCGGACCTCGTCGAGGCGCTCCTGCGCGCGCCGCACGAGCCGCTCGCCCGAGAGCGTGAGGAGCAGCAGGAGGTCGATCGCGAGGCCGACACCCCACAGCACGTAGCGGGTCTGGCCGTCGGCCCACCACGACACGATCCAGGGCACGACCCCGGCGAGCGCCTGCACGACGGGCAGGTCGACGACGACGGTCGTGCGCCGCCACGGGCGCGCGGCGACGAGGCGTCCCACGACGTAGGCGACGGCGAACGCCTGGGCGTGCTCGTCGTGGATGCCCGGCACCGCGGCGATCATCACGGCGAGCGCGGCCATGCCCGCGAGGATCGGCAGGGACCGCGCACCCTCGCCCGCGACGTTGCCGTACGTGGTGAAGCACGCCCACACGAGCCAGAACGCCGTGTACGCCACGACGTACAGCGCGAGCCCGCCGCCGTCGTGGTCCTCCTGGAGGAGGTGGGCGAGCATGCCGATGCCCGCGACGACGACGAGGTCGAAGAACAGCTCGAGCCAGGAGGCGTGGCGCTCCTCGCCGACCGGCGACGTCCCCGCCGCCGGGGAGGGGGCCGTCACGCGCGCCCGTCGGGCGCGTCGACCGCGGCGGGGGCGGGGGCGGGGGGCGCGGGTTCGAGCGGGAGCCGCACGACGAACCGCGTGTCGCCCGGCACGGACGTCACGGCGAGGTCGCCGTGGTGCTTGTTCACGACGATGCGCCACGAGATGTCGAGGCCGAGCCCGGTGCCCTGGCCGACGGGCTTCGTGGTGAAGAACGGCTCGAAGATGCGGGGGCGCACGTCGTCGGGGATCCCGGGGCCGGTGTCGGCGACCTCGACCTCGGCGTGGTCGTCGACGCGCCGGGTGGTCACGGTGAGGGTGCCGGTGCCGGCCATGGCCTGCGCGGCGTTCTCGACGAGGTTGGTCCACACCTGGTTGAGCTCGGCGGCGTACACGGGCACGGCGGGCAGGTCGGGGTCGTAGCGGCGCACGACCTCGACGCCGTCGAGGGTGTGGTCGAGCATCGTCAGCGTGGAGTCGAGCAGCTCGTGCAGGTCCACGGGCCGGAACGGCGCCCGGTCGAGCTGGGAGTACTGGCGGGCGGCCCCGACGAGCGTCGAGATCCGCACCGTGGCGTCCTCGATCTCGGCCATGAGCTGCTCGGTCTCGATCGTGTACGCGAGCCAGCTCACCGCGCCGGTGAGCGCGCCGGCGTCGACCCGCGCGGCGACGCGGTCGAGCCACGGCTCGTCGATGCCGGCCTGGACGAGCGCGGGGGAGACCCGCCACCCCTCGGGCAGGCCGTGGTCGTCGAGCCAGTCGGTGAGGCGATCCTCCAGGTCGGAGGTCTCCAGGGCGCCGACGGCGTCCGCGGTGCGCGTGTCCGCGTACCGCTCGAGCGCCTCCTCCTGGAGCCGGATCAGCTCGGCGAGCGTGGCGCGGTCGTAGGGGCCGTCGGCGATGAGCGCGAGCTTGTGCCGCATGGCGGCGACGCGCTCGCGCAGCGTGCCGGTGGCGCGCACCGCGGCGGCGGCCGGATTGTTGAGCTCGTGCGTGAGCCCCGCGGACAGGGAGCCGAGGGCGAGCAGCCGCTCGCGCTGCCCGACGAGCTGCTGCGCGTCGCGCGTGCCCCAGAACACGCCCTCGAGCAGGTGCACGGCCATGGGGAACCACTCGGTCATGAGCTTGGCGAAGTCGTGGGCCGCGAGGACGAAGAACCGCGAGGGCTCGAGCGCGCGCGCCGAGTGCAGGTAGGTCTGCGGCAGCCGGTCGCCGAGGTAGGCGTTCCACGCCCCGAGGTAGACCCCGACCTGACGGGTGCGCGAGACCTCCACCTCGTCCTCGCCGACGCGGCGGAACAGCGCGACGCCGCCGTCGAGCAGGACGTAGAACGCCTCGGCGGGCGAGCCCTCGTGGAAGAGCCAGCCCGCGTCGTGCCGCTCGACGTGCCCGGTCGCGCACAGCCAGGCGAGCTGGTCGTCGGTGAGGTGCTCGAACAGGAACGTGGCGCGCAGCTCGTCGACGTCGCACGGCAACCACCCGCGCGCGGCGGCGGCCGCGGCGGTGGGGTCGGTCGCCGCGGACGCGGCCTCGGTGGGCGGGGTCGTGGTGGGGTCCTCGGTGCTGGTCACGGTGTCGCCTCCGGGTTCGGTCGGGGCCTGCGTCGTCGGGGCTGTGTCGCGGGGACGAGGGTCAGAGCTGTTCGAGGTAGCGGTGGACGAGCATGACGGCCATGGCGCCCTCGCCGACCGCGGACGCGACGCGCTTGGCCGACTCCGCGCGCACGTCCCCGGCGGCGAACACGCCGGGCACGGACGTCTCCAGGTGGTAGGGCGGGCGGTCGAGCGTCCACCCGGCGGGCGGGGCGCCGTCGTGCAGGAGGTCGGGGCCCGCGAGAACGAACCCGCGGGGGTCGCGCGCGACGACGCCGTCGAGCCAGTCGGTGCGGGGCGCGGCGCCGATGAACACGAACGCCCACCCGCACTCGACGCGCGTGGTGGTGGCGGCGTCGAGGTCGCGCAGCTCGAGGTGCTCCAGGTGGTCGTCGCCCGACGCCGCGACGACCTCCGTGCGGGTGAGGACCCGCACGCGCGGGTGGGCCTCGACCTGCTCGACGAGGTAGGACGACATGGACCGGGCGAGCGAGTCGCCCCGCACGACGAGCGTGACCTGCTTGGCCTCGCGCGCGAGGTACAGCGCCGCCTGCCCGGCGGAGTTCGCGCCCCCGACGACGTACACCTCCTGGTCCTGGCACGCGGACGCCTCGGTGAGCGCCGAGCCGTAGAACACGCCGCGGCCCACGAGGTCGGCGAGGCCCGGGCCGTCGAGCAGCCGGTAGGAGACGCCGGACGCGAGGATGACGGTGTGCGCGTCGATCGACGTGCCGTCGGGGAACCGCACCGAGCGGGCCGGGCCGTCGACGTCGAGCTCGACGGCGTCGCGCGTCGTGACGATCTCGGCACCGAACCGCACGGCCTGGCGGCGCGCGCGCTCGGCGAGCTGGGCGCCCGAGATCCCGTCGGGGAACCCGAGGTAGTTGTCGATGCGGGAGCTCTGCCCGGCCTGTCCGCCGGTCGCGGTGCGCTCGACGAGCACCGTCCGCAGCCCTTCCGACGCCCCGTAGAGCGCCGCGCTGAGCCCCGCGGGCCCGCCGCCCACGACGACGAGGTCGTAGAAGTCGGCCGCGGGTCGCGTGGCGAGCCCGACGCGCTCGGCGAGCGTCGCGTCGTCGGGCGCGACGAGGGGCTCGCCCTCGGGCGTGACGACGAGGGGGAGGGTCTCGCCGTCGGCCTGCGCGGCCGTGAGCAGGCGCGCCCCCTCGGCGGACTCCGACGGGTACCACCGGTAGGGCACGCGGTTGCGCGCGAGGAACTCGCGCACCTGCGAGGAGCGTGCCGACCACCGGTGCCCGACGACGACGGTCTCGGCCGGGCGGCGCCGGTCGGTCGCGGACCACGCCTCGAGCTGGGCGTCCACGACGGGGTAGAGCTTCTCCTCGGGCGGGTCCCACGGCTTGAGGAGGTAGTAATCGAGGTCGACGACGTTGATCGCCTCGATCGCGGCCTCGGTGTCCGCGTAGGCGGTGAGCAGGACGCGCCGCGCCGCGGGGAAGAGGTCCATCGCCTGCTCGAGCAGCTCGACGCCCGTCATGCCGGGCATGCGGTGGTCGGCGAGGACGACGGCGACGTCCTCGCCCCGCAGCGCGAGCTCGCGCAGCGCGGAGAGCGTCTCCGCACCCGACTCGGCGCGCACGATCCGGTAGCGGTCGCCGTAGCGGCGGCGCAGGTCGCGCGCGACCGCGCGCGAGACCCCGGGGTCGTCGTCCACGGTGACGATCGCAGGACGGGTCGTCGCGACGGTGGGTTCCACACGGCCTCCTCGGGCACCAGGACGGGCGACTGCCATCCTCTCCCCAGCGTGGCCACGCGTCCACGGCGGACGTGGCGCAGGTCACTCTTGACGGGGGATCGCGCTGCGCTAGGTTAGGCAAGGCAAACCTCAGGTTGCCCCGCCGCGCTCCGCGGCGGTCCTCTCCCCGTCCTGGAGCCTCGCATGCTCTCAGCACGATCCGTCGCGCCCGCGCACGGTACCCCGACCGCCCCGGCGCTGCTCACCGGCGCGACCGCAGGCGCCTACGCGAGCACCCTGCACGCCGTCGTGGACGACGTCGCCGCGCGCGTGGCCGCCGTCGACCAGCCCTGGTCCGGCGCGAGCCGCGCCCACCTGGCCGCGCTCGTCGACGCCACCGACCTCGACGGCCCCGGCGTCGGGACCGACGCGGCGCTGCGCGAGGCCGCCGACCTCTACGCGACCCACGCCGTGTGGTTCCACCACCCGACCTACGCCGCGCACCTCAACTGCCCGGTCGCGCTGCCCGCGGTCGGTGCCGAGGCCCTGCTCGCCGCGATCAACACGTCCGTCGACACCTACGACCAGTCGACCGTCGCGACCCTCATGGAGCGTCGCGTCGTCGGCTGGACCGCGGGCCGCGTCGGGTACGTCGCCGGGGACGGCGTCCTCACGTCGGGCGGCACGCAGTCCAACCTCCACGCGCTCTTCCTCGCCCGCGAGCGCGCCGTCGAGCGCGCCACCCGCGACGGGCTCGGGCGCTCGGCCGTCCTGCCGCGCCTGCGCGTCCTGGCGGCGGGGTCCAGCCACTTCAGCGTCGCGCGCTCGGCCCTGCTGCTCGGCCTCGCCGACGACGCGGTCGTGCGGGTCGAGGCCGACGCCGACGGGCGGGTCGTGCCCGCGGCGCTCGCGGCCGCCGTCGACGCGGTGCACGGCGCGGGCGAGGTCGTCATGGCGGTCGTCGCGACCGCCGGCACGACCGACCGCGGCTGCGTGGACCCGCTCGCCGCGGTCGCGGACGTGTGCGACGCGGCCGACGTGTGGTTGCACGTCGACGCCGCCTACGGGTGCGGGCTCCTGGTGTCCCCGACGCGCCGGCACCTGCTCGACGGCATCGAGCGGTCGCGGTCGGTGACGGTCGACTACCACAAGGCGTTCTTCCAGCCCGTGTCGGCGAGCGCGCTGCTCGTGCGCGAGCGCGCCGACCTGGAGCGCGTCGCGCACCACGCGGACTACCTCAACCCGCGCGAGAACGCCGAGCCGAACCAGGTCGACGTGTCGCTCCAGACCACCCGCCGCTTCGACGCGCTCAAGCTCTGGACGACGCTGCGCGCGCTCGGGCCCGGCGGGGTCGGCGCGATGGTCGACGCCGTGTGCGACCTCGCCGCGCAGGTGCACGCCGACCTCGCGGACGACCCCGACCTGCGGGTGCTGGGCCGGACGGACCTCTCCACGGTCCTGTTCCGGTACGAGCCGCCCGGGCTGTCCGCGGCGCACGCGGACCGCCTCGTGCCGCTCGTGCGGCGGGTGCTGTTCGAGTCCGGTCGCGCGGTGGTCGCCAAGACGGTGCTCGACGGCGTCCCGTGCCTCAAGCTCACGCTGCTCAACCCGACCGTCACGCTCGCGGACGTGCGCCACGTGCTCGACCTCGTGCGCACGACCGCCCAGGCGCTCGTCGAGCGCGACGAGCTGCTGCACGACGACGACGTCGCGACGCACGCCGCGGACCTCGTGGCGTCCCTCGCGACCGCCGGGGCGGTGACCCGATGACCACGACCGCTCCCACGGCGAGCCCGCCCGTCCCCGCGCCCGCGCCCCACGACCCGGCGCGCGTGCGCGGCGTCGTCGGTGTGGGGATCGGGCCGTTCAACCTCGGCCTCGCCGCGCTGTCCGCGCCCCTCGACGACGTCGACGCCGTGTTCCTCGACGCCGCGCCCGAGTTCCGCTGGCACCCCGGCATGATGATCGAGGGCGCGACGATCCAGGTCCCGTTCCTCGCCGACCTCGTCACGATGGCGGACCCGACGTCGCCGTACTCGTTCCTCGCGTTCCTCAAGGCCACGGGCCGGCTCTACCCGTTCTACATCCGCGAGTCGTTCTACCCGCTGCGCGCCGAGTACGACGCGTACTGCCGCTGGGTCGCGGCCCGCCTGGGCTCGCTGCGCTGGTCGCGGCGCGTCGTCGCCGTCGAGCACGACCCGGCCGCCGACGCGTTCGTCGTGCGGGCCGAGACGCTCGCGTCCGACGGGAGCGTCACCGGCACCGAGGAGCACCGGGGCCGCCACCTCGTGCTCGGCGTCGGGACCTCTCCGGTGCTGCCGCCCGCGTTGCGGGCGCTCGCGGACGAGGTCGCGCGCGGCGAGCACCCGGGCGCCGGGCCGCTCGTGCACAGCGCGCAGTACCTGCCGCACCGCGACGCGCTCGCGGCCGCGGGCTCGGTCACGGTCGTGGGCAGCGGGCAGTCGGCCGCCGAGGTCTACCGCGACCTGCTCGACGGCGTGCACGGCGACGCGAGGCGCCCCGGGTACCGCCTCGACTGGGTGACGCGCTCGCCGCGGTTCTTCCCTATGGAGTACACGAAGCTCACGCTCGAGATGACGTCGCCGGAGTACACCGACCACTTCCACGCGCTGCCGCTCGAGCTGCGCCAGCTCCTCGGCCGTGAGCAGCGGGGCCTGTACAAGGGGATCAGCGGCGACCTCGTGGACGAGATCTACGACGCGCTGTACCGCCTGAGCCTCGACCGCCCGGTGCCGACGACGCTGCTCACCGACACCGAGGTCGTCGCCGCACGCTACGGGCCGACCACCGGCGGGCGCGACGACGAGAGCGTGCCAGGGCAGCCCGGCGCCGCCGCCCCGGCGGGGGAGTACGTGCTGCGGCTGCGGCACGCGCAGCTCGGGCGGGAGGTCGAGCGCCGCACGCGCGCGCTCGTCGTCGCGACGGGCTACGCCGCCTCGGTCCCGGCGTTCCTCGACCCGGTGCGTCACCTGCTCCGGTTCGACGAGCTCGGGCGGTTCGACGTCGCACGCGACTACACGGTCGACGACGCGCGCCGGGTCCACGTGCTCAACGGTGAGGAGCACACCCACGGCATCACCGCGCCGGACCTCGGGTTCGCCGCGTGGCGCAACGCCGTCGTGCTGCGGACCGTCACGGGGCGCGAGGTGTACCCGGTGGAGGAGCGCATCGCCTTCCAGACGTTCGGCCTGCCCGACGACGCGGCTCCCGCGGGTTCTCCGTCCCCGGCCACCACTCCCGTGACGACGCCCGCCACGTCGGACGCCGCGGCGCGCGTCGTGGCGGGCGAGCGCACGGGAGGGGAGGCTCGATGAGCGCCACCACCACGGCGACGACGGCGTCGGCCGTGCCGTCGCCGGGCCCGACGGCGTCAGGTGCTGCGGCGTCGGGCGCGAGCCCGGGCGCCGCCTTCGCGGTGCGGGTCCGGCTCGGCGACGGCCGCGCGGACGTCTCGCTCGAGCCCGTCGACCCGGTGCGCGACGCCGCGCTCGTGCAGGGCTGGCTCGTGCACCCCCGCTCGGCGTTCTGGCAGCTGGGCCACCTCGACGTCGACGGCGTGCGCGACTACCTCGCGGCGGTCCGCGCGGACCCGCACCAGGACGCGTGGCTCGGCCGGGTCGACGGTGCGCCGACGTTCCTCGTGGAGACGTACGACCCGGCGCGCGTCACGCTCGCCGACGTCCCCGCGGCCGCCGCGCTCCTGGAGCCCGGCGACGTCGGGATGCACCTCCTCGTCGCGCCCCCGGCCGGGCCCCCGCGCGGCGGGTTCACCTCGGCCGTGATGGGCGCCGTCGTGCGGTTCTGCCTCGACCCCGCGGGCCGTGGCGCCCGCCGTGTCGTCGTCGAGCCGGACGTGCGCAACGCCGCGATCGCGGCGAAGAACGCCGCGGCCGGGTTCCGCGTGCTGCGCGAGGTGGACCTCCCGGGCAAGACGGCGCACCTCGCCGTCGCGACGCGCGCCGACCTCGACGCGAGCCCGCTCGGCGACGGTGTCGACCTCGCCCCGCACCTGCGCCCCGACCTCGCCGAGCGCGCGCACCGCCACCTCGTCGCGAAGACGATCGCCGAGCTCACCCACGAGCGGCTGCTCGCGCCGCGCGCGGAGGTCTGGCCGGTCGAGGCGAACGGGCCGGGGCAGTACGTGCTGCCCGTCGCGGACGGCGCGGTGGAGTACCGCTTCCGCGCGCGGCGGTACGCGCTCGAGCACTGGGTGCTCGACGAGGCGTCGATCCGGCGCACCGTGAGGGACGGACGCCCCACGCAGGACCGGCCGGACCTGCCGAACCTGCCGGACGACGCGGGCGACCCGGCGGGCGCGGGCCGCGCCGGCGCGCCCCGCGAGCTGCCGGTCGACGCGCTCGACCTCGTCGTCGAGCTCCAGCCCGACCTGCGCATCCCCGACGACCTGCTCGCCACCTACCTGGAGGAGGTGTCGTCGACGCTCGCGAGCGCGACCGCGAAGCTCGAGCGGTACGAGCGCACCGGCGGGCCGAGCGCCACCGACCTCCTCGACGCGTCGTTCCAGCAGGTCGAGGCGGCCATGACGGAGGGGCACCCGGGGTTCGTCGCGAACAACGGGCGCATCGGGTTCGGCCTGGCGGAGTACCGCGCGTACGCGCCCGAGAACGGTGGCCGCGTGCGCCTGCTGTGGCTCGCCGCGCGGCGCGAGCACACCCACCTCGCGCTCGGCGCCGGCCTCGAAGAAGAGACGCACTACGGGGCCGAGCTCACGCCCGACGAGCGCGCCGCGTTCGCGGACCGGCTCGCCGCGCGCGGCCTCGACCCGGCCGACTACCTCTACCTCCCCGTGCACCCGTGGCAGTGGGAGCACCGCGTGCCCATCACGTTCGCGGCCGACGTCGCACGCGGCGACCTCGTCCCGCTCGGGCCGGGCGCCGACGAGTACCAGCCGCAGCAGTCGATCCGCACGCTGTCCAACCTCACGCGGCCCGGCCGCCACTACGTGAAGGTCGCGCTCGCGATCCAGAACATGGGGTTCCTGCGCGGGCTGTCGCCCGCGTACATGCGGGACACCCCCGCGATCAACGACTGGGTCGCCGACCTCGTCGCCGCCGACCCGGAGCTCGGCGGCCGCGGGTTCACCGTGCTGCGCGAGCTCGCCTCGATCGGGTACACCGGCGACGTCTACCACCGCACCGCCACGCCGTCCCCGCACCGCAAGATGCTCGCCGCCCTGTGGCGCGAGAGCCCCGTGCCGCGCACCGCGCCCGGGGAGCGGCTCGCCACCATGGCCGCGCTCCTGCACCGCGACCCCGACGGCGCCGCGCACGCGACCGCGCTCGTCCGCGCCTCCGGGCTCGACCCCGCCGACTGGGTGCGCGCCTACCTCGACGCCTACCTGCGCCCGCTCGCCCACGCCCTCCTCGCGCACGACCTCGCGTTCATGCCGCACGGCGAGAACCTCATCCTCGTCCTGCGTGACCACGTCGTGGTCCGCGCGGTCATGAAGGACGTCGGCGAGGAGGTCGCCGTCCTCGGCGGCGCGCCGCTCCCGCCCGGCGTCGAGCGGGTGCGCGCCGTCGTCGGCGACGAGGAGAAGGCGCTCGCGATCTTCACCGACGTGTTCGACGGCGTCCTGCGCCACCTCGCCGCGATCCTCGCCGGCGACGGCGTGCTGCCCGAGGACCGGTTCTGGCGTCTCGTCGCGGAGTGCCTCGACGCCCACCGCGCCGACCACCCCGACCTGCGCAGCGGCGTCGACCTGCGCGCCCCGCGGTTCGCGCACTCGTGCCTCAACCGCCTCCAGCTGCGCAACACGCTCCAGATGGTCGACCTCGCCGACCAGTCCGCGTCCCTGCTGTACGCGGGCACGCTCGCCAACCCCGCCGCGCGGGAGGGCTGACGTGACGGCGGGCCCCGGCGGGTTCGAGGTGCACCGCGACGCGTGGGGCGTCCCGCACGTGCGCGCCACGGACGAGCTCGCGCTCGCGCGCGGCCAGGGGTACGTCACCGCGCTCGACCGCGGCTGGCAGATCGAGGTCGACCGGTGGCGCGCCGAGGGACGGCTCGCCGAGCGCCTGGGCGAGCCGGGCCTCGCCTGGGACCGGTTCGCCCACCGCGTGCGCCTCGCCGACACCGCGCGCCGTGCCTACGCGGCGCTCGCGGACGACGACCGCGCCTGGGTCGACGCGTACACCGCGGGCGTCAATGACGGACTCGACCGCGGGCGCGACGTGCCCGAGATGCACGCCCTCGCCGACCCGGCGTGGCCCGGCGGGGGCGACCTGCCCCCGCACGAGCCGTGGCCCGCGTGGGCGCCCCTCGGCGTCTTCCTCGTCGCGCACGTCCTGTTCTCCGGCTTCCCACACGTGCTGTGGCGCGACCACGTCGCGCGCACCCTCGGGGCCGCGGTCGCGCGGTCCCGCCCCGACGTGCCCCGCACGGCGGTGCTCGACCTGCTCGCGGTCGACGGCGGACCCGGCTCGGGGTCGAACGCGTGGGCGCTCGCGGGCACCAGGCCGCGCGCCGGGGCGCCGCTGCTCGCGGGCGACCCGCACCGCCTCCTGGAGCTGCCGGGCGTCTACCAGCAGGTGCGCCTGGCGTGCGACGCGTACGACGTCGTCGGGCTCGCGTTCCCGGGTGTCCCGGGGGTCCCGCACTTCGGGCACGCGGGCGCGGCGGCGTGGGGCGTGACGAACGCGATGGCGCACCACGTGGACGTCGTCGCGGAAAGGCTGCACCGCTCGGCGGACGGCGGGGTCGTCACGGAGGGCCCGGACGGCCCGGAGCCGGCGGACGTCGTCGTCGCCACGGTGCGGGTGCGCGCGGCGGGCGGCCCGGTCGAGCACCGGGTGGAGACGATCGAGACGGCGCGCGGCGTCGTCGTCACGGGCGGGCCCGACGACCCGGACCGGACGTTCGCCGTGCGCCTGCCCGCACGTGTGGACGCCGACCTCGGGGTCGCCGCGTGGCGACGGCTCCTGCGGGTCCGGTCGGCGCGCGACGTCACGGACGCGTTCGCGACCTGGGTCGACCCGGTCGACCGCGTGCTGGCGGCCGACCGCGAGACCGTGCTGTCGGTGACGGCGGGGCGCGTGCCTCGCCGCGACCCGGCCGAGCGAGCGCTGCCCCTGCCGGGGTGGGCCGACGCCGGGCGCGCCCGCCCGTGGGTCGTGCCGCCCCCGCCCGTCGTCGTCGACGACGTCGCGGTCGACGCGAACGAGCGGCCCGCGCGGCCCGACCTCGACCTGGGCCGCACGTACGCCCCGCCGCACCGCGCCCGGCGGATCCGGGCGCTGCTCGCGGCCGCGGGCGACGACGCGACCGCGGCGGACCAGTCGCGCGTCCACGCGGACACGCTGCTCGGCGGCGCGGACGACCTGCTCCGGTGGCTCGACCGCGACGTCGGTGGCCCGGGCGGCGGGACCGGGGCCGAGGCCGAGGCCGAGCACGGCACCGGCGTGCGTCCCGATCCCGCGACGGTCCGCGCGGCGGGGCGGCTGCGCGCGTGGGACCGGCGCATGGACGCGGACAGCGCCGACGCGGCGCTCTTCGCGGCCTGGCGCGGCGCGCTCGTCGGCCGGGTCGTGGCGCACCCCGCGCTCGCGTCCCTGCACGCGCCCCACGGCCTCGACCCGGTCTTCGCGCCGTGGCTGTCGCTCACCGCGCGCGTCGCCGACGCGCTGCCCGCGCTGCTCGGTGCCGCGTGGCTCGGCATCGACGGCGCCGCGCTCGCGTGGGCCGCGCTCGCCGACGTCGTGCCGGAGCGGGACGAGGCGCCGGGCCCGACGCCGGTGTGGGGCGACACCCACCGCGTGCTGGGGCTGCACGTGCTCCTCGACGTGCCGGGCGCACCGGTCCCGCGCGTGCCGGACGTGCCGCTCGGGGGCGACACGGACACGGTGCGCTGCACCGCGAGCGTGCCGGGGGTCAGCGACGTGTGCGTGCGCGGGTCGGTCGCGCGCTGGGTGTGGGACCTCGCCGACCGGGACGCGAGCCGCTGGGGCGTGCCGTTCGGCGCGAGCGGCGACCCGCGCTCGCCCCACTTCGCCGACCGGCTCGCCGCCTGGGCGGACGCCGAGACCGTGCCCGTCGTGACCGACTGGGCCCTGCTGCGCCACGAGGAGACCCGATGACCGCGACTGATCTGCCCGCCCTGGGCCGCCTGCGCACCGGCGCACCCGGCGAGCTGCTGCTCTCCCACCACGCGCCGGGCGGCGGCCGCCTGACGCTGCGCGTCCTCGACCCGGATGCGGACCTCGACGTGCTGCACGCGTGGGTGACCCGGCCCTGGGCACGGTTCTGGGGCCTCGGGGACCTGTCCCGGACGGAGCTGCGCGACCTGTACGCGTACGTCGGGTCGCTGCCGACGCACCACGCGTTCCTCGTGCGGTGGGACGACGACCCCGTCGCGCTCCTGCAGACGTACGAGCCGGAGCACGACCCCGTCGGCGAGGCGTACGCGGTGGCGCCGGGCGACGTCGGGCTGCACTTCTTCCTCGGCGGGCGTGGCCCGCGCGGGGCGGACCTGTGGGCCGCCGTCGGTCCGCTGGTCGTCGCGTTCTGCTTCGCCGACCCGCGGGTGGACCGGATCGTCGTCGAGCCGGACGCGGCGAACGAGCGGGCGCACGCCCGGATGCGTGCCCTCGGCTTCGAGGTGGCCGAGCGGGTGCGCGTGGGGGAGAAGGACGCGCTCCTCGCGTTCCTCCCGCGTGACCGCGCGCGCGATCTGCTCGACAGGGCCGAGGGAGCGGCTGCGCGCGGTTGACCGGCCGCGCGGCGGAGCGCGGGGGTGCCGGAATCGTCGCGCTGGCCGCCGGTGAACGGGACGATCGTCAGCGGAGCACCGAGGGCGTCGCACGCGTCACCGGGGTCTGCCTGGGCGGGCGACCACGCCGGGACCTGCCGTGCGGCCGTCGGCGAGGCCGAGGTCGGCGGGTGCGGGGACCAGGCCCGACGACGGGCGGCGACCCCCGGATCACCGAGGAGCGGCGACCGCGTGCCCGGCGTCGCGCAGCACCCGGGTGGCCTGCTCGAGCCGCGCCTCCGGGACCAGCACGAGGTCCGCGTGGAACGTGGACGCGACGAACACCGGCACGCCCGCCTCGCCCAGCGGCCCGACGACGGAGGAGAGCACCCCCGCCGTCTCCAGCCCGTGGGCCGAGCCGTAGAACCCCGCCCACCGCTCGGCGTCGTCGAACGGGGACGCGTGCCGCACGACCGTGAGCCCCTCGGGGGCGCGCACGAGCGCCACCCACTCGTCGTCCTCGGGGAACGTGGCGCCCGGGACGTGGCCGAGCAGGAAGCGGTCAGGGACGACGTGCAGGTCGAGCGAGGTCATGGCCGCACGGTAGCCGCAGGTGCCCACAGCGCGGCGTCGTCAGCGGGCCAGGCGCTCCACGACCGCCCCGTACAGCCACGGTGCGGCGCTCGCGGCGGGGACGATGGCGCGGCGGGCAGGGCTGCCCGCCCAGGCGAGCAGGCCGGAGGTGAGGACGCGGTAGTCGCGCGTGGCGCGGGACCAGGCGCGCTCGTACGCGGCCGGGTCGTCGAGGTGGCGCACGGCGGCCTCGGCCTGGGCCAGCCCGACGCGCACGCCCTCGCCGGTGAGCGCGTCGACGTACCCGGACGCGTCGCCGACCAGGCGCACGTGCCCGGCGGTGCGGCGTCGGGCGCGCTGGCGCAGCGGTCCCGCGCCGCGGACGCGCCCGAGCACGGGGGCGTCGCGCACGCGGTCCGCGAGCTCGGCGAACGCGTCGAGCCCGTGGTGCGCTCCTCGCGGCGTGGTACGGGTGCCGTCGCGGTGGGAGAGGACGGCGATGCCGACGACGTCGGGCGCGACCGGGGTGACGTAGGCCTCGTCGTGCGGCGCCCAGTGCACCTCGACGAGGTCGCTCCACGGCGCGAGCCGGTAGTGGGTGCGCAGGCCGAACCGCGCGCGCCCGTGCGGTGGGGCGTCGAGCCCGGTGAGGCGGCGCACGGTGGAGTGCAGCCCGTCGCAGCCGAGCACCCGGGCCGCGCGGACGACCTCGTCCGCGCCGTCGTCCGCCTCGGGAGCCGCCCCGGCGGGTCCTCGCGCCGCGCCGAGCACGACGTCGACCCCGCGGGCGTCCTGGCGCAGCGCCCGGAGCGTGGCGTGCTCGATCGCGACGCCCTCGGCGAGCGCGCGCTCGCGCAGGGCGGCGTGCAGCGCGGTGCGTCGCACGCCGCGGCCCGGGCCGGCGGCGAACGGGTGGTCGGCGTGGCGGGTGGGGTCGCGGTAGCTGATGCCGGCGAGCGGGTGGCCCGGCGGGTCGACGCCGAGGGCGAGGACCGCGGCGAGCGCGCCCGGGAGCAGCCCCTCGCCGCACGCCTTGTCGATGACGCCCGCGCGGCGGTCGACCACGAGGACGTCGTGCCCCGCGCGGCGGGCGTGCAGGGCGGCGGCGAGCCCGACGGGCCCGCCGCCGACGACCAGCACGTCGACGTCGCGGTCGGTCGTGCGGCGTTCGGTCGGGCGGGGAGGGGTCACGGCACGGCCGGGTGCGCGGCGGCGCCGGCCGCGGTCGCGCGGGCGAGGGCGCGCTCCTCGGCGGGGATGCGGAAGCGGGCGAGCAGCACGGCGTTGAGCAGCGTGAACGCGACGGCCGTGATCCAGCACGAGTGCACGAGCGGCAGCGCGACGCCCTCGACCACGACGGCGACGTAGTTGGGGTGGCGCAGCCACCGGTAGGGGCCGCGCGCGACGAGCGGCAGACCCGGCACGACGATGACGCGCGTGTTCCACCGCGGCCCGAGGGTCGCGATGCACCACCAGCGCAGGCCCTGGCTCGCGAGCACGAGGACGAGCATGGGCCAGCCGAGCCACGGCAGGAACGGCCGGTCGGCGAGCCACGCCTCGGCCACGCACGCGAGCAGCAGCCCCGTGTGCAGCGCGACCATCGCCGGGAAGTGCCCGCGGCCCGACTCGACCCCGCCCCGGGCGAACGACCAGCGGGCGTTGCGGGCCGAGACGACGAGCTCGGCGAGCCGTTCGACGGCGGTGGCACCGACGAGCACCACGTACCAGGTGAGGCTCATCCCTGGACCTCCTCGCCCGGGGCGGGCGCGTGCCCGGCAGCGTGACCGGCCTGTCGCGCGGGCGTCCGGCGCGGGCCGCGGCCGTCGAGCCGCAGCAGGACGAGCTCGGTGCTCACCCCGGGGCCGAACGCCATGAGGACGGCCGGTGCGCCGGGTGGCACGTCCGTGCGGGCCAGGGTCGCGCCGAGCACGTGCAGCACCGACGCCGACGACAGGTTCCCCACGTCGCGCAGGGACGCCCGGCTCAGCGCGAGCTCCTCCTCGGCCAGACCCAGGGTGTCGCGCACCGCGTCCAGGACGCGCGGACCGCCCGCGTGCACGACCCACGCCCCGACGTCGGCCGGTTCGAGGTCGTGCTCGGCGAGCAGGGCCTTGACGTCGCCCAGCAGGTGCGCCCCGATGAGCTCGGGCAGGCGTGCCGACAGCACGATCTCGAACCCCGTGTCACCGACCCGCCACCCCAGGTCGCCCGTCGTGCCCGCGTGCAGGTGCGAGCGCGAGTCGACGACGCGCACCCCCCGGGCGTGCACGCCCGCGCCCGCCCGCCCGTACGGGCCCGGGCGGCGGGCGAGGCGGTGCTCGTCCCCGACGAGGACGGCCGCCCCCGCGCCGTCGCCGAACAGGCCCGACGCCACGATGTTCGCCGTCGACGGGTCGGTGCGCTGCAGCGTCAGGGAGCACAGCTCGACGGCGACGAGGAGCGCGACGTCCCGCGGGCGACCCCGCAGCAGGTCGTCCGCCCGCGCCAGGCCCGCCGCGCCCCCGGCGCAGCCCCACCCGAACGACGGCGTGCGGCGCACGTCCGGTCGCAGGCCCAGCCGGGCCGCGACGAGCACGTCGAGCGTGGGCGCACCCACGCCCGTGACCGTGGTCAGCACCACGTGGTCGACCTCGTCCGGGCGCAGGCCCGCGTCGTCGAGCGCCGCGCGGCACGCCTGCTCCGCGAGGTCGGTCCCGAGCGCGAGGAAGGCGTCGTTGGCGGAGCCGAAGGACAGCCCGCCGTAGTCCTCCAGGGGCAGCGCGAGATGACGGGTCTCGACGCCCGCGTGGGCGTGCAGCCGGCGCGTGAGCGCACGGCGGACCGGGTCGTCGGTGAGCAGCTCGCTCGTGACCCGGGAGATCTCGTCCTGGCGGTACGCATGCGCGGGAAGCGAGGTCCCGACGGCGACGACGCGCGACATGCCCGCATCGTCCCACCGGCCCGGTCCGCCCGCGCGGGGGGAGGGGTGCACCGCGACGACCGGCCTGGCACCGGGCGCGCGGCCCGGCGGCGGGCTAGGTTGCCGCCATGGTGACCGGTCGCTCGCGAGGGCTCGTGCGCGGGCTCGTGGTCGCGAGCCACTTCCCGCCCACCGTCATGGTCACCGCGTTCGCCCTCGCGCTCTCCGCGGGCATCGGTGCGGGCGCCCGCACGACGACGCTCGTCGCGCTCGCCGTCCTCGCCGGCCAGCTCTCCGTCGGCTGGTCCAACGACTGGCTCGACGCGCGCCGCGACGTCGCCGTCGGACGCGCCGACAAGCCCGTGGTGTCGGGCCTCGTCACGGCCGCGACCCTGCGCACGGCGGCGCTCGTGGCGCTCGCCGCGTGCGTCGTGCTGTCCGTCGCGACCGGGCTGCTGCCCGGGGTGGTGCACGTCGTCGCCGTCGGGGTCGCGTGGTCGTACAACGCGCGGCTCAAGGCCACGTGGTGGTCCTGGGCCCCGTACGCCGTGTCCTTCGGTCTGCTCGCCGTGTTCGTCGTGCTCGCCGCCCCCGGAGAGGGCCGCCCCGCCCCGTGGGCCGTCGCGGCCGCCGCGCTGCTCGGCGTCGGCGCGCACGTCGCGAACACCCTGCCCGACCTCGAGGACGACGCCGCCACGGGCGTGCGCGGCCTGCCGCACCGGCTCGGGCGCCGTACGAGCTCCGTGCTCGCCCCCGTGCTGCTCGCCGCGGCGTCCCTGCTCGTCGTGGTCGCACCCCCGACGCCCCCCGGCCCGGTGACGTGGGCCCTCGGCGCCGTCGCGCTCGTGCTCGCCCTCGCGGCAGGCGCCGTCGGGGTCGCGCGCCCCCGCAGCCGCGCCCCGTTCGCGCTCTCCATGGCCGTCGCGGGCGTGTGCGTCGTGCTCCTCGTGCTCGCGGCGCCCGCCGTCGTCGTGCCCGCCTGACGCTCAGCCCGCCTGGCGGTCAGCCCGCCGCGCGCACCAGGCCCTCGACCACGGCCGTCGCACCCGGGGACGGGCGCTCCCCGTACGTGACCGCGAGCACGCGGCGCGCCGCGCCCGGGAGCGGGCGCACCACCACGCGCGGGTCCCGGTGCGCCCGCAGCGCCAGCGCAGGGAGCAGGGACACCCCCACGCCCGACGCCACCAGCGCCTGGACCGCGACGTAGTCGTCCGTCTCGAACGCGACGCGCGGCGTGAACCCCGCGCGCTCGCACCGGCCCACCAGGTCCGCCCGGCACCGCTCGCAGCCCGCGATCCACGCCGCGTCCGCGAGCGGCGCGAGGTCCACCGGTCCCTCCGCGGACGATGCCGCGGCCTCGTCGTGCGGGTCGTCGCGGGTGTCGTCGTGCGCGCCGGGGCGCGGGTCGGCACCCGACCGGACCAGGAACAGCTCCTCCGCGAGCACCGGCACCGCGCGCAGCCCCGCGGTGTCCAGCGGCGACCGGTCGTGCTCGAACACCAGCGCCACGTCCACCGCACCGCGTCGCAGCGCGTCCAGCGCCTCCGGCGGCTCCGCCTCCACCAGCCCCACACCCAGACCCGGGTGCTCGCGCGCCAGGCGACCCACGACGTCGGGCACCAGCGTCGCCAGCGCCGACGGGAACGCCGCCAGCCGCACCCGGCCCGCCGACAACGACACCAGGGCGTCCAGCTCCTCGCGCGCCGCCCCCACGCGCCCCAGGATCTCCTCCGCCCGCGCCGCGAGCAGCCGACCCGCCGCCGTCAGGCGCACGCCCCGGCCGTGCCGCTCCGTCAGCGGCACCCCCACCGCCGCCTCCAGACGCGCCAGATGGTGGCTCACCGACGGCTGCGCGTAGTGCAGCGCACGCGCCGCCCCCGTCACCGACCCCTCGCGCGCCACCGCCGCCAGCACCCGCAGCCGCGTCAGGTCCACGTCCACGCCCTCATGCGCGAAGCATAGATCGCATCGATCGTTCCGCACAGAACAGGCATTGGACCGATGAGACGACCCGCGGGACCGTGGACCCATGGCCCCCGCAGACCTCGCCCCGCCCACCCTGCGCGACGTCCTCGACGCCCGCCGCCTCCTCGCCACCCACCTCCAGCCCACCCCCACCCGCACCTACCCCGCGCTCGACCGCGCCACCGCCGCCCACGTCGTCGTCAAGCACGAGAACCACCAGCCCACCGGAGCCTTCAAGGTCCGCGGCGCCCTCAACCTCCTCCTGCGCCTCACCCCCGACGAGCGCGCCCACGGCGTCACCGCCTTCTCCACCGGCAACCACGCCCAGGCCGTCGCCCACGCAGCCCGCACGACCGCCACCCCCTGCACCATCGTCATGCCCACCCACCCCAACCCCACCAAGGCCGACGCCGTCCGCGACCTCGGTGCCCGCCTGGTCCTCTCCGGCACCACCTTCGACGACGCCCGCGAGCACGCCACGGCGCTCGCGGCCGAGGACGGGTCCCGGCTCGTCAGTGCCGCGAACGAGCCGCTCCTCGTCGCCGGGGTCGCGACGGCGTACCTCGAGCTCCTCACGGACGCCCCCGACCTCGACGTGCTCGTCGTCCCCGTGGGCGGGGGGAGCGGCGCGGCCGCAGCCTGCCTCGTCGCCCAGTCGCTCGCCCCCGGGCTCGAGGTCGTCGCCGTCCAGTCGGGCGCCTCGCCCGCCGCGCACGACTCCTGGCGCGCACGCGACCTCGTCGCCCGGCCCAACACGTCGCGCGCCGAGGGGCTCGCCACCGGCACCGGCTTCGCGCTCACCCAGGCCGTCCTGCGCGAGCACCTCGACGACTTCGTCCTCGTCGACGACGACACGATCGACCGCGCCGCCGCGCTCTACCTCACCGCGGCCCGGACCGTCGCCGAGGGCGCGGGCGCCGCCGCCCTCGCCGCCGTCCTCGCCGACCCCGCCCGGTTCGCCGGCCGGCGCGTCGGCGTCGTCTGCTCCGGCGGCAACGCGAGCCCGGCGGAGCTGCTCCGGGTGTCCACGCACCTGCCCCGGTAGCGGCACCGGGGCCGGGGCGCGCGACGACGACGGTCCCGGCGGCCGGACCGCGGCCCCGGGCCTAGGCTCGCCCCATGGCCCGCTACCTCGACGTGCACCCCGACAACCCGCAGCCGCGCGCGATCGCGCAGGTCGTCGCCCTCCTCGAGGACGGCGGCCTCGTCGCCTACCCGACCGACTCCGGCTACGCGCTCGGCTGCCGCATGGACGACCGCGAGGGCGCCGACCGCATCCGCCGCATCCGCCACCTCGACGACCGGCACCACTTCACGCTCGTGTGCGCCGACTTCGCCCAGCTCGGCCACTTCGTCATGGTCGACAACGCGGCGTTCCGGTCGATCAAGGCCGCCACCCCCGGGCCGTACACGTTCATCCTGCGCGCGACCTCCGAGGTCCCGCGCCGCCTCGCGCACCCCAAGAAGAAGACCGTGGGCGTGCGCATCCCCGAGGACACCGTCGCCCAGGCCATCGTCGCCGCGCTCGGGGAGCCGATCCTGTCGAGCTCGCTCATCCTCCCCGGCTCGACCGAGGCGCTCACCGACGGCTGGGCGATCAAGGAGGAGCTCGACCACGTCGTCGACGCGGTCGTCGACGGCGGCGAGCGGGGGAGCGAGCCGACGACGGTCGTCGACTTCTCCGACGGCGCCCCCGAGGTCGTGCGCGTCGGTGCGGGCGACCCGTCCCGCTTCGAGTAGGACCGTCGCGCCGGGCCGCCGCGGGCCGCCTCGCGCGGGGCTGGCCCGCCGCCGGCCGCTCAGGCCCGCGGGCCCAGGAGCAGCCGCAGACGCTGGCGGTCGACCGGGTCGACGAGCGTCCCGCGCTCCTCGCGCACCCACCAGTCGCCGGTGCGTCGCCGCTCGGCGCGCGTCGTGTACCGGTAGCGGAAGACGCGGGCCCGCACCCACCGCGGGGCGGGGCCGTCGGGATCGTCGGCGAACGGGTCTGCCGCGAGCAGCCGCAGGGTCGGGCGGTCGGCCTCCAGGAGCCGGAGCAGCAGCACCTCGAACCAGCGCGTGCCGGGCGACCCGAGCGCGAGGAACCACATCTGCCAGTCCAGGCGCAGGTGGTAGGGCGCGACCTGCGGCGGGCGGCGCCCCACGTCGCCCGGCTTGCCGCGGAACGCGTACTCGACCCAGTCGTCGGGCCCGGGGGAGCGGGCCGTCGTCCCCTCCACCACCACCTCGTCGCGGCGCCGTGAGACCGAGCCGAACGCGCCGTACGCGTTGACGAGCCGGAACGGCTCGAAGCTCGCGTTCATGAGCTGCCGGCGCGCGACGAGGTTGCGCGCCGGGCGCACGCCGAGGACGAGCAGGAGCGCCGACACCGCGAGCACGGCCACGACGAGGGCGACCGGGCCGCCCGGGGCGGCCCCGCCGTCGGGCACCGGATCCTCGCCGCGACCGAGCGCGGGCACGAGCCACGACCCGACGGCCGCCCACGCGCCGTCGCTCACGACACCGAGCCCGAGCACGATCGTCAGCCAGTTCAGCCACGCGAAGTTCCCCGTCACGAGGAGCCACGCCTGCGTGAGCACGACGACCCCGCCTGCGACGCTCGCGACCGGCTGCGGCGCGAAGAGCGCGAACGGCACCACGAGCTGCGTCACGTGGTTGCCCGCCACCTCGACGCGGTGCCACCACCGCGGCAGGTGGTGCGCGTGCCACGAGAACGGGCCGGGGAGGGGCTGCGTCTCGTGGTGGTGGTCCAGGGCCGTGAGGTCGCGCCACGCGCGGTCCCCGCGGACCTTGATGAGCCCGGCGCCGAGCTCGACCCGGAACAGGCACCAGCGGGCGAGCAGCAGCACGAGCAGCGGGGGAGCGGCGCCCCCGCCCGACGAGCCCAGCCACCCCACGAGGAACGTCACCTCGCACAGCAGCGACTCCCACCCGAACCCGTAGAAGCGCTGCCCGACGTTCACCACCGACAGGTAGGCCGCCCACAGCACGAGGAAGGCGAGCGTCGTCAGCCACCACGGCCCGCGCTGGGGCACCCCGACGACGAGCAGCGCCGCCAGCCCCGCCCCGCCCCACGCGAGCGCGGCGACGAACCGGTCCGAGCACCGCCACCGGAGCACGCTCGGGGCGTCGCGCCACGTCGTGCGCGCCACGTACGTCGCGGCGGGCAGCAGCCCGCGCTCGCCCAGCAGCGGGCGCCACTGCCGCACGACGACGAGGAACGCGACGACGAGGACCGCCGCGGTGCCCCGTTGCAGCACCTCGCGCGCGACGTCGTAGCCGGGCGCCCAGAACCACGACCCGAGCCAGGTCGCCACGTCGTCGGGCAGGACGTCCGCCATCTGCCCACGGTAGGGCTGTGAGCCCTGTCTCACCCGCGCTCCGGCCGACCGCCGCACCGGGCCCGGAGCGCGCCACGCCCCTACCATCGGGGCATGAGCAGCCAGGGCCTGAGCCAGTCCACCGACCGCATGCGCGACGCGGGCGTCGCCCCCGCCGCCGTCGACGTCTTCGCCCGGTTCTACCGGCTCCTCGAGTCCGGCGCGACCGGCATGATCCCGGAGGCCGATGTCGAGCCGCTCACCGACGTCACGCACCGCGACGAGCTCGAGGTGCCCGAGGACGCCGCTCGCGAGGCGCTGCGCCGCACGGCGGTCATCAAGCTCAACGGCGGCCTCGGGACCTCGATGGGCATGGACCGCGCCAAGTCGCTCCTCACCGTGCGCGACGCCGACCCGCAGCGCCCCGACGGCGGGCCGCTGACCTTCCTCGACGTCATCGTCGCGCAGGTGCGGGCCGCCCGGCGCGCGACGGGCGCACCCCTGCCGCTGCTGCTCATGAACTCGTTCCGCACGCAGGCCGACACCCTCGCCGCGCTCGCCCCGCACGACGACCTCGCGGTCGACGACCTCCCGCTCGACTTCCTGCAGAACCGCGAGCCCAAGCTCCTCGCGAGCGACCTCACGCCCGTCGACTGGCCCGCCGACCCCGAGCTCGAGTGGTGCCCGCCCGGCCACGGCGACCTGTACACCGCCCTCTACGCGTCCGGCGCGCTGCGCGCGCTCCTCGACGCCGGGTACCGCTACGCGAGCGTCTCGAACTCCGACAACCTCGGTGCCGCGCCCGACGCCGCGATGGCCGGGTGGTTCGCCGCCAGCGGGGCACCCTTCGCCGCCGAGGTCGCGCGCCGCACGCCCGCGGACCGCAAGGGCGGCCACCTCGTCGTGCGCCGCAGCGACGGGCGCCTCGTCCTGCGCGAGACGGCGCAGACCCCGGCCGACGACCAGGACGCCGCCGCCGACATCGGCCGGCACCGGTACTTCAACACCAACAACCTGTGGTTCGACCTCGAGGCGCTGTCGGCCGAGCTCGACCGCACCGGCGGGGTGCTCGAGCTCCCGCTCATCAAGAACACCAAGACCGTCGACCCGACCGACCCGTCGTCGCCCGAGGTCGTGCAGATCGAGTCCGCCATGGGGGCCGCGGTCGAGGTGTTCGACGGCGCCGTCGCGATCGAGGTCGGCCGCGACCGGTTCCTGCCGGTGAAGACGACGAACGACCTCCTCGTGCTCCGCTCCGACGTCTACGACCTCGACGACGCGTACCGGTTCGTCGCGCGCACCGACGCGCCGTTCGTGGACCTCGACCCCGCGCACTACAAGACCATCGCCGCGTTCGACGCCCGGTTCGACGACGGCACCCCGTCCCTGCGCGCGGCCCGATCGCTCACGGTGCGCGGGGACTGGACCTTCGGCTCCGGCGTGACGGTCACCGGCGACGCCGAGCTCGCCGACCCGGGCGGCTCCGCCCGCGTCCCCGACGGCGCCGTCGTCGGCCCGGACGGCGTCAGCGCCTGACGCGGGGGCAGAGTCGGGACGGCCGAGGTAGAGGCGTGGTCGGCCGGGCACCGCACGCGCCGGGCGGGTGCGGTGCCCTCGCCTCGCCTCGACTCGCCTCGGCTCTCGGCTCTCGGCTCTCGGCCCGACGGCGGCGGCGCCCCGGCTTGTCGTGGTCGCCTGCACCGACGGGTCGAGCGAGCAGTCATCGATCTGCGAGCAGGTCTGCTTCGCGCGACGACGGCTCCACTTCGCGTGACCGGGCCTCTGCTTCGTGCGACGACGGCTCTGCCTCGCGCAACCAGGGCTCTACCTCGCGGGTGGGGTGCTCCCCGTGCGGTTGGGGGGTTGGCGGTCAGTCGGGGACGTCGACGACGCGGCTGTCGCCGCGGCGTGCGACGAGGGTGCCGGACGACGCGGCGGCGAGGTCGGCGTCGAACCGGTCGAGCTCGGCCGGAGGGACCAGGACGGTGAACGCGGCTGTCGCGCCGTAGTCGACGCCCTCGAGCGTGCCGTCGTGGCGGTCGCACCAGTCGCGCAGGACGCCGTGGAGGCGCCCGGCGTCGGCGTGCGGGACGTCGACGTGCACCGCGGTGAGCACGGCGCGGCGCACGGGTCGCGCGAGGTCGAGCGCCTCGCTCACCGCGCTCGAGTAGGCGCGCACGAGGCCGCCGGCGCCGAGCAGGACGCCGCCGAAGTACCGCGTCACGACGGCGACGACGTCGGTCACGTGCCGGTGGCGCAGCACCTCGAGCATGGGGATGCCGGCGGTGCCGGAGGGTTCGCCGTCGTCGGTGGAGCGCTGCTGGTCGGCGTGGGGGCCGACGACGAGCGCGACGCAGTGGTGGCGCGCGTCCCAGTGCTCCTTGCGGACGCGCGCGACGACGGCGTCGGCGGCGGCGACGGACGGGACGGGGGAGAGGTGCGCGAGGAAGCGGGACTTCTTGACGACGAGCTCGTGGTCGACGGGTCCGGCGATCGTCCCCCACAGCTCCCCGGTGCCTGCACTCACGCTGCGAGCCTAGCCGCGACGGCGCCCGGGTCGGTCGTCGACCCGGGCGCCGTCGGTGGGCGTCGTGGCGGTCAGTCCGTGCCGGACTCCATCGCGGCGCGGTCGAGGAGCGCGTCGTCGCCCTCGGCCATGCCGCGCGACGCGATGACCTCGGCGCCGCCCTCGGGCATCGCGCCGATGAGCTCGGTGGAGGCCTGCACGGCGCCGATGAGCGCCGCGTGCGTGGTGCCGACGATGCCGATGCCGGCGTACTGCTCGAGCTTGGCCCGCGAGTCGGCGATGTCGAGGTTGCGCATGGTGAGCTGGCCGATCCGGTCCATCGGGCCGAACGCGGAGTCCTCGGTGCGCTCCATCGAGAGCTTGTCCGGGTGGTAGCTGAACGCGGGCCCGGTGGTGTCGAGGATCGAGTAGTCCTCGCCGCGGCGCAGGCGCAGCGTGACCTCGCCGGTGACGGCGGTGCTGACCCAGCGCTGCAGCGACTCGCGGATCATGAGCGCCTGCGGGTCGAGCCACCGGCCCTCGTACATGAGGCGGCCGAGGCGGCGGCCCTCGGTGTGGTACTGCGCGAGGGTGTCCTCGTTGTGGATCGCGTTGACGAGGCGCTCGTACGCGGCGTGCAGGAGCGCCATGCCGGGGGCCTCGTAGATGCCGCGGCTCTTGGCCTCGATGATGCGGTTCTCGATCTGGTCGGACATGCCGAGACCGTGGCGGCCGCCGATCGCGTTGGCCTCCTGGACCAGCGCGACGGCCGACTCGAACTCCTGCCCGTCGATCGTCACCGGACGACCCTGGACGAAGCCGATCGTCACGTCCTCGGTGGCGATCTCGACCGCGGGGTCCCAGAACCGCACGCCCATGATCGGGTCGACGGTCTCGATGCCCGTGTCGAGGTGCTCGAGCGTCTTCGCCTCGTGGGTCGCACCCCAGATGTTCGCGTCCGTCGAGTACGCCTTCTCGGTGCTGTCCCGGTACGGCAGGTCGTGGGCGAGCAGCCACTCGGACATCTCCTTGCGCCCGCCGAGCTCCGCGACGAAGTCCGCGTCGAGCCAGGGCTTGTAGATGCGCAGGTGCGGGTTGGCGAGCAGCCCGTAGCGGTAGAACCGCTCGATGTCGTTGCCCTTGAAGGTCGACCCGTCGCCCCAGATCTGGACGTCGTCCTCCTGCATGGCGCGGACGAGGAGCGTGCCCGTGACCGCGCGGCCCAGGGGAGTGGTGTTGAAGTACGCGCGACCGCCGGAGCGGATGTGGAACGCGCCGCACGCGAGCGCGGCCAGACCCTCCTCGACGAGCGCGGCGCGGCAGTCCACGAGGCGCGCGATCTCGGCGCCGTAGGCGGTCGCGCGACCGGGCACGGAGCCGATGTCGGGCTCGTCGTACTGGCCGATGTCGGCGGTGTAGGTGCACGGCACCGCGCCCTTGTCGCGCATCCACGCGACGGCGACGGACGTGTCGAGGCCCCCGGAGAACGCGATCCCGACGCGCTCTCCCACGGGCAGGGAGGTGAGAACCTTGGACATGGGCACGAGTATGCAGGATTCTGCATAGGTATTCAATTCGGTGATCACGGAGTCGTGACGGGCCCGACCGCGACGCGCCCGAGCGTTACTTCGACAAGAAAAGTGTGCCAAGCGGTAGGGTCCTCCCATGCCCGACGACGCGACGTCACCCACGAGCCCCGACACGGCGGGCGGCACGACCGCCGGTGCCGCGACCAGCGCCGGAGCCGCGTCCCGCTACCCGCGCCCCACTGTCACGCTCGACGAGGCCGAGTGGGTGTGGCGCCTGCTGGCGACGGAGGCGATGGTCGAGGCGGCGAAGCCGGAGACCGTGCGCCTCGCGGTGATCGCCGGCCTCACGCGCGCGACGGGCGCGCGCTACGGCGACCTGCTGCGCTGCACGGCCGACGCGATCGACCTCGGCCCGGCGACGGAGCGCGCGGGGGAGGGGAGGGTCGTGCTCACGCACGGCAAGCACCGCACGGTGCGCGAGCACGTGCTGAGCGCGAGCGTCGTCGTCGTGCTGCGCCGCTGGATGGCGGTGCGCGAGGTGCTCGCGGCGGACCTCGAGGGGTCGGTGCCGCGCGCGCTGCTGCTCACGGTCCACCACACGCACGACAACGGCGTCACGGTGTCCAGCGGCCTGCCCATCACGAAGCAGGGCCTCGTGCTGTCGTGGCGGCGGTTCGTGCACCGTACGAACGCGCGCTACGGGGCCGTGCGCGCGCCGCTCCCGACGCGCTTCGAGCAGGTCCGGCGGGCCTGGGTCGAGGCGTCAGCCCCGGTGGGGAGCGGGATCGTCGCCGGGCCCGGTCTCGGCGACGACGCCGGGCGGGACGCCCTCCTCGCCGCCGAGCTCCTGGAACAGCGTGAGGTGGAGGCCGGCGGGGGCGTCGAGGCGTGAGTTGAGCGAGCCCCAGGGGGTGCGCGTCGGCGGGGCGACGAGCGAAGCACCGGCGGCGACCGCCCGGTCGGTCGCGTCGCCGGCGTCGTCCACCTCGAGCGCGACCCGGAGGTGCCCCGCGACCCGTCGCCCGACCTCCACGTCGTCGATCGCCCGCGCGTGGCCGGGGGAGGCGATCTCGAGCGTCGCTCGCCCGACGTCGAGGATCGCCACCCGGTCGTCCTCGCCGTCCGCGTAGGCGATCTGCTGGGGGAGGCCCAGGACGTCGCGGTAGAACGCGAGCGCGGCGTCGTAGTCCTCCGCCTCGAGGACGAGGCGGAGCTGGCGGACGGGCGGTGGCGAGCTGTGCTGGTCGGTCATGCCGCGACTCTATGCGCTCTCTGATATAAATAGTGTGCCAAGCGCACCAGAAGCAGCAACCGCCCAGGCGATCACCTCACCAACCTGCCCAGAAGAGCGAGGGCCCCGTCACGACTCGCGTGACGGGGCCCGGTCGCCGTCGGGCCGACGGCGCAGGAGGGGAGCGGGGTCAGGGCTGACCGGCCGCGGCCTCCTCGGCCTTGCGCGCGGCGCCGGCCTCGGTGCGTGCGCCCTCGGTGGAGAGGTCGCCGCCCGTCGACTCCAGGTGGGCACGGACGAACCAGTGGAAGAGCTCGAGGTCGTGCAGGTGCCCGATGAGCAGGTCGTTCGTGACGTCGTCGAGCTCCTCGGTCGCGGCGGCGGCCTCGCGGTGGGCCGTGATGACGCCGACGTACACCTCGTCGAGCGCGCCGAGGTGCGCGATCGTCGACGCGCGGCCCAGGGAGTAGTCCTCCCAGGTGCGGGCGGCGACGAGCGCGCCCGGCGTGCCCTGCGGGGAGACGCCGAGGGTCGCGATACGCTCGGCGGTCGCGTCCACCATCGCGCGGACCGCGTCGACCTGCGGGTCGATCATCTCGTGCACCGCGATGAAGTGCGGGCCGACGACGTTCCAGTGGATGTGCTTGAGCGTGAGCTGCAGGTCGTTGAGCGCGTGCAGCCGCTCCTGGAGGATCCCGGCGATCTTCGCCCCTTCCTCAGGGGTGAGCGACGGGACCGTGTACTTCGGCAGGTCGGAGCGAGCAGCCATGGGTTGCCTCCTCGGGTCGGTGACGCGCGCCGGGACGGCGGCGGGACGACGGCTCGGGTGCCGTCTGTCCCCATCGTGGTGCCGGGAAGCGGTCCTCGCAGGACGAGTGCTCAGTCCCGCGGTCGCACGAGCAGGACGACACCGAGCACGGCGAGCCCGCCGAGCGCAGCCGCGACGCCGGACGAGACGTCGGCCAGCGCGACCGCCCGCACGGCGAGCGCCACGACGAGCAGCACGGCCTGGAGCACGACGACCCGCCGCAGGTCGGGCACGAGGGCGCGCAGCTCGGCGCGCGCTCCGGGCGGCACGTGGTCGCTCCACCACGCGGCGCGGAGCACGAGCTGCCCCAGCGGGAGGAGGGCGAAGACGGCGGGGTCGAAGGGCGCGGAGCCCTCCGCGAGGAGCACGACGCCGCCGACGAAGATCAGCAGGTGGGGCACGGGAGGGGCGGGGAGGAACGCGGTGACGATGCCGAGCCCGACGGCGACGCCCCACACGAAGGACGGCGCGAGCCCGGTCGTCTGGAGCGCGGCGGCCGCGAACCCGGTCGCGAGGAGCAGCAGGGCGGCACGCGCCGTCCACGCGGGGAACGTGGGTCCCGTCTCGACGACGAGCCGGGGCGGTGGTCCGGCGGTGACGGTCTCGCGGCGGACGGGCATCCTCATGGTCGGCCGCCCGTGCTCGTGCCGGCGGGGCGCCGGTCGAGGCGTCGCGCGGCGAGCTCGAGCGCGCCGCGAGCGCCGTCGGCGTCGGGGGTGCCGTCGTACCAGCGGACGACGGTGACGCCCCTCCTGCGCAGCTCGTGGATGCGGGCGTCGCGCTCGTGGCGGGTGATGCGCCAGGCGACGGCGACGTGCTCGTCGACGTCGGCGGCGTTCACGGGCGGGAGGACGTCGACGACGACGACCACGTGGCCCGTGTCGTGCCACTGGTGGGCGAGCCGGGGCGCTTCGTCGTCGAGGAGGGTGGAGAAGAGGTAGACGGCGGCGCCGGCCGCGACCTGGGGCGGCCGGTGGCGCGCGGTGGGGTCGCCGACGGGCCGGGCGAGGGCGAGCCCGTGGAGGATGCGGCGCAGGTGGCGTCGTCCGCCGCCGGCGCGGACGGGTCGGGCGAGGCGACCGAGGTCGTCCAGGGCGACGCGGTCGCCGTCGGCGAGGACGGCGTGCGCGACGGACGCGGCGGCGTGCCGCGCGAGGTCGAGGGACGTGGGCTCGTCGGGGCGCTGCTCGCCGACGCCGTTCCAGGTGGCGAGGTCGGGGGCGACGTCGTCGCGGGAGTCGAGGACGAGGACGACGGTGGCCTCGGCCGTGCCGTAGGTGCGGCGGACGTACAGGGTGGCGAGGTCGGGTGCGCGGCGGGCGGTGGCGCGCCAGTCGATGCGACGGAGGCGGTCCCCGGGGCGGTATGCGTCGACGTCGCGGAGCTCGGTGCCGTCTCCGGGGCGGCGGGAGGTGCGGGGGCCGGAGAGCCCGCGCAGCCGGGAGGAGCGGGGCGTGCGGCCGAGGGGCACGGCGCGGGGCAGGACGAGGCGCCGCGGTCCGGAGGCGACGTGGGGCGGCTGCTCCTCGACGCCGTCGGGCCCGTAGGCGGCGTGGTCGACGCGCAAGGTGTCGGTCGGGCCGGTGCGGACGGACGGAGCCCGCCAGGTGAGGTCGCGCGAGCCGTGGGAGACATCGACGAGGCGTTCGGTGACGAGTCCGCCGGGGGCGACGCCGCGCACGCGCAGGAGCTCGACGTCCGGGGGGACCTGGGCGCGCACGCGTGCGGTGAGGGTCCCGGGCGGCGCGGCGGGGTCGAGGGTGACGCGGAGCGTCACCGGCTGCCGGGGTCGGCGGGTCCAGCCCCAGACGGCGGCGAGGAGGGGCGCGACGCCGAGGAGCGCCGCGTCGGGCCGGCGCAGGAGCACGCCGAGCCCGAGCAGCGTGGCGCCGAGGAGGAGCCCGGCGCCGAGGTGGACGGTGGTGCGCCACGGGGGCGGTGCCTCGGGGTCGGGCGTCGCGGGGCCGGTCACGCGGCCCGGCCGACGGTGGCGGGTCCGGGGACGGTGCGCAGGAGGTCTGCGACGAGGGCCTCGGGGCGCAGGTCGGCGGCCCAGGCGCCGGGGGTGAGGGTGAGGCGGTGCGCGAGGACGGGGACGGCGACGCGCTTGACGTCCTCGGGGAGCACGACGTCGCGCCCGTCGAGCACGGCGACGCCGCGCGCGAGGAGCGCGAGGTTCTGGGACCCGCGGGGCGACGCGCCGACCTCGAGGTCGCGGTGGGTGCGGGTCGCGGCGGCGAGGTCGACGCAGTAGGCGAGGACGTCGGGGTGGACGTCGACCTGCTCGACGGCGGCCTGCATGGCGAGGACCGTGTCGCGGTCGACGACCTGGTGCACGACGGGGTCGTCGTGCCGGCGCGCGATGCGGCGGGCGAGGACCTCGCGCTCCTCGTCGCGGCCCGGGTACCCGACGGAGAGCCGGACCATGAAGCGGTCGAGCTGGGCCTCGGGGAGCGGGTAGGTGCCCTCGTGCTCGACGGGGTTCGACGTCGCGACGACGTGGAAGGGCCGCGGCAGCGGGTAGGTGGTGCCCTCGACGGTGACCTGGCGCTCGGCCATGGACTCGAGCAGCGCGGACTGGGTCTTGGGGGCGGTGCGGTTGATCTCGTCGGCGAGCAGGAGCCCGGTGAACACGGGCCCGGGCCGGAACTCGAAGGTCCGGGCGGCGGGGTCGTACACGGAGGATCCGGTGACGTCCGAGGGCAGCAGGTCGGGCGTGCACTGCAGGCGCGTGAAGTCGAGGCCGAGGGCGCGCGCGAGGCTGCGCGCGGCGAGGGTCTTGCCGAGACCTGGCACGTCCTCGAACAGGACGTGGCCCCCGGCGAGGACCGCCGCGAGCGCCAGGGTGAGGGGTTCGCGGGCTCCGACGACGGCGGTGGCGACCTCGTCGAGGACGGCGTGGCCGTGCGCGGCGACGGTGGGGACGTCGAGGGGCGCGTGCGGCGTGGTGCCGGGGTGGGTGGTCATCGGGGTGTCCCTTCGCCGGGGCGTTCCGGGGTGGTGGGCAGGCGGTCGAGGGCGGTGAGCCAGGCGTGGAGCTCTGCGGGGGTGGGGAGGCGTCCGGTGGTGGTGAGGTCGTGGGCGGTGCGGGCGACGCGGGGGCCGAGGAGGTGGGCGACGGCGGGTGCTGCCGTGGGGTCGTCGAGGGGTCCGGTGCCGTGGCGGGCGAGGAGCTGGTCGGTGAGGTGGCGCATGCGGCGGGCTGCGGTGGGGGTGACGCGTCCGTCGCGTCCGAGGACGGACCAGGCGAGGTCGGAGACGTCGCGGCGGTTGCCGTCGCGCCGGAGGGTGGGGAGGTGGGGCCAGACGGTGTCGCCGGCGTAGCCGGTGCGGTGCCGGAGCAGGGTGGCGGCGATGCCGAGGGCGGTGAGCGTGAGGGCGTGGGCGGGGGATGCGCCGAGGGTGGCGAGGAGGATGCCGAGGCCGACGACGGTGGCGGCGGTGCGCAGGGCGGTCCGGTCGGTGGGTCGGAGGCTGGCCCAGCGTGCGCGGGGGTTCACGGGCGCGCTCGGTGGTCGGCGGGGGTGGGGGTGTCGGGGGTCGGGTCGGGTGGTGTGCCGAGGTCGGTCGCGATGCGGGTGAGCGCGTGGCGGGCGGCGTCGAGGTCGGCGGTGCCGAGGGTGTGCTCTCCGAACCGGGCCTGGTGGTAGAGGCGGCGCAGGGTGGCGACGGCGTGGGGGTCGGCGGGTGTGCTGGTGAGGACGGCGGTGGTGAACTCGGTGGGGGTCTGGGCGGGGTCGCGTCGGGTGCCGGCGCGGGCGGCGGCGCGTTCGAGGGCGACCCAGGCGGCGACGACGGCGTCGTGGGGGTCGGCGTCGGGGGTGCGCAGCTGGGTGCGGACGCGGTGGACGGCGTCGCGGAGCTCGGGGACGACCTGGTCCTGGGCGAGGTGTGCGGTGTCTCCGGGTGGGGCGAGGAGCAGGTCGCGGTGGCGTCGTCGGACGAGCAGCCGTGGCAGGTACCGGCGGGCGAGGAGGACGATGACCACGAGGACGGCGGCGCCGAGGAACCACAGGAGGTAGGTGTCGAAGGACATGCCGGTCGCGTCGACGGGGATCTCGAGCTCTCGGGGTGCGGTGGGTGCTTCCTGGGGGACGTTCTCGGGCGGCGGGCCGGTGGGGTCGCGGGCGAGGGCGCTGAGCCAGGCGGGCGCGGTCCAGCTCCAGGGGGCGGCGGTCGCGGCGGCGAGCACGGCCGCGAGCGCCAGTGCGGCGACGGCGGTGAAGCGTGCCGGGCCGGGCCGGCGGTGGTCGTGGTCCCCCTGCGTCGTGGTCATGCGGGTCTGAGGGACTCGGCGTGGGCGCCGGCGACGGCGGCGGTGAGGAAGGCGGCGGGGTCGGTGTCGAGGCCGCGGCCCATGGTGGACAGGCGGACGGGGGTGTCGTGCAGGGCGTGGAGGAGGTCGGGTCCGGCGGGGACGGGGACGGGGTGGTGGCGGCCGGTGGGGGCGGCGAGGGTGTGGGCCTGGTGGGTGATGCGGGCGGTGAGGTCGGGGCCCCAGCCGGGGAGGTTCTCGACGTCGGGGGTGGGGACGGGCAGGGGGAGGTCGCTGGGGGCGAGGGCGACGCGGCCGTAGGCGGTGAGGGAGTGGTGGGAGATGCCGAGGTGGCGGTCGCGGGGGTCGGCGCCGGAGACGCGCAGGGAGGCGACGGGTCGGCCGCGGAGGGTGGCGACGGCGTTGAGGGCTTCGCCGGCGGCGACGCCGGAGAACCCCCAGCGGGTGCCGGTGCCGAGGTTGCCGGGTCCTTGGGCGACGACGACGAGGTCGGCGCCGGTGACGTGGTGGGCGGCGAGGAGGCCGGTGTGGACGGTGACGGCTTCGAGGTCGCCGCCGAAGGCTTGGCCGACGGTGATGCAGGTGTCGATCCAGCCGGTGTCGCGCAGGGTGGCGATGGTGCGGGAGAACGCGGCGGGCAGGGCGCCGCCGTCGGTCATGACGTAGGCGATGCGGGGGGTGGGGCGTCCTGCGAGCGCGGCGGCGTGGCGGGCGCCGGCGACGACGGCGGGCAGGGCGGAGTGGAGGTCGGCGACGACGACGGGGGTGTCGGCGAGGTCGTCGGCGTCGCGCAGGGTGTCGTGGTGGGGGGACTCCTGCTCGTCGACGCCGAGGACGAGGGCTTGCAGGGGGGTGTAGCGGGCCTTGACGAGGTGGCCGGGTCCGGGCGTGGGGTCGGGCGGGAGGGGGGTGGCGGGCCGGGCGGGGCCGACGACGAGCGCGTAGCCGCCGGTGCCGAGGCCGCGGGCGAGGGCGGAGACGTTGAGGAGGACGTGGTCGCCGGGGTGGGGGGTGCCGACGAGCTGGGTGTAGGCGAGGGCGCGCACGGTGGCGTGGGGGTCGTCGGGGCGTCCGGGCAGGGGTGTGTGGAGCTTGACGTCGAGCTCTTGGGCTCCGGTCCAGGCCTTCGCGTGCGACACCACGGTCGCGGTCCGCCACGTGATCACGCGGCACACCCTATCGACCGACTAGCGTGGTGCCGATGTCCGAGCCCACTGCTGCCTCCGCGCCCTCCGTCGCGTCGTCGTCGGGGGGCTCGTCGACGAACCCTGCGGCGCGTCTGCTGAACCTGGTGATCGCGTTGGTGAACACGAACGCGTCGATGACGAAGCAGCAGATCCGGTCGAGCGTGGCGGGGTACGGTGACGCACCCTCGCCCGACGCGTTCGAACGGATGTTCGAGCGGGACAAGGACACGCTGCGCGACCTGGGCATCCCGATCGTCACGGTGGACGGGGGCGGGCACGCGGACGAGGTGGGGTACCGGATCGACCAGGACGCGTACGCGCTGCCGGCGGTGGACCTCACACCCGCGGAGCTGGGGGTGCTGGCGCTGGCGGCGCAGTTCTGGCAGGACAAGACGCTGCGGACGGACATCTCGCGCGCGCTGACGAAGCTGCGGGCGGCCGGTGCGGGGGAGACCGCGATGGACGTCGTGGCGGGTCTGGCGCCGAGGGTGCGGGCGGTGGGGGACGCGTACGCGACGCTCATGGACGCGATCTCGGCGCGGCGCGTGGTGTCGTTCACGTACCGGGCGGCGAGCACGGGCGAGGTGCGGCCGCGCCGGGTGCAGCCGTGGCGCATCGCGGCGCGGCGCGGCGGCTGGTACCTGGTGGGCCTGGACCTGGACCGGGGCGCGCCCCGGTCCTACCGGCTGAGCCGGGTCGAAGGACGGGTGCGGGCGTCGGGGCCGCGCGACGCGTTCGAGGTGCCGGCGCACGTGGACGTGGACGCGGCGCTGGGCACGCGCGACGCGGGCGGGCTCGCACGCTTGGCGGTGGTGCCCGAGCGTGCGGGGGCGCTGCGCGCGCGCGGCACGGTCGTGGGCTCGGTGCCCGACGCGCGGGCGGGCGACGGCGCGGGCCGCGACGTGCTCGAGGTGGCGTACGACGTGCGGTACGCGATGGCCGACGAGGTCGTGGGGTACGGGGACGCGGTGCTGGTGCTGGGCCCGCCGGACCTGCGCGAGGCGGTCGTGCGGCGGCTGCGCGACGCGGCGGGACTGGCGACGGGCCCGGCCGACGGCGGCGAGCAGGCGGAGGTGGAGCGTGGCTGAGCGCGCGGACGACCGGCTGGTGCGCCTGCTGGGCATCGTGGCGTACCTCGACGGGGCGGGACCGGTGCCGGTGGGCGAGCTCGCCCGGCACTTCGGCGTCAGCGAGCGCCAGGTCCTGGACGACGTCGACGCCCTGTGGGTGTCGGGCACGCCCGGGTACTGGCCCGACGACCTCATCGACTTCGACGCGGACTCGATCGAGCGCGGCGTGGTGCGCCTCACCGAGGCGCGCGGCATGACGCGCCCCCTGCGGCTGGGTACCCGGGAGGCGGTCGCGCTCATCGCGGCGCTGCGCGCGATGCGCGAGACGGCGGCGGTGCAGGCCGACCCGGAGCGTGCGGGCGTCGTGGAGTCGGTGCTGCGCAAGCTGACCGACGCGACCGGGGAGGCCGCGGCGGCGCTCGACGTGCAGCTCGCACCCGAGGGCGACCCGCGCGTGGTCGCGGCCATCACGAGCGCGCTCGTCGCGGGCCACCGCCTGCGCATCCGGTACGTCACCGCGGCGGACGAGGAGTCCGAGCGCGACGTGGACCCCGTGTCCCTGCACACGCAGGACGAGCACGCCTACCTGCTCGCGTGGTGCCACCGCGCCCAGGGGCGGCGCACGTTCCGCGTCGACCGCATCCTCGCCGCCACCGAGCTCGACCAGGCCGTCGAGCGGCACGACGTCGACCCCGACGTGGACTTCACGCCCACCGGCGACGCGCCCCTCGCGACCATCACGTTCGCCAGCCCGGCGCGCGCCGTGGCGGAGCAGGTCCCCGTGGAGTCGGTGCGCAACCTGCCGGGCGGCGCGTTCGAGGTGCGGCTGCGCGTCACCAACCCCGTGTGGCTGCGCCAGCTCCTCACCGAGCGCGCCCGCCACGTCCTGGCCGTCGAGCCGGCCGCCGTCGCGCAGGACGTGCGCGAGGCCGCGAGCGCCGCCCTGGCCGCGTACGCGCACCTGCCCGCCGACGTCCCGGGCGGCGGCCCGTCGGGCGACGACCGCGCCGCTGGTTAGGGTGGGCGGCATGTGGTTCTGGGTCTGGACGCTGCTCGTCGTGGGCACGCTCGTGGGTGCGTTCTTCCTGGCGCGGCGCCTGTGGCGGTCGGTCAAGGGCCTGGGACGTGAGCTGTCGCGCGCGTCGCAGGTCGCGGCAGACCTGGGTGCGCGGGCGGACGAGCTGGCGCGAGCCCAGCAGGAGGCGCAGCCCTCGACGGCGCCCACGCTGTTCGACGACCCGGTCGAGCTGCGCGCCCGGGTGGACGTGCTGCGCGCGGACCGCGAGGAGCGGCGCGTGCTGCGGCGCCGCCGCGACGAGCTGGTGTGGTCCCGCTGGCGGAGGTTCAACGCCTGACCGGCACCGCGGGACGGGGGGCGCCGTGACCTATGATGGCGCGAAGAGCAACGTCGCCCCTGGCCGCCCACGAGTAGGTAGTAGGTTCCCGCCGTGAACATCCTTCGTCACCCCGCGACGATCGTCGTCCTCATCCTCCTGGTCCTGCTGCTCTTCGGGTCGAAGCGGCTCCCCGACATGGCGCGCTCCGTCGGCCAGTCGCTGAAGATCTTCAAGAAGGAGGTCAAGGACCTGCGCGAGGACGACGACGCGACGACGACCACGACGCCGTCGGGCACCACCGCCACGACGAGCACCGGCACCACGACCGGCGCCACGACGACCGGCGCGGCGGGCACGGGTGCGACGAGCGTGACGGGGGGCACGGCGTCGTCCACGCAGGACGACACCCCCAAGGCGTAGTCGGTGTCCCGCTCTCCCCGTGACCCCGAGGGGCGCATGCCCCTGCGCGAGCATCTCGTCGAGATCCGCAAGCGCCTCTTCCTCGCCGCGATCGGCATCGTCCTCGGTGCCGTGGTCGGGTGGATCGTGTACGAGCCGGTGCTGCAGGCGCTGCAGCAGCCGCTCGTCGACGCGGCCGAGCGCCGCGACGTCCTGACGGGCCTGAACTTCGAGGGCGTGGCCACGGCCATCGACATGAAGGTCAAGGTCTCCCTGTTCCTCGGCGTCCTGCTGTCGAGCCCGTGGTGGCTGTACCAGCTCTTCGCGTTCATCACGCCCGGCCTGACGTCCAAGGAGAAGCGGTACGCGTTCGGGTTCATCGGCGCCGCCGTCCCGCTGTTCCTCGCCGGCGTCGCGCTCGCGTGGGTGATGCTGCCGCGCGCGGTCGCGCTCCTCAACGAGTTCGTGCCCGACGGCAGCGCGAACCTCATCAACGCCCAGATGTACCTCGGGTTCGTCATGCGGCTCATGCTCGCGTTCGGCATCGCGTTCCTCGTGCCTGTGATCATGGTCGCGCTCAACACGATGGGCGTGGTGCGCGCCGCGACGTGGCTCGCCGGGTGGCGCTGGGCCGTGCTGATCTCGTTCCTGTTCGCCGCGATCATGACCCCCACGCCCGACGTGCTCACCATGTTCTGCGTCGCGCTGCCCATCTGCGCCCTGTACTTCCTCGCCTACGGGATCTCCGTCCTGCACGACCGGCGCGTCGACCAGCGCGACGCCGCCCGGCTCGCCCTGTGAGCACCGCGCCCCGGCCGCGCCCCACCGGGCGCGGGGACCGCGCGTGAGCACGGTCGCGCTCGTCGTCAACCCCACGGCCGGGCGCGGACGGGGCCGCACCGCCGGCCGCCGCACCGCCGAGGCGCTCACCGCGGCCGGGCACGACGTCCTCGACCTCAGCGCCCCCAGCCTGCCCCTCGCGCAGGAGTCCGCCGACGCGGCCGTCCGCGGCACCGTCACGGCCGCGGGCGTGGACGCGCTCGTCGTCGTCGGCGGCGACGGCATGGTGCACCTCGGCGTCAACGCCACCGCGGGCACCGGGGTGCCGCTCGGCATCGTCGCCGTGGGGACCGGGAACGACTTCGCCCACGCTCTCGACCTGCCCACCGGCCGTCCCGACCGCTGCGTCGACGCCCTCCTGGCCGCGCTCGGCCCCGCCGCGAGCGCCGGGGCGCGCGTGCGGGTGGTCGACGCCGCGCGGGTCGCGGGCGAGCACGTGCCCGTCGCGCGCTGGTACGCGGGCGTGCTGTCCGCCGGGATCGACGCCGCGGTGAACGCGCACGCCAACGCGGCGACCTGGCCGCGCGGACGGTCCCGGTACGCGCGCTCCGCCCTGACGGAGATCACCCGCTACCGGCCCTACGGGTACCGCGTCACGGTGCGGGGCGTGCCCGTGGGCGACGACGTGCCGGACGTCCTCGCCGGGGCGCCCCTGCTGCCCGTGCCCGACGCCGCGCAGCACCCGGGCGGGCGGGCGTTCGTGTGGGAGTCGCCTGGCGCGCTCGTCGCCGTCGCGAACAGCCCCCGCTTTGGCGGCGGGGTCCGGGTCGCGCCCGGCGCCGTGCCCGACGACGGCCTGCTGGACGTCGTCGTCGCGGGCCCGCTCGGGCGGTGGGGCGCCGCGCGCGTCTTCCCCGGCATGTACGCGGGCCGTCACCTCGCCCACCGCGCGGTCGGGACCGTGCGCGCGACGTCGGTCACGGTCGAGCCGACCGCCGCGGGCGCCGCGCCGCCGCACGCGTTCGCCGACGGGGAGCACCTCGGCCCGCTCCCGCTGCGCGTGGACGTCGTCCCCGGGGCGCTGCGCGTGCTCGACGCCACGGTCCCCGCGCGCTGAGCAGGGGTCTTTCGACCGGCGAGGTGGGCGGCGGACCGTAGGCTGACGGCATGACGGCCGACGAATCGCCCGCCGCCCGCTACGCCGCGTCCCGGGCCCGCCAGGCGGCGTCCCGCACGCGGCTCGCGGACTTCCGGCAGGTGCTCGACTTCCCCCTCGACGACTTCCAGGTGCGCGCGTGCGAGGCGCTGGAGGAGGGTCGCGGCGTGCTCGTCGCCGCACCCACGGGCGCGGGGAAGACGGTCGTGGGCGAGTTCGCGGTCCACCTCGCCCTCGCGGGCGGGCGCAAGGCGTTCTACACGACCCCCATCAAGGCGCTGTCGAACCAGAAGTACGCCGACCTCGTGCGCCGCCACGGCGCCGACGCCGTGGGCCTGCTCACCGGGGACACGACGATCAACGGGGAGGCGCCCGTCGTCGTCATGACGACCGAGGTGCTGCGCAACATGCTGTACGCGGGGTCGCGCACCCTGGACGGGCTCGCGTACGTCGTCATGGACGAGGTGCACTACCTCGCCGACCGGTTCCGCGGGCCGGTGTGGGAAGAGGTGATCATCCACCTGCCCGACGACGTGCAGCTCGTGTCCCTGTCCGCGACCGTGTCCAACGCGGAGGAGTTCGGCGACTGGCTGGAGATGGTGCGCGGCGACACGACCGTCGTCGTCAGCGAGCGCCGGCCCGTGCCGCTGTGGCAGCACGTCCTCGTCGCGTCGGCGAACCCCGCGGCCGGGGTCGCGCACGCGGGCGGCGGGCGCGCGCCCGGCGCGGACCTGCTCGACCTGTACGCCGGGACCGTGGACCCGACCGACCCGGGCGTGAACCCGCCCATCAACCCCGACCTGGTCGCCGCGTTCCGTACCGCGCCCCGCACGGGCGGCCCCGGGCCGGGTGGGCGGCGGGGGTCCGGCGACCGCGGGTACCGCGGTCGCGGGGGGCGTCGCCCGGGGCCGGACCGGTCCGTCGTCGGGCGGCGCACCCCGGCCCGGTTCGCCGTCGTGGACGCGCTCGACGCGGACGGGCTGCTGCCCGCGATCTACTTCATCTTCTCCCGCGCCGGGTGCGAGGGCGCCGTGCAGCAGTGCCTCACCGCGGGGCTGCGCCTGACGTCGCCCGCGGAGGAGGCCGAGATCCGGCGCGTCGCGGAGGAGCGCACCGCGACCATCCCCACCGAGGACCTGGAGGTCCTGGGGTACTGGACGTGGACGGAGTCCCTCGCGCGCGGCATCGCGGCCCACCACGCGGGCCTGCTGCCCGTGTTCAAGGAGACGGTCGAGGAGCTGTTCAGCCGCGGGCTCATCAAGGTCGTGTTCGCCACCGAGACGCTCGCGCTCGGCATCAACATGCCCGCCCGGTCCGTCGCGCTGGAGAAGCTCGTCAAGTGGGACGGCACCGCGCACGTCGACGTCACCCCGGGGGAGTACACCCAGCTCACCGGGCGTGCCGGGCGGCGCGGCATCGACGTCGAGGGGCACGCCGTCGTCGTCGACCACGCGGGCCTGGACCCGGTGCACCTCGCGGGCCTGGCGTCCAAGCGCCTGTACCCGCTGCGCTCGAGCTTCCGGCCCACGTACAACATGGCGGTCAACCTCGTCGCGCAGGTCGGGCGCGACCGGGCGCGCGAGGTCCTGGAGACGTCGTTCGCGCAGTTCCAGGCCGACCGCGGCGTCGTCGGCCTGGCCAAGCAGGCGCAGGCGCACGCCGAGGCCCTCGACGGGTACGCGCAGGCCATGACGTGCGACCGCGGCGACTTCGCCGAGTACGCGGCTCTGCGGCGGCGCATCACCGCGCGCGAGGGCGACCTGTCGCGCGCCGCGAGCCGGTCGCGCCGCGCCGAGGTCGTCGCCGCGTTCGAGCGCCTGCGGCCCGGGGACGTCGTCGAGGTGCCGTCCGGGCGGCGCGCGGGCTACGTCGTCGTGCTCGACCCGGGGGAGGGCGCCGGGTTCGACGGGCCGCGCCCCACCGTCCTCACGCAGGACCGTCAGGTGAAGAAGCTCACCGTCGCCGACGCACCCGGCGGGATCCGCACCGTCGCGCGCGTGCGCATCCCCAAGACGTTTAACGCGCGCGTGCCCGCGCAGCGGCGCGACCTCGCCTCCACGCTGCGCAACGCGCTCGGCGCGCTCGACGAGCCGGGCACGCGCCCCGGCCGCACCACCCGCGCCCGGTCCGGCGCGACCGACGACGCCCAGCTCGTGCGCCTGCGCGCCCAGCTGCGCGCCCACCCGTGCCACGACTGCCCCGACCGCGAGGACCACGCCCGCTGGGCCGAGCGGTGGGCGCGGCTGAAGAAGGAGCACGACCAGCTCGTGCGGCGCGTCGAGGGCCGCACCGGGTCCATCGCGCGCGTCTTCGACCGCATCTGCGACGTCCTCGTCACGCTCGGCTACCTCGCGCCCGCCGAGCCCGCGCAGGACCCGGCCGCGCCCCTCAAGGACGCCCTGGACGAGGAGGAGACCCCCGCAGACCCACCCACCGGGCGCGCCGCCCGCGAGGCCGCGCGCACCGGCCTGCAGGTCACGCCCGACGGGCAGTGGCTGCGCCGCCTCTACGCCGAGAACGACCTGCTCCTGGCCGAGTGCCTGCGCCGCGGCGTGTGGGAGGACCTCGACGCCCCCGCCCTGGCCGCCGTCGTGTCCACGTGCGTGTACGCCGGTCGCCGCGAGGACCACGGCGAGCCCGACGTCCCCGGCGGCCCCCACGGCAGGCTGGCGCGCGCGCTCGAGGCCACCACGCGCGTGTGGTCCGAGGTCGACGACCTCGAGGACGAGCACGACATCGACGCGACCGGGCCGCTCGACGAAGGCCTCGTCACCGCCGTGCACCGGTGGGCCGTCGGCCGCAGCCTCGACGCCGTGCTGCGCGGCTCCGAGATCGCGGCGGGCGACTTCGTGCGCTGGTGCAAGCAGGTCATCGACGTCCTCGACCAGGTCGCGGGCGCCGCCCCCACCCCCGAGGTCCGCCGCACCGCACGCCAGGCGATCGACCGCCTGCGCCGCGGCGTCGTCGCCTACTCCAGCGTCTGAGCGCGCCGTCCCGGCGGCTCGACCCGGTACACGGGGCGTGACACGGCGGCGCCCGCGCGGCGTGACGTGCACGACACGCGCCCGGACCTGCGCCGACGCCGCCGCCGGGCGGTGAAGCACGGCGGGTTGTGGCGGTATCGTGAAGGACTGTGGCCTCAACCCTGTACCGCGGCGGCGTGATCCACTCCCCGGCCGACCCGTTCGCGGAAGCGCTCCTCGTCGACGACGGCGTCATCGCCTGGATCGGCGCCGACGACACGGCCGACGGGCTCGCCGCCCGCGCCGACCGCGTCATCGACCTCGACGGCGCGCTCGTCGCCCCCGGGTTCGTCGACGCCCACGTCCACCTGTTCGAGGTCGGGCTCGCCCTGGCCGGCGTCGACCTGTCCGCGAGCGCCGGCGTGACGACGCTCGCGGCCGCGCTGGACGCCGTCGCGAAGGCTGCGGCCACGGCGCACGAGGACGACGTCGTGCTCGCGTTCGGGTGGGACGAGCGGTCCTGGCCCGAGGGGCGCCCCCCGACGCGCGACGAGCTCGACGCCGCGGCGGGCGGCCGCGCGGTGTACGCGGCGCGGGTCGACGTGCACTCCGCGGTGGTGTCCACGACGCTCGCGCGCCGCTGCGCGCTCGAGACGCGGCCCGGGTGGGACGAGTCGGGCTGGGTCGCGGGGGAGGCGCACCACGTCGCACGCGACGTCGCGCGGGCGGTGTCCCCGGCGCGGCGCACGGACCTGTACCGCACGGCGCTGCGGGCCGCGGCCGAGCAGGGCGTGGTGTCGGTCCACGAGATGAGCGCCCCGCACATCGACACGCGCGCCGGGCTGCGGGAGATCCTCGCCCTCACGGGGGACGCGGCGTCGGGTATGCCGCACGTCGTGGGGTACCGCGGCGAGCTGTGCGCCACGGCCGACGACGCCCGCGCGCTCCTCGCGGACGTGCCCGGCCTCGCGGGCATCGCGGGCGACCTCAACGTCGACGGGTCGATCGGGTCGCGCACCGCCGCGATGCGGCTGCCGTACCAGGACGGCCCGGACCGCGGTGACCGCGGAAACCTGTACCTCACGGCGGAGCAGATCGCGGACCACCTGTCCGCGGTCGCGGCGGCCGGGACGCAGGGCGGGTTCCACGTCATCGGGGACCGCGCGATGGACGAGCTCGTGCTCGGGCTCGGCCTCGCGGCCGAGGCGCACGGGCAGAGCGCGGTGCGCGCGGCGCGGCACCGGGTCGAGCACGCGCTGTTCGTCGACGCGACCGCGCTCGCCACGCTCCTGCTGTACGGGGTGAGCCTGAGCATCCAGCCCGCGTTCGACGCCGCCTGGGGCGGCCCGGACGGCATGTACGCCGCGCGGGTGGGGGCGATGCGGGCGCAGGGCCTGAGCCCGTTCGCGGACCTCGCGGGCGCGGGCGTGCCGCTCGCGTTCGGGTCGGACGCACCGGTGACGCGGATCGACCCGTGGGCGGGCGTGCTCGCCGCGATGTCGCACGTCGACCCGGACCAGCAGATCTCGGCCCGGGCCGCGTTCCGTGCGCACACGCGCGGCGGGTGGCGCATCGCCGGGCTCGACCACACCGGCGCCGGGCAGCTGCGCGTCGGGGCGCCCGCGCACCTCGCGGTGTGGCGCGGGGAGCACCTCGTCGTGCAGGGTGCGCTGGGCCGCACGACGTCGTCGTGGAGCACGGACGCGCGCGCGGGGCAGCCGCTGCTGCCCGAGCTCGGCCCGGACGTGCCGCGACCGCGGTGCCTGCAGACCGTGCGGGCCGGAGTGCCCCTGTTCGACACGTTCGTCTGATCGCTCCCGCTTGACAGGGCGGTGAGCCGGAGTAGTTTCGACAGGGTGTTCCGGCCCCCGCGGCCGCAGGGGGATCAGCCACCGACGACGACCCCTCGGCGTGCCGCGCCGGGTACCTGGCCGGGCTCGCGCGCTCAGTAGAAAACGTGCTCCGCCGGTGGCGGCGTCGTACGGGCCGAAGGGCGCGCGAGCCCGCACACACTCTCCCGCCGGCTCTCGGCGGACGGGCGCGGCCCCGCCAGGTCTTCGTGCAGGTCCGTGGCGTAGGGTGCACCCGTGCACGCCCCCGAGCCCCCGGCCGCTCCCGCCGGGCGATCCCGCCCCGCAGGCACGGCCGCCCGTGCGCCCGAGACCGGCACGCCCCGCGACCGGCAGCCGGGACCGAGGCCTGGTGCGCAGCCCGACGGCCCGCCCGAGCGCGAGGTGCCCGCAGGCGCGTCGCCTGCCGCCCCGTCGCCCGCCGTACCGTCGCGGCCCCTCACGCTCCTGCTCGCGCTCGCGGGCGGCCTGCTCACCGACGCCGCGTTCCCCGACCGGGGGTGGTGGGCGCTCGCGTTCGTCGGTGTGGCCACCCTGTTCTGGGCGCTGCGCCGCGACGGCGCGCGCTGGGGCTTCCTCGTCGGCCTGGTGTGGGGCCTGGCGTTCTTCCTGCCGCACCTGTGGTGGGCGAACTACGCGACGGAGACCGTGCCGTGGCTCGCGCTGTCCGTCATGGAGGCGTGCTTCGTCGGGCTGCTCGGTGCCGCGTGGGTCTGGGCACGCCGCTGGTCGTGGCTGACGGGGCGTCCCGGGCGGCAGGCCGTCGCGTTCGCGGTGCTGTTCGTCGGGGTCGAGCAGGCCCGCACCGAGGTCCCGTTCGGCGGGTTCCCGTGGGGGCGGCTCGCGTTCTCCCAGGCGGACTCCCCGCTGGGCCGCGCGGCGTGGCTCGGGGGAGAGGTCCTCGTGTCGCTGCTCGTCGCGCTCGTCGGGGCGCTGCTCGCGGTCGCGGTGCTCGCCGTGGTACGCCGCCGTGACGTCGTGACCGGCGCCGTCGTCCCCGTGGCCGTCGCCGCCGCGCTCGTCGCCGCACCGCTGCTCGTGCCGCTCGACACGCGCGCCGAGGCGGGCACGCTCGCCGTCGGCGCCGTGCAGGGCAACGTGGGCGAGCCCGGCCTCGGGTCGTTCGCGAACCGGGCCGAGGTGCTGAACAACCACCTGCAGGGCACCCTCGCGCTCCTCGACGACGTCGGGCCGGGCGACCTCGACGTCGTGCTGTGGCCCGAGAACGGATCCGACCTCGACCCGCAGACCACGCCCGAGGTCGCGCGCGCCATCGACGACGTCGCGCAGGAGGTCGGCGCGCCGATCCTCGTCGGCGCGCAGGAGTACCCCGAGACCGGCGGCCGGTACAACGTGTCGCTCCTGTGGGAGCCGGGCACCGGCGTCGTCGACCGCTACGCCAAGCAGCACCCGGCACCGTTCGGCGAGTACATCCCGCTGCGCTCCCTGCTGCGCGTGTTCTCCGACCAGGTGGACCGCGTGAGCATCGACATGATCGCGGGCACCGAGACCGGCGTCGTCGACCTCGACGCGCCCCGGCTGGGCCGCACGGTGCCGCTCGGTGTCGTCATCTGCTTCGAGGTCGCCTACGACCGCCTGGTGAACGACGCCGTCGACGCGGGCGCCGAGCTGCTCGTCGTGCCGACCAACAACGCCTCGTTCGGGTACACCGCCGAGTCGACGCAGCAGCTCGCGATGTCGCGGCTGCGCGCCGTGTCGACGGGCCGCGCGACCGTGCAGGTCTCGACCGTCGGCGTGAGCGGCGTCATCGCCCCCGACGGCGCGCTCCTGCAGAGCACCGGCCTGTTCACCGCCGACCAGATGGTCGCCGACCTGCCGCTGCGCACCAGCCTCACCCCCGCCGTGCGGGCGGGGGACTGGCCGGGTCGCGTGGTCGAGCTCCTCGCCCTCGGCCTCCTCACCGCCGGCGTCGTCACCGCCGTCCGCGAGCGCCGCAGCCGGACCGCCCCGGTCCCGGCCGGGGACGAGGCGTCGTGAGCGGGGCCGCGGGGGAGGGCGGCGCCGCGGTCGGGCGCGTGCTCGTCGTCGTGCCCACGTACGACGAGGCGCTGACCCTGCCGGGCACGCTGGCGCGCCTGCGCGCCGCGGTCCCGGACGCGGACGTGCTCGTCGTGGACGACGCGAGCCCGGACGGGACGGGTGACCTCGCCGACGCGGCGGCCGCCGCCGACCCGGGCGTGCACGTGCTGCACCGGGCCGGGAAGGAAGGTCTGGGCGCCGCGTACGTCGCGGGGTTCGGGTGGGGCCTGGACGCCGGGTACGACGTGCTCGTGGAGATGGACGCCGACGGCTCCCACCAGCCGGAGCAGCTGCCGTCCCTGCTCGCCGCCCTCGGCCCCGCCTCGGCGGACGGCGCGCCCGACGGCGCGGACCTCGTCATCGGGTCGCGCTGGGTCCCGGGCGGGCGCGTGGAGAACTGGCCGCGCCACCGCGAGGTGCTCTCGCGCGCGGGCAACGCGTACGTGCGCCTCGCGCTGGGGCTGCACCTGGGCGACGCGACGGCGGGCTACCGCGCCTACCGCGCGTCGGCGCTGCGCGCGGTCGACCTCGCGAGCGTGGAGTCGCACGGGTACTGCTTCCAGGTCGACATGGCGTGGCGGGTCGTGCGGGCGGGGGGCCTGGCGACGGAGGTGCCGATCACGTTCGTCGAGCGCACGGCGGGGCGGTCGAAGATGAGCCGCGCGATCGTCACCGAGGCGTTGTGGAAGGTGACGGTGTGGGGTGCCCGACGGCGCGCGGCCCAGCTCGCGAGCCTGGCGCGGTCGGTCGCGGGTCGGCGCACGCGCTGAGGCGTCGTCCCGGCGCGGCCCGCGCGACCCCGCGACGTGCCGGGCGAGTCGGAGACGTGCCGCGCCGGCGCGAGGGTGCGGACCCCGGCCGTCACGCACAGAGGCCCGGACTCCCTCTCGGGGGTCCGGGCCTTTCGTGCGGGTGCTGCGAGGCGTCAGGCGCTGCGGCGCAGCTTGCCCGCGCGCAGCAGGCCGAGGCGCTCGTCGAGGAGCTCCTCGAGCTCGGAGATGGTGCGGCGCTCGAGCAGCATGTCCCAGTGGGTGCGGGCGGGCTTGCCGGCCTTGGGCTCGGGGCGCTCCGCGTCGCGCAGCAGCGCCTCGGCACCGCAGCGGCACTCCCACACCGGGGGGACCTCGGCGTCGGTCGAGAACGGCAGGATGATGGTGTGCCCGTTGGGGCAGTCGTAGTGCGCCTGGAAGCGGGGGGCGAAGTCGACGCCCTCGTCCGACTCCATGCTCTTCGCACCGATGCTCATCCCGCGCAGCGAACGGTCGGCCATGGTGTCCTCCTGAGGGGTCTTCGGGGGTGGGTGGGCGCGCCCGGTGGGGGTGCGGGCAGCGGCCCGGTCTACGAGAGGCAACGCCTCACGTGCGGTCGGTGTTCCGGTGCGCCGTGAAGGTCCGGTGAACGTCGCGGGGCCCACGGCCTGGTGGCCCCCTGCGCTGCGTCGTGCCGGCCCGCCTCGGCGCGCGGTCCCAGGCTCCCGGGTTTCGATGCCCCGCGCAACTCCGCGGCCGTCCGACCGCCCCAGACGTGTGCACGCTCACACCTGGCTCCCCGGGGGGCGGGAACAAACCCGGGGGGAGCCCGGTTGAGCGGCATGTACATGCAAACGCATCGACCTAGGACTTCCGGGAGCACACCATGCAGTTCGGCATCTTCACCGTCGGCGACGTCACGACGGATCCCACGACGGGCCGGACCCCCGACGACACCGAGCGCGTGCGGTCCATGCTGACGATCGCGAAGCACGCGGACGAGGCGGGGCTGGACGTCTTCGCCACGGGGGAGCACCACAACCCGCCGTTCGTCCCGTCCTCGCCCACGACCATGCTCGGCTACCTGACGGGCGTGACGAAGAACATCGTCCTGTCGACCTCGACGACGCTCATCACGACGAACGACCCGGTGCGCCTCGCGGAGGAGTACGCGATGCTCCAGGTCATCTCGGACGGCCGCATGGACCTCATGATGGGCCGCGGCAACACCGGCCCGGTGTACCCGTGGTTCGGGCAGGACATCCGGCAGGGCATCCCGCTCGCGATCGAGAACTACGCGCTGCTGCGCCGGCTGTGGACCGAGGACGTCGTGGACTGGGAGGGCAAGTTCCGCACCCCGCTGCAGGGCTTCACCTCGACGCCGCGGCCGCTGGACGGCGTCCCGCCGTTCGTGTGGCACGGGTCGATCCGCAGCCCCGAGATCGCCGAGCAGGCCGCCTACTACGGCGACGGGTTCTTCCACAACAACATCTTCTGGCCCATGAGCCACACCAAGCAGATGGTGCAGTTCTACCGCCAGCGCTGGGAGCACCACGGCCACGGCCCCGCGGACACCGCGATCGTCGGGCTCGGCGGCCAGGTGTTCATGCGCAAGGACTCCCAGAAGGCGTGGGACGAGTTCCGCCCCTACTTCGACAACGCGCCCGTCTACGGGCACGGGCCCTCCATGGAGGACTTCACGCGCGAGACGCCGCTCACCGTCGGCTCGCCGCAGCAGGTCATCGACCGGTACGCCGCGATGCGCGACCACGTGGGCGACTACCAGCGCCAGCTGTTCCTCGTCGACCACGCCGGCCTGCCGCTCAAGACCGTGCTCGAGCAGATCGACCTCCTCGCCGGCGAGGTCGTGCCCGTGCTGCGCAAGGAGATGGAGGCCGTCCGCCCCGCGCACGTGCCGTCGAACCCGCCGAGCCACGCCGAGCGCGTCGCGGCCGCCCGCGCCGCCGGGACCGAGGGCGCCGCGCACGTCGGCGGCACCGAGGACCTCTGGACCGGGCGCACCGCCGAGGACGACACCCGCACCGCCACCGCCGGTGCCGCGTTCGGCCTGTGACACCGGCGACACCCGCGCCGTGACCACCCGCCCGACGGCGTACGGTCGAGGAGTGCCCCGCACCCGCGACCGGCCGCCGTCGGGCACGGCAGCACCCGGCCCCACGACGGGCCGCACCCCGCACCGCACGTCAGCACCTCAGGAGCACCGCATGACCGCCAGCACCCCCGCCCCGGACCGCCGCCTCGTCGTGGTGTCCGCCGGGCTGTCCAAGCCGTCCTCCACGCGCCTGCTCGCCGACCGGCTCGGCGAGGCCACGGTGCGCGAGCTGCAGGGCCTCGGCGTGAGCGCCGAGATCGAGACCGTCGAGCTGCGCGACCACGCGCACGCCGTCGTCGACGCCATGCTCACCGGCTTCCCGACCGGCGACCTCGCTGGCGTCCTCGAGCGCCTCACCGCCGCCGACGGGATCGTCGTGACCACCCCGCTGTTCACCACCACGTACTCCGGGCTGCTCAAGTCGTTCGTCGACGTCCTCGACAAGGACTCGCTCACCGGCACGCCCGTCCTGCTCGGCGCGACCGGCGGCACCGCCCGCCACTCGCTCGCGCTCGAGTACTCGCTGCGCCCCCTGTTCACCTACCTGCGGGCCGACGTCGCCACGACGTCCGTGTTCGCCGCGACCGACGACTGGGCGGCCGCCGAGGGCGACTCCGGCGGCGGGCTGCCCGCCCGCATCGCGCGTGCGGGACGCGAGCTCGCGGAGAAGGTCGCGCTGCGCAAGAACACCGGCCCCGCCGACCCGTTCGCCGGGACGCCCGACTTCACGGCCCTGCTCGGCGGCCTGTGACCCCCTGACCGCGCGCCCCGGCCACCGGTGCTCCCGGCCGGGGCGCGCACCCCTGCCCGACCTGCACCGGCACCCCGCCCGCACCGCGACCCGCCTTGCCCCCGGCAGGACCGTCGCGGCAGGATCGGGGGACCGACGACGACGGGGGAGCACCATGAGCCGCAGCACCACCGAGGACCGGGCCGCACGACCCGGCGACCCGGAGCAGGGCGCGGCGCCCGCCGCCCCGCAGACCCTCGCCGTCCCCGTCGTCGAGGCCCTCGCCGACCACGCGCCCCGCCCCGACCACGACGTCACGGCACCGCCCCGGCGCCGACCCGTCGGCATCGTCCGGGCACCGCAGCCCGCACCCGACGCCGCCCGCTTCACCACCGCACCCCGGTACCCCGCGATGTTCCACGTCGCCGGCGGCCGCCTCGTGTGGGACGGCACCCGCCTGCGGCTCGTACGCGGCGACGACACCGTCCTGCAACCCGCCGGAAGGCCCGTCGTCACCGTCACCGGCGACGGCCCCACCGTCGCCGTCACCTGGCGCGACGACCAGCACCCCACCGCCCGGGCCACGCGCGCTGTCCTGCTCGAGGGCTCCTCCGCCCGGTTCGCACGCTTCGCCCGCTCCCTCGCCGCCACCCGCCCCGGCACCATCGAGCTCGACGACCGGACCGTGCCCTCCACCCGGCTCCCGCACCTGCGCCCCGACCGCGCCGGGACCGACCGCCGCCCCGGCGTGTTCACCCGCGCCCTGTGGCGCGTCGTCGGGCGCGCCACGACCGACCCGGCACCCACCGGCAGGGGAGCGGACCTCGTCACCCGGCTCGAACGCCTCGCCGCCCTCCACCGCGCCGGAGACCTCACCGACACCGAGTACGCACGCGCCAAGCAGGCCCTGCTCGGCTGACGCCACGACCGGAGGACGGGCCGCCGTCAGCTCCCCGTCGAGCCCCACCCGGTCACATCGACGACCGTCATCACCGACCGGCCCTCACGGAAGTCCCCGTACCGCACCCACACCGGCGTGAACCGCAGCAGCACGATGCCGTCGTCCAGCAACGACCCCGCGAACTGCGGGAACGCCGCCACGTACGCCGCGGCGCAGCGCCGCCGGTCCGCACCGGACGGGACGTCCGCCGTGCCCTCGCACTGCACGGTCGTCCCGTCCGTCCCCCCGACCGTCACGGCGACGCGCGGGTCCCGGGCCACGTTCGCCACCTTGCGCGACGACGCCCGCGCGTCGAACACCAGCTCGCCCGCGTCCGTCGCCGCCACGGCGAGGAACGCCGCCTGCGGGCCGCCGTCCTGGCCGAGGGACGCCACGACCCCCCACCCCTGAGAACGGACGAAGCCGACGAACGCCGCACGATCCATGCCGCCACCGTAGCGTCCGGTGTCGCCCGAGCGGAGACACCGAGGACACCGAGGGCCCCGCGACACGAAATCGCTGGACCGCCGGGCACAGCGCCTGACACCGTCGCACGATGACGGACCCTCGCACCGACCTCGCCGGAACCGACCAGGAACGCCTCTGGGACGCCGCCGCCGCCGCGCGGTACGACACCCCCGGCGAGGGCATGTTCGCCCCCTACGCCCTCGACCCTGCCGTGGAGCGGCTCGCGGCGCTCGCAGGCCGGGGGAGCGCGGTCGAGCTCGCGATCGGCACGGGGCGCGTCGCGATCCCGCTCGCCGCGCGCGGCGTGCCCGTGACCGGCATCGAGATCTCCCGGCACATGGTCGCCCGGCTGCGCGAGAAGGCCGACGAGACGACCCTCCCCGTCGTCGTCGGCGACATGGCCACCGCCAGGGTGCCGGGGGAGCACACGCTCGTCTACCTCGTGGACAACACGATCTCCAACCTGCTCACCCAGGACGCCCAGGTCGAGTGCTTCCGCAACGCCGCACGCCATCTCGCCCCAGGAGGTCGGTTCGTCGTCGAGCTCTGGGTCCCCGAGCTGCGCGCCCTGCCACCGGGGCGCACCGCGACCGTCTGGCTCGCCGAGCCCGACCACCTCGGCGTCGACACCTACGACGTCCTGCACCAGCGCGTCGTGTCCCACCACGTCCGGTTCGACGACGACGGCCACGCCACGGTGGGCCGCACACCCCACCGGTACGTCTGGCCCCCCGAGCTCGACCTCATGGCCCGCCTCGCCGGCCTCGAGCTCGAGACCCGCCACGCCGGATGGGCGGGGGAGCCGTTCACCGCAGAGTCGCCCTCCCACGTGTCCGTGTACCGGCGCCCACCCCGACCGGACCGCGCGACGTGATATCCATCCTCGATGGACCTGTCCCGCCGCCGGACCCGACCCGCCGTCCTCGTCGGCGCCGCGCTCGTCGCCCTCACCGCCTGCTCCGGACCCGTCACACCCCAGGACCTCGTCACCCGCCTCGCCGACGCACCCACCCCCGACGACGCCCTCGTCGGCACGATGACGCCCGACGAGATGGACCCCACCTCCGCGCGACGCCTCGGCGAGCTCGACGGGGCCGCCTTCTACGCCGGGTCGGGCACCCGCGACGGGCAGGAAGTCGTCTGCCTCGTCACCGTCGTCGAAGGCGACACCCCGGACGACGACGCCGGAGCCTCCACCTGCGGCCTCGTCACCGACCTCGACGACGGCCACCTCCGCCTGGAGTACGGCGACGCCCAGACCCTCGTCACCGCCACCCTCGTCCCCGACGGGCTCCCCACCGACCCCGACCTCACCCGGCTCACCCCCAACCTCGCCGCCCAGGTGTCACGCACCACCTGACCCCACGCACCACAGCAAGGCCACGCGCGCTCACCCCGCCAGCGACGCCTCGATCACAGCCAGGTCCCGCACCGCGAACCGGTGGTGCTCCCACTCCTCCTCGAGGATCACGTGCACGCACGACAACGTCGTCTCCGGATACTCCGGCGACCACGGGTTGCGACGCACCACCCCCAGGACCTCCGGCGTCACCACCGCCAGGAAGTCCCGCACCATCGCCACCCGACCCGCCCGCGCCTCCAGCACCTCGCCGAACGACGGCGTCCCCGACGCGAATACCGACAGGTCCAACCCGTCCTCCGCCGCCTGCGGACCCGGCTGCCCCAGAGGATGGAACGGCTGCTCCACCCTCAGCACCGCACGCCCCAACCACGCGTCCGTCGCCAGCACCAGGTGCCGCAGCGTCTGCGCGAACGACCACTCACCGTCCACCGACACGTCCACGGCGCTCGCGGGCAGCGCGGCCGCCCGCTCCAGCGTCGCCGCCCACGTGGACTCCAGCGCCGCCCACGCCGCCCGCAGACCCACCGGGTCCGCTGCCCGCCGCAGCTCCCGGCCCGGGAACCGCCGGTCCAGCTCCGCCTCCACGAACCCCCGCACGTCCACCCCGTTCACCAGCACCGGAGCATCGCCGTCCGACAACCACGGCGCATCCACGTCCAGACCCTCCACCTGCGCACCCCGCACCACGACCCCCGACAGGTCCGGCTCCACGAACCGCGCACCCCGCAGGTCCACACCCTCGAACCTCGCACCCCGCAGATCATCAGAACGGGTGAACCGGACCATGAGCGCCTCCTCGGGAACGGCCCGCCCGCCACGACCCGCCGGACCCGGGGGAGCGGACCCATCGCGCCGACGACACGGCACGAGGGTCCCGGCCCGGGGGAGAGGCGCCAGCACCTCGCGGACGGACGACGAACGGGGACGACGTCCGCACCGTACGCCGCCCGACCCGCACCCCACCAGAGCGCACCCGGCCACCGGCCCCACGGCCTGGCCCACGCGCCCCCAGGGCTGGTGCGCCGACACCGGACCGGGGGAGCATCGCACCATGCCGATCCTGCCCACCGACCGCGACCCCCGCCTCGTCACGATCCGCCGCGGAGGCACCCTCACCGACGAGGACCACCACCAGATCGCCCGATGGGCCGTCGACTGCGCCGAGCACGTCCTGCCCCTCTTCGAACACGCACGACCCGACGACACCCGACCCCGCGACGCCCTCGACATCGCCCGCGCCTGGATCCGCGGAGACGTCCCCATGAAGACCGCCCACATCACCGCCTTCGTCGCCAACGCCGCCGGCCGCGACCAGGCCGCACCCGTCAAGTACGCGGCGCTCGCGGCCGGTCAGGCCGTCGCCGTGGCGCACGTCGCCGCTCACGGGCTGGGCGCGGCGGCGTACGCGATCCGCGCGGCCGCCGCGGACGCCGCAGCACGGGGGGAGGACGCCGAGGCTGCGCGGCTCGCGGAACGGGATCGGCAGCGCGATCGCATCCCGGCCGGGCTGCGCGAGCTCGTGCTCGACGACCAGCGGCGTCGCAGCCCGATCTGCTGGCACGTGTTCGACGACTGACCCCGGGCCCGGCTCGGACCGTGTCGACCGTGGTGTCACCAGCGCGGACGAGCGTGGTGGCTCAGCGCAGGAGGTCCTCGTACGCGACGAGCGGGATCCGACCGTCCGCCGCGGCGGCGACCTGCTCGTCTCCGGCCACGAGGACGTCCGCCTGGAGCGTCGCGACCGCGACGTACTCGGCGGCCGCCGTGTCGTCCGCACCGAGCTCGCGCGCGATGCGGAACGCCGTCGCGCGCGAGACGCGGTCGCCGAGCAGGCGGATCCGCAGGGAGGCGACACCCTCGAGACGCTCGCGCGCCGTCTTCTCGTCGAGGACGCCGCGACGCACGTCCTGGTACAGCATCGAGAGCGCGTGGCTGCGCAGGACGGACGGGCCGACGAGCGGGCGGCGCGTGCCGAGGTGCACGTCGTCGTGCACGAGACGCAGCGCGGTGACCGCGTCGATCGCGCAGCGGGTGGACGGTTCCAGGCCGGCGGATCCCATAGGGCCAGTACACACCCGAGGACCCGCAGGGTGCCGTCGAAGGTCGCGGTGCTCGGGGCTCTCGGCCGCACCTCTGCTCGACGAGGGCGCCGGGGGAGTAGTTGGTACCGTCGCACCTCACGTGCCTGTTGCGTCCGTGGAACAGCGCTCGGCGACCTGCTCGTCTAGGTCAGCAGCACGCCAAGACCAGGGAAGATCGTTCGTGAGGTCCTGGAACCGCCTGGTGACGCGAAAGACCACGCGGATGTCCTGGCGCGCGCGAGGCAACGGGTCTTCATTCGTGCGTCGCAGCCGCGCGCAGGGCATTGTTGACGACCGTCCACCCGTTGGGGGGTGTGGTCCTGCGGTCGGCATCGTTGCTGTAGTACGCGTCTGAGTTCTCGAGCCAGCGCGCGAGCGCTTCGAGGTACTCGTGGAGGGAACGGTTGCTCCAAGGCTCGTCGGCAGCTGCGGCGGTAGCCAGGGCACGCGCCGTCGCGATCACCGCCTGCTTGCCGGAGCCGTTGGCCTCAGAGGGGCAGCCAGCCAGTCCACAGCTCTCGTCGACGTCGAAGTCCTGGTGCTCGAACTCGTAGTGGAAGCAGACGTAGTGCATCCGCTCGAAGGTCTCGTACTCGGCCGCGCCCACGCGCACGCTTCGACGGCACCGGCGGCACAAGAGCTCCATGCGGCGATGATGTCAGAGGGGGCCGTCGGACAGGCTCGGACCCGTGCTGGCAGGAGCCTGTCGACCCATGACAACACTCATCACTCTACCGCCGATAATGTACATTATGTCATTACGTCGTAACGAAGCGCCCTTCAGCGCATCACGAGGCGCCCCGGTGGGCTCCCCTTCGTCATGAGCACGACGACCTACGCACCGCAGCTTCTCGCCCCCGCCGCCCGCGGAGACGACCGCCGACCGACTGGGAGCATCGTGCGATCCCTGCGGAATGCGTCGCGGACCGGCATCGACACGACGGCCGCACCGGCGTCCTCGGATTCCGTCGCCACCATGTCGGTGTTCGCAGCCGCCGGACCTGACGCCCGTCGGTCCGGACGAGTCCTGACGACGTGCGCGACGCTCGCCTGGCTGCCGGTGCTCGTGCTGACCGTCCTGGTGTTCCTCCTGGTCGGCGCCGTGGGTGGCCTCGCGGCCGCCGGCGTGTGGACCTGGCGCACGGTGTCCCCCGTGCGGACCCGGTCGGCCGGCGACACCGACGAGGATCCCGACGGATCGGCGCTCGAGAGCCTGCCGCAGCCCCCAGGAGCTCCGCGCGGCCGACGGGTGGTTCGCGACCGCACCATCGGCTATGATGCGTAGAATCGGACATAGCGCCCAAACCATTGTGTTTAGGTCAACACCATGGTGACGCGCGGGTTCCCGCGGTGACCGCGCATCAGGTCGTCCGCCGCTTCTCGGGTCACCCTCCCGCCGCCAGGTATGCCGGAGTCATCGATCCCCCGCCTCAGGCGTTGCTCCCCCTGCGTCACGATGCACGCCGACCACCGCGACGCTCCCCTCGCCGCCGCACTCCTGGCGCGTGTGCCACCCTGTCCCGGTGCCCGACACTCCCCGACCACTCCTCCCTCCCCCGCTGCCCGACCTCGTGGGCGCGCGCGTGCGGACCGTGCACGTCGTGACCCACCCGGAGGCGACGCACCACGTCGACGGGCTCGTCGGGGGCCAGCACGACTCCGACCTCACCCCCGCCGGGTTGCGGGACGCGGAGCTCGTCGCGGCTGCGCTGCGCGCACGCGTCCCGGCCGGTGCGCGCACGGACGTCGTCGCGTCCGACCTCCTCCGCACGCGCCGCACCGCGACCGCGATCGCCGCCGCGCTCGGCGGGGCGGCGCGCCTCGACCCGCGGCTGCGCGAGGCGTCCTACGGCGAGGCGGGCGGACAGCCCCAGGCGTGGCTCGACGCGCGGTTCGTCCCGCCGCCCGCCACGGGCGACCGCCTGCGGCACGACGTCGGTGTCGCGGGTGCCGAGACGCGCCTCGACGTCGCGCTGCGGGTGTACGCGGCGACGACGGACCTCCTGCGCCGGGACGTGGACCACCAGGTCGTCGTGACGCACGGTTTCGCGGCCACGTTCGTCGTCGCCGCCTGGATCGGGATGCCCGTGGAGGCCGCGGGGCACGTCGCCTTCCCGGTGCCGTCGGGCAGCATCACGACGCTGCGCGAGGACGGCCACTTCCACAACCGTGCCGTCGTCGCCGTCGGGGACGTCGCGCACCTGGGCCGGTGACCGCGGGGCGGGAACGTGACGCCTGGCGCGTCGGTGCAGGTCAGCGCGCCGCACCCGATCAGCGCTGTGGGTGGCGCGGCCTAGGCTGACGGCGACCCGTCACCCAGGAGGCCCGCACCATGGTCGCCCCGCCCCGCCTCGAGCGGATCACCGTCGCCGAGGCAGCCGACCGCTACCTCGCGTCCGTCGCCGCGCAGACCCTGCGCGGCATCCTGTCCCCCACGACGCGCCGCAGCTACGAGCGGGACGTCACGGAGTTCGCGCGCCTCGCGGGACCCGTGCGCGTGCTGGACGACGTCACGGGCGAGGACGTCGACGACGTCCTGCTGCGCTACCAGACCACGCCCGACGGCCGGTACGCCGACGCGTCGCGCAAGCCGGGGAGCGCGGGCCGCTCGGCAGCGACGGTGAACCGGTTCCGCCAGTCGGTGACGCGCTTCTTCGCGCACGCCGCGCGCGAGGGCTGGGTGCAGGCGGACCCGATGCAGTGGGCCGCTCCCCCGGCCCGTCTGCGCGACGGGCTGCGCGTCGCCCGCACCGCGCTGTCCGCGGGCTCGGCGGCGTCGCTGCTCGAGGTGTCCGCCGCCCGCGCACCCGGGGAACCCGCCGTCTCGCGCCGCGACCAGGACCTCCAGCTGCGCGACCGCCTCGTCGTCGCGCTCCTCCTCGTCCTCGGCCCGCGCGTGTCCGAGCTCGAGCGCGCGAACCTCGACGACTTCTCCCGCGAACCGGACCAGACGCGGTGGCGCATCCAGGGCAAGGGCGGCCACGTCCGCACCGTCACGCTCTCTCCCCCGCTCGCGGACGCGCTGGAGGAGTACCTCGCGCGGCTGCGTCCGACGCTCCTGGCCCGCCGGCCCGACGACCCGGACGCGCAGCGCGCCCTCCTGCTGTCGTGGCGGGGCCGCCGGATCGACGCCCAGGCCGTGCGCGGGCTGCTGCGGCGCTGCGTCGAGCGCATGCCCGCGCAGTACCGACGCGAGGCGACGCCGCACGCGCTGCGCCACACGACCGCGACGCTGCTCGCCGCGGAGGGCTGGGACGTCAAGGTCGTCGCCGAGCTCCTCGGGCACGCGTCCATCGCGACCACCGGCGTCTACCTCGACCGCATCGAGGGCGAGCTGGCGGCCGCGATCCGGGCCCACCCGCTCTCCGCGGCGCTCGAGCCCAGCGAGGTCTGACCGGCCCAGCACGCGGGCGGTGGCGTCGGGGACGCTGACACCGGGCCGAGCGGGGCGTAGCGTCGCAGGCATGGCCCCGCTCCACCGGGTGGAGCTCGTCCCCGACGACGAGCCCGCGCCGGGCGGGCGCGGCACACCCGCGGAGGGGGCACCCGGGCGCGCCGCCCCTGCCCGACGACGCACCCTCCTCGTGCGCGTCGTGGCGCCGCTGCTCGTGCTCGCCGTCGCGCTCGGCGCCGTCGGCTCGTGGCGCTCGTCGACGGCGGAGCGGGCCCGCCTCGCCCACCCCGGCGCGGTCCGTTCCCTCGCCGTGCCCCCGGTCCCCGCCTGGTCCGCCGACGCCGCCAGCCCGCGCGTCGCCGTCGTCGACGACGTGGTCGTCACGGTCGCCGCCGCCGGGGTGGAGGGGCGCGACGCCGCCTCGGGCGCCCGGCGCTGGCTCGCTCTCGACGCGACCGCCACGTGCGGACCGGCCGCCGACGAGTCGGCGGGACCGGTGGCCGACGTGCTCGTGTGCGTCACGGGGCCGGCGCTCGCCCCGGTCGCGCACGTCGTCGGCCCGGGCGGACCGCTCACCGGCCCGGTGCCGCTGGGCGACACGCTCGGCCGGGCGGTCCCCGCGCCCGGCGGGGCGGTGCTGCGGTGGGCCCGCACCGGAGGGGTCGTGCACCTCGCGCTCCAGGACGCCCGCACCGCACGCGTGCGCTGGCGGCTCGACGTCCCGCCCGACGACGCGGAACGGACCCCGATGTGCCGGCCCCAGGTCGCGGGGCAGGCCGTCGCGGCCGTCGAGGGCGGCCTGCTCGTGGTGCGGGGGTGTCGCGTCAGCGCCGTCCTGACCCTCGACGGCACCCGCCTCGACGCGCGCGGACCGGCCGTCACGACCGACGTCGTCCCGCTGCCCGACGGGACGTTCCTGCGCACCCGTGTCCTGCCGCCCGGGCGCGAGGCGACCACCGAGCTCCTCGCGCCGGACGCGACCGTGCGCGCCACCGTCGCCGGGCGGGTCCTGCGGCCGCTCGTCGGTCCCGAGGACGACCTGGCCCCCTGGCTGGTCACCACCGCGGACGGCGTGCGCGCCTTCGCGCCCGCAGGCGACTCGGACGACACGCTGCGCGAGCGGTGGCGCCTCGCGCAGCCCGTCGCCCAGGTCGTCGCGATCACCGCGGACCGCGCGGTCGTCGTCACCGGCGAGCGCGTCGTCGGCCTGGACGCGCGCTCGGGCGAGCACGTGTGGTCGTGGCCGCGCCACGCTCCCGCCGGTCGCCGTCCCGTGCCGGGCATCGCCACGGGACCCGGGAGCGCCACCGCGACGGCGGACGGCGGCGCGGGCACCGCGGGCCTCCGGGCGGATCTCACCCGTGGGGTCGCGGCGGCGTTCACCGACGGCGCCACGCTCGCGCTGGTCGTCCCCGACGGCTCGTCGCGGCGCTCGCGGACGGTCGCCGTCTCCCTCGACGACGGGGACGTGCGCTGGGACGTCGTCGGTGACGGCGACCCGTCCGGTTTCACCGCCCTGGCGGGGTACGTGGGGCACGTGGACGCGGGGTCGTCGCGCGTCGTCGTGCTGGAGCGGCGGCCGCGTGCGAGGAGGTCTCGCGCGAGGACTCGTCCGCGTGCGAGAAGGTGACGAGGGCGAGAGCCTGTCGGAAGACCGGCGCTGCCGTCCGGGCCGCCGGACCGAGGTGAAGGAGGCCGTCGTGCCGAAGCGTGACCCGGGTCCGAGCGTCAAGGACCCCGACCTGTACGAGAAGCTGCGGGACGAGGGCGACTCGAAGGAGAAGGCGGCCCGCATCGCGAACGCCGCGGCGGGCTCCTCGCGGTCGAGCGTCGGACGCAAGGGCGGCAAGGCCGGCGACTACGAGGACTGGACCGTCGAGAAGCTGCGCAAGCGCGCCGCGGAGATCGGCATCGAGGGCCGGTCGTCCATGCGCAAGGCGGAGCTGGTGCGCGCGCTGCGCTCGCACTGAGGACGCGCTCAGGACGCACCGGGAACGGTCGGGGGACGGGCCGGGCACGGGCCCGTGCGGGATCTCACCCGCGGCGCGCCCGTCTTCCGGTCGCGCCCGGGGTGCCGCCCGCTACGGTGAGTGCGTGCACCTGTCCGCCGACTCCGCCCTGCGCACCGCCCGCCGTCTGCTCTCCCGTGCGCTCGTGGTGGCCGTCGCGGCACCCGTGACGGTCGCGGGCGTGCTCGTCACCGCGGACGCGATCCGCAAGCGCCGCAACACCACCGAGGCGTCGTTCCCGCGCTCGGCCCCCGCCGACGTCGAGGTCGCGGGCACCACGACGACCGTCTTCACGTACGGCGAGGACGTGTACCGGGAGATGCTCGGCGCGATCCGCGGCGCGCGGCGCCGCATCCTGCTCGAGACGTACATCTGGAAGGCGGACGCGCTCGGCGAGGAGTTCAAGCAGGCGCTCGTCGAGGCGAGCGAGCGCGGCGTCGAGGTGTTCGTCGTGTACGACGGCTTCGCGAACCTCGTCGTCCCGCAGGCGTTCTTCGACCTGCCCGAGCCGATCCACGTCATCCGGTACCCGGTGTTCCGCCCGGGCGTGCTCATGCTCAACGTGCGCAAGTCCGGCCGCGACCACCGCAAGATCCTCGTCGTCGACGACGAGATCGCGTTCGTCGGCGGCTACAACATCGGTGCCCTGTACGCGACGCAGTGGCGCGACACGCACGTCCGCCTCGTGGGGCCGAGCGCGTGGGAGCTGCGCAACGCGTTCGTCGACTTCTGGAACGCGAACCGCTCGTCGGACCAGCCGCTGCTCGCCGACCCGGGGTCGGTGCACTGGGAGCCGCGGCTGCGCGCGGCCCGCAACGCGCCGGCGCACCTCGTGTTCCCGATCCGCGGGATCTACCTCGACGCGATCGACCGCGCGAGCTCGCACGTCTACATCACGCAGGCGTACTTCATCCCGGACCGGGAGATCCTGGCCGCGCTGCTCGCGGCCGCGGCACGCGGCGTCGACGTGCGTGTCCTCGTGCCCGAGCGCTCGAACCACGTGCTCGCGGACTGGCTGTCGCGCGGCCTGTACACGGCGCTGCTCAAGGGCGGGGTCCGCATCCACCTGTACCGCAACGCCATGGTGCACGCGAAGACCGCGACCATCGACGGCGCGTGGACCACGATCGGCACGGCGAACATCGACCGGCTGTCGCTCACGGGGAACTACGAGGTGAACCTCGAGATCACGGACCCGGGGGTGGCCGAGCAGATGGAGAAGGTGTTCGAGGTCGACCTGTCGAACTCGCGCGAGCTGACGCTCGACGAGTGGGACTCGCGCTCGGTGGCGGCGAAGCTCAGCGAGGTCGTCCTCACTCCCCTGCGCCCGCTGCTGTAGCCGCGCCACCGTTGTCGCCGTCCTTCGGGCGACGACGACGGTGGGCGGGGTCCGCGGCTCAGCGGGCCGGGTCGGAGCGCAGCACGTCGGCCGCCTCCTCCTCCGGGCGCGGTGGCACGGTCTCGTCGGCCTCGAGCAGCGCGACCTCGCCGAACTCCGGGTGCTCGTCGCGCAGCTCGCGCGCGACCGCGTCGGCCGCGCCGTCCAGGGCGCCCGCGGCGACGTCGATCGACTCCCCCGTCGCGAGCGGCCGGTACTCGTACGTGCCCCCGGTGCGCTGCTCGCCCAGGAGCCGGTTCACCAGGCCGTGCCCGACGTCCGACAGCAGCGCGTCGTGGACGGGGACCACGACCCGGGGGTCGAGCGCGTGCACGAAGTCGATCGTCTCGGCGAGCTTGAGCCACGGCGCCGAGACCGGCGCCAGCAGCACGTCGAGCCGCCGTCCGCCCAGCACGCCCGGGTCCGGGGCGTCGAACGAGTCACCCGGGTGCAGGAGCGTCGCGCCGTCCCCGCGCACGAGGTACGTCACGTTCGCGATCCGCGGGACGTCCGGGTGGATCACCGCGTGCCGCCCGCCGCCGACCACGACCTCCAGACCGCCCAGGTCCAGGCCGTCACCCGGTGCGACGACGTGCACGCGCGACGCCGCGCCGTCGGGCAGCGACGGACGCACCGCGGCGGCCACCTCCTCGGGCGCCCACACCGTGAGCTCCGGCCGGGCCGCGAGGGCGCCGCCCAGGGCGCCGGTGTCGACGTGGTCGGGGTGCTGGTGGGTGAGGAGCACCGTGCCGGCGTCCGCCAGCGCGGCCGCGGCGTCGCTGAACGTGCCCGGGTCGATCGCGACGACCTGACCGCCGTGGCGCACCGTGACGCACGCGTGACCGTGGAACGTGACCTGCATGGATCCTCCTCGAGTCGTCCTTGCCCGCCCGCTCGTGCGGGGGTCGGCCCCTCAGCCCACCACGAGGACGAGGTCGCCGCCCTCCAGCTGCTGCACCGCGCCGATCGCGACCCGCTGGACGGTGCCCGCGACGGGGGTCGTGATCGCGGCCTCCATCTTCATGGCCTCGACGGTCGCGACCGTCTGCCCCGCCTGGACGACGTCGCCCACGACGACGACCGGCGTGACCGCACCCGCGAACGGCGCCGCGACCTGGCCCGGCTGGGTCGGGTCCGCCTTCTCGGCGGTGCGCGCGTCGACGTCCACCGCACGGTCGCGCACCTGGATCGGGCGCAGCTGGCCGTTGAGGGTGAACATCACGGTGCGCATCCCGCGCTCGTCGGGCGTGCCGATCGCCTCGAGGCCCACGAGCAGCCGCACACCCTTCCCCAGCGCGACCGCCACCTCCTGACCCGGCTCCAGCCCGTACAGGTACGTGGGGGTGTCGAGGACCGACACGTCCCCGTACGCCTGCCGCACCTGCTCGAACTCCTTCGTCGGCCCCGCGAAGAGCAGGTGGTTGAGCCGACGACGGCGCACCTCCCCCTCCTGCGCGAGCTCCGCCTCGTCCTCGGCCGAGAGCGGCGTGACCCCGGCGCGCGCCGCACGACCGGCGAGCGCGCGCGACCGGAACGGCTCCGGCCAGCCCCCGGGCGGGTCGCCCAGCTCACCGCCCAGGAACCCGACCACGGAGTCCGGGATGTCGAACGACTGCGGGTCCGCCGCGAACTCCGCCGGGTCCGCGCCCGCCGCCACGAGGTGCAGCGCGAGGTCGCCCACGACCTTCGACGACGGCGTCACCTTCACCAGCCGCCCGAGGATCCGGTCCGCGGCCGCGTACATCGCCTCGATCTGCTCGAACCGGTCCCCCAGGCCCAGCGCGATCGCCTGCTGGCGCAGGTTCGACAGCTGCCCACCCGGGATCTCGTGCTCGTACACGCGACCCGTCGGCCCGGGCAGACCCGACTCGAACGGCGCGTACACGCGGCGCACCGCCTCCCAGTACGGCTCGAGGTCCGCGACCGCCGCCAGCGACAGCCCGGTGTCGCGCTCGGTGTGCTCCAGCGCGGCGACCAGCGCCGACAACGGCGGCTGGCTCGTCGTCCCGGCCATCGCGGCGCTCGCGGCGTCGACCGCGTCGACGCCCGCCGCGGCGGCGGCGAGCAGCGTGGCCATCTGCCCGCCGGACGTGTCGTGGGTGTGCAGGTGGACGGGCAGGTCGAACCGCTCGCGCAGGGCGGTCACGAGGCGGCTCGCGGCGGCGGGGCGCAGCAGCCCGGCCATGTCCTTGATCGCGAGCACGTGCGCGCCGGCGTCGACGATGCGGTCCGCGAGGCGCAGGTAGTAGTCGAGCGTGTACAGGTCCTCGGCCGGGTCGAGCAGGTTGCCCGTGTAGCACAGCGCGACCTCCGCGACCGTCGTGCCGGTCGCGCGCACGGCCTCGATCGCGGGACGCATCTGGTCGACGTCGTTGAGCGCGTCGAAGATCCGGAACACGTCGATGCCGGTCGCCGCGGCCTCCTCGACGAACGCCTCCGTGACGCGCGTCGGGTACGGCGTGTACCCGACCGTGTTACGACCGCGCAGGAGCATCTGGATCGCGAGGTTCGGCATCGCGGCACGCAGGGTCGCGAGCCGCTCCCACGGGTCCTCCCCGAGGAATCGCAGCGCGACGTCGTACGTCGCCCCGCCCCACGCCTCGACCGACCACAGCTGCGGCGTCGCCCGCGCCACGTACGGCGCGACGGCCGCCAGGTCGTGCGTGCGCACGCGCGTCGCGAGCAGCGACTGGTGCGCGTCGCGGAACGTCGTGTCGGTGACGCGCAGCCGCTGCTCTCCGCGCAGCGCCCGCGCGAACCCCTCCGGGCCGAACTCGAGGAGCTGCTGGCGCGACCCGGGCGGGGGCGCGACCGTCAGGTCGAACGGCGGCAGCTTCGCCGCGGGGTCGCTCGTGGCCCGCGGCTCCCCGTGCGGCCGGTTCACGGTGGTGTCCCCCACGTACGCGAGCAGGCGGGTGCCCCGGTCCGCGCTCTCGCGCGCCGCGAGCAGCTCGGGCCGCTCGTCGATGAACGACGTCGCGACGTTGCCCGCGACGAACTCCGGGTCCGCGAGGACCGCCTGCAGGAACGGGATGTTCGTGCGGATGCCGCGGATGCGGAACTCCGCCAGCGCACGACGCGCGCGCCGCACCGCCGTCGGGAAGTCCCGGCCGCGGCACGTGAGCTTCACCAGCATCGAGTCGAAGTGGCCCGACACGACGGACCCCGCCGTCGCCGTCGCCCCGTCCAGCCGGACACCCGCCCCGCCCGGGGACCGGTAGGCGATGATCCGGCCCGTGTCCGGGCGGAACCCGTTCGCCGGGTCCTCGGTCGTGATCCGGGTCTGCAGCGCGGCGCCGTTGACGCGCACGTCCTCCTGCCGGATGCCCAGGTCCGCCAGCGTCTCGCCCGCCGCGATCCGCATCTGCGCGGACACGAGGTCGACGTCGGTGACCTCCTCGGTCACCGTGTGCTCCACCTGGATGCGCGGGTTCATCTCGATGAACACGTGCTGCCCCGCACGCTCCCCGACCGTGTCGAGGAGGAACTCGACCGTGCCCGCGTTCTGGTACCCGATGTGCCGCGCGAACCGCACCGCGTCCGCGCACAGCGCGTCGCGGACCGCCGGGTCGAGGTTCGGCGCCGGCGCGATCTCGATGACCTTCTGATGACGACGCTGCAACGAGCAGTCCCGCTCGTACAGGTGCACGACGTTCCCCGCGCCGTCCGCGAGGATCTGCACCTCGATGTGCCGCGGCCGCAGCACCGCCTGCTCCAGGAACACCGTCGGGTCGCCGAACGCGCCGTCCGCCTCGCGCATCGCCGCGGCCAGCGCCTCGGGCAGGTCCTCGCGCACGTCCACGCGCCGCATCCCGCGACCACCACCGCCCGCGACCGCCTTGACGAACACCGGGAACCCGATCTCGTCCGCGGCCGCGACGAGCTCGTCGACGTCCGCCGACGGCTCGCTCGACGCGAGCACCGGCAGCCCCGCCTCGCGCGCCGCCTTGAGCGCCCGCACCTTGTTGCCCGCGAGCTCGAGCACCTCCGCCGGCGGCCCGACGAACGTCAGCCCCGCGTCCGCGCACGCCCGCGCCAGGTCGGGGTTCTCCGAGAGGAACCCGTACCCCGGGTAGACGGCGTCCGCGCCCGCCTCGCGGGCGACCCGCACGATCTCCTCGATGTCCAGGTACGCACGCACCGGGTGACCGGGCTCCCCGATGAGGTACGCCTCGTCAGCCTTGAGCCGGTGCTCGGAGTTGCGGTCCTCCTGCGGGAACACCGCGACGGTGCGGGACCCCAGCTCGTAGGCGGCGCGGAACGCCCTGACGGCGATCTCCGCGCGGTTGGCGACCAGGACCTTCGAGAACACCGGCACTCCATCCGTCGACCGTGCGGCGTCACGGCGCCGGGGAGGGCGTCACGCACCGCGCGTACCGGCCGATCCTCCCACGGCGCCGCCGGACGGGTCACCGCACCCGCTGTGACGTGGTCCACACGCCTCGCAGGGGTGCGTCGGCGCTCGCGGCCGGTCCCTCGTTCGGCCCGGCCGGGCGGGAGGGTCAGCCCGCGGTGCGGGCCCGACGGCGCTGGGCGAGCTCGTCCTGCGGGCTCGTCGCGGTGCCGTCCTCGTCGTCGAGGGACTCGGTCGGCAGCTCGGCGAGCGTGCCCTCGACCTCGCGCCACACGCGACCGACGGCGATCCCGAACACGCCCTGGCCGCCCTGGACGAGGTCGACGACCTCGTCGGGCGAGGTGCACTCGTAGACGCTCGCGCCGTCGCTCATGAGCGTGATCTGCGCGAGGTCGTCCACGCCGCGCTCGCGCAGGTGCTCGACGGCGGTGCGGATCTGCTGGAGCGACACCCCGGTGTCGAGCAGGCGCTTGACGACCTTGAGCACGAGGATGTCGCGGAAGCTGTACAGGCGGTGGGAACCGGACCCGGACGCCGGGCGGACGGTGGGCTCGACCAGGCCCGTGCGGGCCCAGTAGTCGAGCTGGCGGTACGTGATGCCTGCCGCACGGCACGCCGTCGGGCCGCGGTAGCCGGTGGTGGTGTCCTGCTCGGTGATGTCCTCACCGAAGAGGAGGCCCTGCGCGCCCTGCGGAACTGCCGCGCCGACACCGACGCTCGCCTCACCGCTGCTGTTCACTGTCGCCTCCTGGGGTGATGTCACGACCAAACTATGGGCGCCGTCGGGGGCCGTCAACGACCGACGCCCCGGGCGTGCGGGCGTGTCGCGCCCGCGACGTCGTCGCGCCGACCGCTGAACCCTCGACCAGAGGTCGAAGGTCCGTGTTGTCCTGTGTGTCCCCGATGCCTCGACCGCGGCCCGAGGGTCGGGCCGCTCGCTCCGGGACCGTTCCTACTCGTCCACCGAGAAGTCCTCGGGCTGGACGTGGTCGAGGAAGTCGCGGAACTTCTCGACCTCCTCCTGCTGCGCGACGTCGACGACCTCGACGCCTGCCGTCGCCACGACCTCCGCCGAGCACAGCACCGGGCTCCCGGTGCGCACCGCGACGGCGATCGCGTCCGACGCGCGCGAGTCGAGCCGCACGCCGTTGCTGAGGACGAGCTCGGCGAAGAAGATGCCGCCGTCGAGCGCGACGATCTCCGCCCGTTCCAGGCGGACGTCCACGGCGTCGAGCAGGTCCCGCAGGAGGTCGTGCGTCATGGGCCGTGGCGTGGGCAGCCCTGCCTGCGCCATGGCGATCGCGCTCGCCTCGCGGGGGCCGATGACGATCGGCACCACGAGCTCGGACGCGTCGTCGAGCAGCAGCACCACGATCTCCTGGTCGCGCTGCTGCTGTCGGACCCCCAGCACCTCCACCGGGACCATCGGGACGTCGTCGCTCACTCCTCCACGGTACGACTCCGCCCGGCATCCGGCAGGGGGTGGGCGCGGGTGCCGACGGGAGGGCGAGGGCCTCAGCGGGTGCGGCCTCAGCGGGTGAGGTCGTCGACGCCCTGGCGCACGAACACGGTGTGCAGCTGCGCGCACAGCTCGCCGACCTCGGAGGCGACGGTGCCGGCGTGGGCGCGCGCGGACGGGCTCTGCTGGCCGCGCCACGGCGAGACGACCTGCTGGACGAGGCTGACGTGGCGGTCCGCGGCGGTGCGCAGGGAGCGCAGGTGGCGCGGCTCGATCCCGTAGTCCGCGAGCCCGGCGGCGAGCACGACGACGTCGAGCGAGCGCGCGTCGAGCTGCCCGCCCGGTGCCTGGCGCAGCACGCCGGCCTCGATGAGGCCCTCGACGAGCTCGCGCTCGACGCCGGCGGCCGAGACGAGCGCGTCCACGGTGTAGCGCTGGCGGACGGCGGCCGAACCAGGCTCGCCGTCGGTGGTCGCGAGACGGGGGGCGAGCGCCTCGACGTCGGTCCCGGCGTCGAGCGCGGCGAGGCGGTCCTTGATGACCTTCAGCGGCAGGTAGCGGTCACGCTGCTCGACGAGCACGAAGCGCAGCCGCTCGACGTCGGCGGGGCTGTACTGGCGGTAGCCCGACGCGGTGCGCACCGGTTCGATGAGCCCCTGCTCCTCGAGGAAGCGCAGCTTGGAGTGGCTGACGTGGGGGAACTCGGCCCGCAGTGCGCGCAGCACGTCGGAGATGCGCATGGTCGCGCGGCGCGAGATCCCCTGCGGCCACGGCTCGGGCCCGTCCGCGGGCTCCGGGGCCGTGGCGTGCGCGGCGCCCGTGGACACGTTCACGACGGTGAGGCCGCGCCGCCCGCCGACGCCCCCGCGTGCGGGCTGGCGTGGAACGTGAGCCGGTACTTGCCGATCTGGACCTCGTCGCCCGTGCCGAGGACGACCGCGTCGATCCGGCTGCGGTTCACGTAGGTGCCGTTGAGGGACCCGACGTCGCGCACCACGAAGTGCTCTCCCTCGCGCACGAACTCGGCGTGCTTGCGGGACACCGTGACGTCGTCGAGGAAGATGTCGGCGTGCTCGGAGCGCCCCGCGACGGTGCGCTCGGCGTCGAGGAGGAAGCGCGAGCCCTGGCCGGGGCCGCGCTGCATGATGAGCAGGGCCGAGTGGCGGGGCAGGGCGGCGACGGCGGCGTGCTCCTCGGGGCTCAGGCCGCCGGGCTGCACGCCCTCCTCGATCGGGGCCTCGATCCGGCCGAAGCTGACCGTCGTGTCGCTGCCCGCCCGGTTCGGTACCTCAGGACCGCCTGGGACACTCATCACGCCTCCTCGGGGCTCACGCACGTCGTGCTCGAGCTCGGAAACCGCACCGGGGGACGAGCCCCCGTGGTGCGGGAAACTGGTGCTCGAAAACTACTACACCCGCAGGTCACGCTGTGCGTGCGACCCTCGGTCGTCCCAACCTACCCCGGCCCGCGGGCCTGCGGGAAGCCGGTTCACTCGTCGGCGGGGACGGGGGTCGCGAACCGGGGTGCGCGGGGCTCGACCGTCGCGGTGACCTCGGCCCGGTCCTGCTGGGTGACGGTGGTGCGCGCACCGTCGGCGCGCAGCGACGCCATCGCGCCGCCGGGGATCTCGAGCGCGGTCTCGAGCGTCGAGGGGTCGCCGATCGCGGTCCACCGGTACGGGGACGAGATCACCTGCCCGTCGACGACGACGCCGTCGGAGGTGTCCTCGAAGTAGCTGCTCGCGACGAGGCGGACGCCGTTGACCTCCATGGCCTCGGCGCCGGCGTTCCGCAGCTCTTCCAGCACGTTGAACAGGCCGAACGCCTTGAGCGGCTCGGCGCCCTCGACGACCTCGATGGCGACGCCGGGGCCTTCGGCGGGGAGCCGGCCGGAGAGGATGCCGAGCGTCTCGGCCTGCTGCTCGGCGAGCTCGAGCGCGGCGCGCTCGCGTCCGGAGCCGGACTGCAGCTCGTCGCGCGTGGCCTCGAGCGAGGACACCTGGTCCTCGAGCTCGCCGGAGCGCTGGGTGACGTCGTCGAGCAGGCGCACGAGGTCGCTCTGGCGCAGGGAGGACAGCTGGTCCTCCTGCGTCTGGCTCACCTGGACGACGAGCGCGAAGCCGAGCAGCGCGCACAGGACGGCGACCATCACCTGGGAGCGCGACGCGCGCGGTCGCATCGCCCGGCCGAGGCCGCGCAGCCCGCGCGGCTCGGGCTGGGTGGGGGTGCCGTGGCGTCCGACGGCGGCCGTCGCCCCGGTGACCGGGTCCGGCTCGGCGGTGGGCGAGGTCTCGGGGTCCTGCTCGGGCGCCGCGGCCGCTGCCGGGGTGGTCGTCCCGTCCGTCGTCGCGCCCGGCGTCGGAGGGTCCGGCGTGGTGGCGGCGGTGGGCGGGTCGTCGGGCTGGTCGGTGCGGCCGTCGGGTGCGGGTCGCTCCCCCGGCGCTGCGGCGTCGCCCGGTGCTGCGGTGTCGCCCGGGACGGTGATGTCGCTCGGCACTGTGGTGTCCGGGTTGCTCGGCGCGGCCGTGTCGGGGGTGCCGGTCGGCGCGGCACCGGTCGGGATCGTGCCGCCCGTGGTGGTGCCGTCGTCCTCGGGGTGGTCGGTGGCGACCATGGTCTCGTCGCCGGCGGCCGGTGCGTCGCTCGGCGTCGTGGTGTGGCCGGGGACCGCGGCGGGGTCGACCGGTTCGTCGTGGACCGTGCCCGACGGCGCACCCGTGCCCGGGTCGGCCTCGGCGGGGGTTGCGGCGTCCTCGTCGGGGGCGTCGGTGCGGGGCGGGACGTTCTCCGTGTCGTGCGCGTCGTCGTCGGTCGCGGGCTCGGTGCCCGGGACGGCGGGAGAGCCGACGGCGTCGTCGTCTGCGGGCGCGGTGGGGTGCTCGGGCCGGTCGTCCGGAGCCTGGTCGCGGGGGTCGCGGCTCATGCTCACGCCTTGAAGATGTGGCGCCGGATCGCGGCGGCGTTGGAGAAGATGCGGATGCCGAGGACGACGACGACGGCGGTCGAGAGCTGGCTGCCGACGCCGAGCTGGTCGCCGAGGAACACGATGAGGGCGGCGACGACGACGTTCGACAGGAACGACACGAGGAAGACCTTGTCGTCGAACAGTCCGTCGAGGCGGGCGCGCAGGCCGCCGAAGAGGGCGTCGAGGGCGGCGACGACGGCGATCGGCAGGTAGGGCTGCAGCGACACGGGCACGGTGGGTTGCAGGACGAGGCCTGCGACGATGCCCACCACCAGTCCGACGACTGCGATCATTCGACGATCTCCTGCCCTGTCTCGTGCGGTGCGGGTGGGGTCCCGGACCCGTCGGTCGTGCCCGGCGCGGGCCCGGTCTCCTCGGCGGGTGCGTCGGAGTCTACGGTCGTCTCGGGCGCGTGCGCGAAGAACAGCGTGGGCGCGGACCGGCCGGGCAGGTCGAGGCGGCTCTGCGTCGTGACGCCGGAACGGATGCCGTACTGGCTGCCGAGGAGCTGGAGGAAGTCGGACGTCCCGGACCGCAGGAGCGAGGTGCGCATCGCGTCGGGGTCGCCGATCGCCTCGACGCGGTACGGGCCGACGAGGGGCTGCAGGTCGACGAGCACGGCGTCGCCCGCGCTGCGGATCGCGGACAGGCCGGTCAGGCGCTGGTCGTTGATCGCGACGGCCTCGGCGCCGCCGGCCCACAGGGCGTTGACGACGCGCTGCAGGTCGGAGTCGTGCACGAGCGTGCTCGCGTCCGTGGCCCCGGAGGACAGGCCCCCGCTGGTGTCGTCGAGGGTGACGACGACGCCCTGGCCCTCGACGGCCTGCGTCCCGGTCAGCGCGCCCTCCTGCTGGAGGTTGTCGAGCACGTCGGCGCTCGCGCCGCTCAGAGCCGCGCCCTGCAGCTGCTCGATCTCGCCGGACAGCTCCGCGCCGCGCTCGGAGAGTCCCTCGGCGGTGGCCTGGCGTTCGAGGATCTCCTGCTCGAGGGTCTCGCGCGCGGCGATGACGCCGGGCTGCGGGGCGCGCAGCTGCACGGCGGCGGCGGTCGTGACGACGCCGAGGACGACGGCGAGGGCGACGAGCGCGACGGTGCCGGTGCGTCCGCGGTGCGGGGTCTGCCCGGCGGCGCGGCGCGCGTCCGCGGCGGCGTACCCGGGGTCGAGCGGGCGGTGCATGACCTCGTTGAGGAGGGTCATGGACGCGTCGACGGGCGCGCGGCGCGCGGGGGCGTGCTGGTCCGGTCGCGTGTCGGTCACGGCGTCTCCTTCGTCGCGGGCCCGGGCCGGTCGGTGCGGGCGGCGCGGTCGCGCAGGACGAGCGCGCGGGTCTGCAGCACGTACTGCGCGCCCGCGAGCCAGTACAGGCCCACGCCCCACCAGGTGAACGCCCACCCGGTGACGGCGGCGACGTCGCCGAGCCAGCCGGGCATCTCCGCGAGCAGCAGCAGCGGGAACGCGTACAGCAGCGCGAAGGTGCCCGCCTTGCCCGCGAAGCTCACGGGCAGCGGCCCGTAGCCGTGGCGGGCGAGCAACGGCAGGAGGCCCCCGAGCAGCAGGTCGCGCGCGACGATCGCGACGACGAGCCACACGGGCACGACGTCGCGCCACGCGAGCCCGAGGAGGGTGACGAGGATGAAGAGGCGGTCGGCGGCGGGGTCGAGCATCTGCCCGAGGCGGCTCACCTGGTCCAGGCGGCGCGCCAGCACGCCGTCGAGCCAGTCCGACGCGCCGGACACCGCGAGCACGACCAGGGCCCACACGTCGTCGCCGCGCACGATGAGCACCGCGAACACGGGCACGAGGAGCAGCCGCAGGAGGCTGATGACGTTCGGGACGGTCAGGACGCGCGAGCTGACCTGCTGCCCTGCCGTCACACCCACCGCCCCGTGCTCACGTCGCGCCGTCGCGGCGACCTGCCGCGCGCGACCATCCTACGTACCGTGCCCGGTGACCTGGGCCCTCATTTCGCGGCGCGGCGACCCGCGAGGCCCGAAATCACCCGCTTCGCCCGGTGCCCGGGGTCGGTGGTGCGTCGGCGGTGCGGGTGCGGGTGAGGGACGTCACCGGCCTCGGCCCCGCGGCCTGCCCGCGCGCTCCGGTACGATGGGTGCACCTCTGGAGTTCGTCGCTCGTCCCGCGTGTGTCCGTGAGAGTGGCCGATCCCCCCTGATCTCCCCGATCGTGGCGGTGGCCGGCCTGGTGTGTTCGGGAGTGCGACCTGCGAGAACCGACCCGGTGACCGCACGCCACTCCACACCCCGAGACGAACGGTCCTCACCCTTTCATGACTGCTGACGTCGTCGTGCCCGCGCACGCCCTCGACCACTCCACCGACACCTCCCCCGCCGTCGCGGAGCAGACCGCTCCCGCCGGCCCCGTGTTCTCCGACCTCGGCCTGCCCGCGCCCCTCGAGCGCGCCGTCGCCGACCTCGGGTTCGTCACCCCGTCCGCGATCCAGGCCGAGGCCATCCCCGCGCTCCTCGCGGGCCGCGACATCACCGGCGTCGCGCAGACCGGCACCGGCAAGACCGCCGCGTTCGGCCTCCCGCTGCTCGCCGCGATCGACCCCACGCTGCGGCGCGTGCAGGCCGTCGTCCTCACCCCGACGCGCGAGCTCGCGATGCAGGTCGCCGACGCCGTCGAGTCGTTCGCGGCCCACCTGCCGAAGGTCGACGTCGTCGCCGTGTACGGCGGCTCGCCCTACCAGCCGCAGCAGCGGGCGCTCGCGGCCGGGGCGCAGGTCGTCGTCGGCACGCCCGGGCGCGTCATCGACCACATCGAGCGCGGCACCCTCGTCCTCGACGACGTGCGGTTCCTCGTGCTCGACGAGGCCGACGAGATGCTGCGCATGGGCTTCGCCGAGGACGTCGACACGATCTTCTCCCGCGCGCCGCGCGAGCGTCAGGTCGCGCTGTTCTCCGCGACGATGCCCGCCCCGATCCGCCGCGTCGCGAACGAGCACCTCACCGACCCGGTCGAGATCGCCGTCGCGCGCCAGTCCTCCACGGTGACGAGCGTGCGCCAGACGTACGCCGTCGTGCCGTTCCGCCACAAGACCGGCTCCCTCGTGCGCGTCCTGGCCACGTCCGACGCCGAGGCCGCGATCGTGTTCACCCGCACGCGCGGCGCCGCGGAGGAGGTCGGGTCCGCGCTCGTCGAGCGCGGCATCTCCGCCGCGACCATCTCCGGCGACGTCGCGCAGAAGGAGCGCGAGCGGATCGTGGAGCGCCTGCGCTCCGGTGCGCTCGACGTCCTCGTCGCGACCGACGTCGCCGCGCGCGGCCTCGACGTCGACCGCATCGGCCTCGTCGTGAACTTCGACCTGCCGGGCGAGCCCGAGGCGTACGTGCACCGCATCGGCCGCACCGGGCGCGCGGGCCGCACCGGCGAGGCCCTGAGCTTCGTCACCCCGCACGAGCGCGGGCGCCTGCGCGCGATCGAGCGCACGACCCGCACCCCGCTGCAGGAGATCGAGATCCCCTCCCCCGCGGACGTGTCCGCGCACAAGGTGCGGGCCCTGCTCGGGCAGGTCCCCGCCCGCCAGGAGGCGGGCCGCCTGTCGATGTACGCCGACATGGTGCGCACCTTCCTCGCCGAGCACGACGTCGACCCCGTCGACCTCGCCGCGGCCATGGCGGCGCTCGCGGTCGGTGACGACGGCCCCCGTGCTCGCGAGGAGCAGGAGCGGTTCGAGGCGGAGCGTGCCGCGGCGCGCGAGCAGTCGAAGGCGCGTCGCACGGAGCGCACGGGCGAGCGCCCGTCGCGCGGCGACCGTGCGTCGGGCCGGCGCGAGGGCGACGGGACGCGCGGCATCCGCCGCGACGCCGTCGGGACGCGCTACCGCCTGTCGGTGGGCCACAAGGACGGCGTGATGCCGGGCGGGATCGTGGGCGCGCTGACGAACGAGGCGGGCCTGGCCGGGTCGGACGTCGGCAAGATCGACATCTTCCCGTCGTTCTCGCTGGTGGACATCACCGCACCGCTCGACGCGGACACGATGGACCGCATCTCGCGGGCGCGGGTCGCGGGCAAGGCGCTGCGCATCCGTCTCGACGAGGGCGCGCCCGCGTCCCGGGGCCCGCGTGCCGGGCACGGGCCGTCGGGTCGTCGTGACGAGCGTCGTGACCGGTTCGACCGTGCCGACGACCGGGGCGAGCGCAAGCCGCGCCACCGCGCCGCGTTCTGACCCGCACCTGCCGGCGGTAGCCCCGCCGGCGCACGACGACGACGGCCCCCGGATCTCCACGATCCGGGGGCCGTCGTCGTCGGTGCGGGGTGCCAGTGGCGCGGGCACGGGAGCCGCGCGCCTGCGGCGGTCCTTACTCGCGGGCTTCGCCGTGCGCCTGCACCAGGGCGGCGAGGCGACGTGACTCCGCCTCGCCGCGGGCGCCGTCGGCCCGTTGGATGCCCATGACGGCGAGGGTGGACCCGTCCGCGAGGTCGAGGCGCACCCACGCGTCGCCCGAGCCGAACCGCACCGACACGATCTGCGGCCACGCGAGGCGGCGTGTGTAGATGACGTTGCGCACCCGCAGGCCCTCGCGCGTCGGGACCGCGTGCACGCCGCCCAGGCGCCACAGCAGCCACGCCGCGAACAGCGCGAACGCCGCGATCGACAGCCGGTTCACCCACGACGTGCCGAGCGGCCCCGTCGCGGACAGCCCCACGACGACGCACCCGCCGACGACGACCACGCCCGTCGCCCACGCCGACACCAGGCCGAACCTCGGCCGGAACGTGCGGTACGGGTCGTCGTCGCGGTCGCCCGGCAGGCCGGGGTCGGGGAACGGGTCGGTGCTCATGCCGCCACCGTCTCACACCCTCCGGCGGCCCACCGTGGGCCAGGGCTCAGAGGCGCGAGGCGTGGATCCGGGTCACGAGGATCGCGCGCGCCCCGACGTCGTACAGGGCGTCCATGACCTGGTTCGTGCGGTCGCGGCGCACCATCGCGCGCACCGCCGCCCAGTCCCGGTCGTGCAGCGGGGACACCGTGGGCGACTCCAGGCCCGGCGTGATCGCGACCGCACGGTCCACGAGCGACACCGGCACGTCGTAGTCCATGAGGACGTACTCGTGCGCCGTCAGCACACCCTGCAGGCGACGGGACAGCACCTCCACCCCCGCCGGGACGTCCGCCTCCGCCACCTTGCGCGGCCGGATCAGCACCGCCTCCGACACCAGGATCGGGTCGCCGAACACCTCCAGGCCCGCGCCCCGCAGCGTCGTGCCCGTCGACACCACGTCCGCGACGACGTCCGCCACCCCGAGCTGTACCGCCGACTCGACCGCACCGTCCAGGTGCACGACCGTCGCGTCCACCCCGTGCGCCCGCAGGTGCCCCTCCACGAGGACCTCGTACGACGTCGCGACCCGCAGCCCCTGCACCTGCTCCAACGACGTGATCGTCCCCGCCGGAGCCGCATACCGGAACGTCGACCCCCCGAACCCGAGCTGCATGTGCTCCACCGCGTCCGCGCCCGAGTCCAGCAGCAGGTCCCGCCCCGTCACCCCGACGTCGACCGTGCCCGACCCCACGTACACCGCGATGTCGCGAGGGCGCAGGAAGAAGAACTCGGCGTCGTTGTCCGGGTCCGCCAGCACCAGCTCGCGCGGGTCACGACGCTGGCGGTACCCCGCCTCGCGCAGCATCTCGACGGCGGGCTCGGACAGGGACCCCTTGTTGGGGACAGCGATACGCAGCATGACAGGACCTTCGTTCAGGGGATCGGGCAGGAAGAGGGGACCAGCAGGGACGAGCGAGGGGCGAGCGGCGCTCGCGGCCGGGAGCGGGGACGCTCACCGGCGCGGCCGCTCACAGATGCTCGTACACGTCCTGCAGGCTCAGACCCTTCGCCAGCATGAGGACCTGCAGGTGGTAGAGGAGCTGGGAGATCTCCTCCGCCGTCTTCACGTCGCCCTCGTACTCGGCGGCCATCCACACCTCGGCGGCCTCCTCGACCACCTTCTTCCCGATCGCGTGCACGCCGGCGTCCAGCTCCGCGACCGTGCCGGAACCGGCAGGTCGCGTCGTGGCCTTCTCGGACAGCTCCGCGAACAGGGACTCGAACGTCTTCACGCGCTCCAGGGTATCCGCCACCCGGACCCGGCCGGGGCGTGTCCGCCCAGCGGGCACACCCCGACCGTTCGCGTCACAGGTCACAGGTCGCGCAACGCCACGACCGTCGCGACCGCCGCCTGCGCCGCCTCCGCACCCTTGTCCTCGCGCGACCCCTCCAGACCCGCCCGGTCCAGCGCCTGCTGCTCGTCGTCGCACGTCAGCACACCGAACCCCACCGGCACGCCCGTGCGCACGCTCACGTCCGTCAGACCCGACGTCGCCGCCTGGCACACGTACTCGAAGTGCGGCGTGCCCCCACGGATCACCACCCCCAGCGCCACCACCGCGTCCGCGCCGTGCTCCACCGCACGCGCCGCCGCCACCGGCAGCTCGAACGACCCCGGCACCCGCACCACGCTCACGTGCGACACGTTCGCCGCCGCCAACGCCCGGCGCGCCCCCGCCAGCAACCCGTCCATCACCTCCGTGTGCCAGCTCGCCGCGACCACCGTCACCCGCAGCCCCGACCCGTCCACGCTCACCCTCGGCGCACCCGCCCCGCTCATCCCTCGTCCTCCTTCGTCTCCTCGGCACCGGACCCGTCGTCCGGCCCTCCCACGGCAGGCCCGTCCGGGACCGCCACCGTGTCCAGCAGATGACCCATCGCCACCTTCTTCGTCACCAGGTACGCCCGGTTGTGCTCCCCGTGACCCACCTCGATCCGCTCAGTCCCCACGACGTCGATGCCCGACGCCACCAGACCCGTCACCTTCGCCGGGTTGTTCGTCAGCAACCGCACCCGCGACAACCCCAGGTCCGCCAGGATCGCCGCCGCCGCCCCGTACTCCCGCCGGTCCACCGGCCACCCCAGCTCCACGTTCGCCTGCACCGTGTCCAGACCCGCGTCCTGCAGCTCGTACGCCCCGATCTTCGCCAGCAACCCGATGCCGCGCCCCTCGTGCCCCCGCAGGTACACCACCGCGCCGCCCTCCGCCGCGACCCGCCCCAACGCCGCCTCCAGCTGCGGCCCGCAGTCGCACCGCAACGACCTGAACGCGTCCCCCGTCAAGCACTCCGAGTGCACCCGCACCACCGGCACCCCCTCCGGCCCGACGGCGCTCGCGGCCTGCGCGCCCGCGTCACCACGGTCCGACGCGCGAGCCGGACCCACAGCGGGAACCAGCGCCACGTGCTCCGCCCCCGTGCGCAGGTCCCGATACCCCACCACCCGGAACCGGCCGTGCGCCGTCGGGAGCTCCGCCGAGGCGGTGCGGTGCACCCGCCGCACCAACGCCTCCCGATCCGGCACCTCCGCGGCCACCGCAGGCGCCGGGTCGTGCACCCGCCGCCACGCCACCAGGTCCGCGATCGTGATGAGCACCAGCCCGTCCCGCTCCGCCAACGCCGCCGCGTCCCCCAGACGCATCATCGACCCGTCGTCGCGCACCAGCTCCGCGATCCCCCCGACCTCCCCCATCCCCGCCAGGCGCACCAGGTCCACCGCCGCCTCCGTGTGCCCCGCACGGTGCAGCACACCCCCCGCCACCGCCCGCAACGGCAGCACGTGACCCGGCCGGATCAGGTCCACGGGACCCGACGCCGGGTCTGCCAGCACCCGCAACGTCCGCGCCCGGTCCTCCGCCGAGATCCCCGTCGACACCCCCGTCGCCGCGTCCACCGTCACCGTGTACGCCGTCCGCCGCGGATCCTGGCTGTGCGGCACCATCAACGGCAGCTCCAACGCGTCCGCCCGCACCGCCGGCATCGGCGCGCACAGATACCCCGACGAGTGCCGGATCGTCCACGCCACCCACTCCGCCGACACCCCCTGCGCCGCGAACACCACGTCCGCCTCGTTCTCCCGGTCCGGCGAGTCCGCCACCAGCACCGGACGCCCCGCCCGGATCGCCGCCAGCGCCTCCTCCACCGACCCCAGCCGCACGCCCTCCGGCACCGCGGCGCTCGCGGACCCCGCGCCCGTCACGACGCGCTCCCGGGGACCACGCCCGACACGAGCAGCCGCTCGACGTACTTCGCCAGCACGTCGACCTCCAGGTTCACGCGGTCCCCCGGGACCAGCCCCCCGAGGACCGTCGCCTCCAGAGTCGTCGGGATGAGCGAGACGCCGAACGTCTCGTCGTCCGCGTGCGTCACCGTCAACGACACCCCGCTCACCGCGATCGAACCCTTCTCCGCCACGTACCGGGTCAGACCCGCAGGGGCGGAGAACACCAGGTCGTCCCAGCGCTCCCCCGGCGCGCGGCTCACGAGCACGCCCACACCGTCCACGTGCCCCTGCACCACGTGACCGCCCAGCCGCGCGTCCGCCCGGACGGCCCGCTCCAGGTTCACCGGCGACCCCGCGACGAGGTCACCCAGCGCCGTGCGCCGCAACGACTCCGGCATGACGTCCGCCGTGAACGACCCGTCCCCCCCGAGGCTCGTGACCGTCAGGCACACCCCGTTCACCGCGATCGAGTCACCGAGCCCCGCGTCCGACACCACGAGCGGCCCCTCGACCGTGAGCACCGCGTCCTGCCCCGCGCCGCCCGGGAACCCGATGTCCCGGACCCTCCCGATCTCCTCCACGATCCCCGTGAACATCAACCCACCCGTCCTTCCGTGCTCTTCCTGGACACCACCAGCGCGTCGTCCCCGACACGCCTCACCTCCACCGTGCGGAACCGGTGCGCGTCGGCGATCGTCGCCACGCCCAGCCCGTCCACCGCCCGTCGACCGCTCCCCAGCAGCACCGGCGCCACGTACGCGTGCATCTCGTCCACCGCACCCACGGCCAGGAACGCCGTCGCCAGCGTCGGACCGCCCTCCACCAGCACGTGCCGCACCTCCCGCTCCGCGAGCCTCTCCAGCACCTCACCGACGTCCCGCGTCAGCACGTGCACCAGCTCGCCGCCCTCCCCGCGGACCCGCGCCGTCGGCGGGATCCCCCGCAGTCCCACCACCACCCGCAACGGCTGGTGCTCCGCCAGGCGCACGGCGCTCGCGGGGTTCCGCGCTGCGGCGTGCGAGGAGTCGTGGGCGCGGACCCGCGCGGTGAGCGCCGGGTCGTCGGCCAGGAGCGTGCCCGTGCCGACGACGATCGCGTCAACCTCCGCGCGCACGCGGTGGGCGTGCTCGCGCGCCGCAGGCCCGGTGATCCACCGGCTCGTCCCGTCCTCGGCGGCGACGTGGCCGTCGAGCGTCGTGGCCGTCTTGAGCGTCACGTACGGCGTGCCGCGCCGGACGGCCGTGAGCCACACGCGCAGGAGCTCCTCGCCCTCCGCGGCGCGCAGGCCGCGCACGACGCGCACCCCTGCGGCACGCAGCCGGTGCGCGCCGCCCGCGGCGACGGGGTTCGGGTCGTCGACGGCGAGCACGACCTCCGCCACGCCCGCCGCGACGAGCGCGTCGGCGCACGGGCCGGTACGACCGGTGTGGCCGCACGGCTCGAGGGTGACGACGGCCGTCGCGCCGGTGACGTCGACGCCGCGCGCCCGCGCGTCGGCGAGTGCCGCTGCCTCCGCGTGCGGCGTCCCCGCGCCCCGGTGCCACCCCTCGGCGAGCACGGGCCTCGGGCGCGGGTCGAGCGAGCCGGGGGTCGCGCCGTCGGGCACGGGTGCGCCGGCCGGAGGGCCCAGCAGGACGCACCCGACGCGGGGGTTCGGCCCGTGCGCCGGTCCTCTGGCCGCCAGAGCGAGCGCGCGCGCCATCGCGGCGTCGGTCGTCAGGGTGCGGGGGTGCTCGCCCATCGTCCTCCTCCCGGGCACGGGCGCTCCGGGGTGAGGGCGGGCGGCGGGTCGAGCCACGAGGGCCCGACGGCGTCGCTCACCACGGCGAGGCCGCCACCTCGCGACGGGTGCACCGACGGGTCGCCGGAGCACCACGCGCCGAGGCGTGGCCGCGCCGCACGTGCTTCCTCCCATCCGGACTTTCACCGTCGGTCCTGGAGTTCCACCAGGTCAACCGCGCGTGGGCGCGGGTCGCGGACTGTCACCGCCGGCTCGGAATTGCACCGACCCCGGAGCACGTTCGTGCGTACTGCGTTCTGCAACCGCCGATGGTACTCCGGTATCCCCCGCGACGGGGAGGTCGGTGACCCGTCGAGACGCCTGCCGCCCGAGGCGAGGACGGCCGTCGCGACAGGTGACCTCCTCCGAGCTGCGGCCTCCCCGCGTCGGCGCCCGGTTTTCCGTGCTGGTTGGTGACCTGCACGCGGCCGGTGGGTGGAGGAATGTGCGCTTGGCACACTATTTTATCGGAGACAGAGAAGGGGCTCTCCCCGCGGAGAGCCCCTTCCCCGCTCCCGGATCAGTGGGCGTGCGCCGACGCCTCCGCCAGCTCGCGCAGCGCCTGGATCTCCGCCGGCACGTTCTCCGCCCCGTACACCGCCGACCCGGCGACGAAGACGTTCGCCCCCGCGTCCGCGGCCCGCTCGATCGTCGAGCGCGACACTCCCCCGTCGACCTGGATCCACACGTCGAGGCCCGACGCGCTCACGGCCTCGCGCGCCCGCCGGATCTTCGGCAGCGTCCCCTCGATGAAGGACTGCCCGCCGAAGCCCGGCTCGACCGTCATGACGAGGATCATGTCCACCTCGGTCAGCAGGTCCAGGAAGGGCTCCACGGGCGTCGCAGGGCGCAGCGCGACCCCCGCGCGGGCTCCCAGGCGCCGGAGCTCACGAGCGAGCCGCACAGGGGCAGCAGCGGCCTCGGCGTGGAACGTGACCGACGCCGCGCCCGCCTCCGCGTACGACGGCGCCCAGCGGTCCGGGTCCTCGATCATGAGGTGCGCGTCGATGGGGACGGGCGACACCTGCGCCAGACGCTCGAACACCGGCAGCCCGAGCGTCAGGTTCGGCACGAAGTGGTTGTCCATGACGTCGACGTGCGCGTAGTCCGCCGTGGCGATCGCGTCGAGGTCACGCTCGAGGTTCGCGAAGTCGGCGGACAGGATGCTCGGTGCGATGAGGGCTGCCATGGGCCCCAGCCTAGGGGCGCGTGCCGGCGCCCGGCGCTCGTACCCTCGTCGCGTGAGCGACCTCTCCTCCCCCGCCCCCGGTCCGATCCCCGCCGCGATCCCCGTCGCGCCCGACCGACCCATGCCCGCGCCCGGCGTGACGGTCCGCCCGGCGACGGTGCACGACCTGCCGCGGGTCGCGGAGATCGCCGCCCCGTTCGTGCGCGACACGTGCGTGACGTTCGAGGAGGAGGTCTGGGACGTCCCGGCGTGGCACCGCAAGCTCGACGACGTCACCGCGCGCGGCCTGCCGTTCCTCGTCGCCGAGGTGGAGGGTCCGGCCGAACCGGGCTCCCCGCGCGGCGTCGTCGCGGGCTACGCGTACGCGTCCGCCTGGCGCCCCAAGCCCGCCTACCGGCACACCGCCGAGAACACGATCTACCTCGACCCGGCGCACGCCGGACGCGGCGTCGGCACGGCGCTGCTCGCCGCGCTCCTGGAGGCGCTGGCCGCCGCGGGGGTCCGCCAGGTCGTCTCAGTCGTCGCCGACGTCCCCGAGGCCGCCGGGTCGCTCCCGCTGCACCGCCGCTTCGGCTTCGTCGAGGCCGGCCGCCTCACCGCCGTCGGGTTCAAGCACGGCCGCTGGGTCGACACGATCCTGCTCCAGCGCACCCTCTGATCGCGTCGACGCCGCGGCCACGATCGGCCCGGGTGCCCGTCGTCGCGCAGCGGCCGACCAGGCGGTCCTGGTGGGTCGAGCAGGCGGTCCTGGTAGGTGGAGCCGCGCGGACCCGCCACGACCACCTGCTCGGCGCGAGAGGAGGCCGCGCTCAGACGACCAGGCCGCGGCGGAGGTCGGCGGTGCGCCGCTCGACCGTGCGCCAGGCGTGCCGGCTCACGCCGGGGTGGGCGTCGCGGTCGATGTCCGCGAGCGCCGCGAGGAGTCCGTCGAGGGTCTGGGCGACGGCGCGCTGGGCGCGCCGGCGGGGAAGCCCCCAGGTGGTGCCCTCGGTGACGAGGTGGTCGGCGGTGAGGCGGTCCATGTCGCGTTCGCCGGCGACGTCCATGGCGAAGACGCGGGAGGCGTGGTCGTGGTGGAGGTGCATGGCGATGTCGTAGGCGGGGGCGAGGCGGACGGTGCCGTCGGCGTGGCGCAGGACGGAGATGTTCTTGGCGTGGGCGTCGGTGTTGCCGAGGGCGAGGTTGAGGGTGGTGAGGGCGAGGAGGGGGTCGGGGCGGGTGCCGTCGTCGCGCAGGGTGCGGGCGATGGCGGCGAGGGAGGGGAAGCGGCGGCCGTGCTGGAACTTGCGTTCGGGGTCGCGGGTGTTGATGCCGAGGGCCTGGGCGGCGTCCTCCTGGTGGAGGCGTGCGGTGCCGGTGGGTTCGTCGGGGTCGGGGACGCGGTCGTAGCGGGTGACGACGATGGCGCGTTCGCCGTCGAACTCGGTGACGTGGGCGTCGACGGTGGTGAGGCCGATACGGCGGGCGAGGTCGAGAGCGGCAGCTTCGGTGTTGACGAGGTCGGCGGTGGGCGAGTCGGCGGGGCGGGCGACCTTGAGGATGTGGGTGGTGGGTGCGGAGCCGTGAGGTCGGGCCCAGCCGTGCTCGTCGTGGAGGAGGGTGATCTTGGGCTCCATGCCGGGCAGGGAGCTGGTGAGGTGCTCGCTGCGGCCTTCTCCCCCGCTGCGTGCGACGGCGGCGTGCAGGAGTCGTGCGACGGCGGCGTCGTCGAGGTGTTCGGGGGTGCCGGGTGCGGGGTGGGCGTGGCCGTCGGGGGCGAGGAGGACGGCGCCTGCGGTGTCGTGGCCGTAGTGGACGAGGAAGGCGAGGGCGTCGTCGGGGTCGATGCCGGCGTCGATGGCCATGGCGTCGCGGGTGCGGCCCTCGGGGAGGAGTCCGTCGAGCCAGGCGGCGACGCGGGCGGGGTGGGGCGGGGCTTCGTCGGGCGGGGTGATGGGCAGGAGGTGGGACAGGACCCGGGCGTCGTGCCCCCAGCGGTCGAGGGCCTCGGTGGTCCAGGTGAGGGTGACGCGGGGGGTGCCGTCGGTGGTGCGGGTGCTGGTGGGTGCGAGGGTCGCGACGGGGGTGCCGTAGAGCCAGGCGGTGACGGTGGTCATCGGCGTTCCTGGAGTCGCAGGTCGACGTCGAGGGTGTCGAGGAGCTCGAAGAGTCGTTGGACCCAGAGGTTCTCGACGCCGTTCTCGAGCTCGGAGAGGTACTGGCGGGTGATGCCGAGCTCGTCGGCGACCTGGGCCTGAGTGAGCCCGCGGGCGCGGCGGACGCGGCTGAGGTAGGCGCCGAGGTCGCGGGGGCTGCGGGGGGTGGTCCAGGTGTCGGCCATGCTCGCTCTCCTGCCGTCGGGTGCGCTGACGTGCTGCCCGCGTCAGGATTCCCTGACACGCAGTGATGTCAGGTTACTCCGACACCCCGGCGTTGTCGAGATATGCCGACACCTCGACCGGTGGCGCGGCGCTCATGCCGTGCGGCGGAGCAGCGTCAGGTGCATGGCGTCGGTGCCGTGGACGTGCGGCCAGAGCTGGACGTCCTGACGGTCCCCGAGCTCGACGGTGTCGCGCACCTCGGGGCGCACGACGTCGCGCACGACGGCGGGGGCGTCGAGGACCTCGACGTCGTCGCGGCGGCGCAGCACGTCGGCGACGACGACCTGGGTCTCGGCGAGGTGGGGCGAGCACGTGACGTACCCGACCACTCCCCCGGGCCGGACGGCGTCGAGCGCGGAGTCGAGGAGCTCGCGCTGGAGCCCGGTGAGGGTCGCGAGGTCCGCCGGGGTGCGGCGCCACCGGGACTCGGGCCGGCGCCGCAGGGCACCGAGGCCCGTGCAGGGGGCGTCGAGGAGAACGCGGTCGTACGCGCCCGGCTCGTCCTGCCCGACGGCGCGCCCGTCGCCCGTGCGCACGGCCTCCACGGCGTCGGCGGGGACGGCGGCGAGCGCCTTCTCCACGAGGCGCGCCCGGTGCGGCTGGACCTCGTTGGCGACGAGGCGCGCCCCACGCTCGGCCGCGAGCGCCGCGAGGAGCGCGGCCTTGCCCCCGGGGCCGGCGCACAGGTCGAGCCAGCGCGCGTCGTCGCCGGCGGAGCCGGGGTGCGTCCCGGTGAGCGGTGCGGCGGCGAGCGCGAGCGCGACGAGCTGGCTGCCCTCGTCCTGGACGCCGGCGCGGCCGTCGCGCACGGCGCCGAACGCGGCGGGGTCGCCGCCGTCGAGGGTCAGCGCGGTGGGTGCCCAGCGGGCGGGGGTGACGCGGTCGTCGCCGTCGGAGAGCTCGTGAGGGTCGGCGAGGCCGGGGCGGGCGACGAGCGTGACGCGGGGGGCGTCGTTGTCGGCGGCGAGGAGGGCGTCGAGCTCGTCCACGGGGCGCCCGTTGCCGGCGAGGGCGTCGCGCAGGGCGCGGGCGATCCACACGGGGTGGCTCTGGGTGGCCGCGAGCGCCGCGAGGGGGTCGGGGGCGTCGTCGGCGAGGGTGGTGAGCCAGTCGTCGAGAGGGGTGCGGGCGACGCGGCGCAGGACGGCGTTGACGAGCTGGGCGCTGCCGGCGCCGGTGCGTTCGCGGGCGAGGCCGACGGTCTCGGAGACGGCGGCGTGCTGCGGGACGCGCATGGCGAGGAGCTGGTGCGTGCCGAGGCGCAGGACGTCGAGCACGGGTGGGTCGAGGCGGTCGAGGGGGCGGTCGAGGCAGTGCGCGAGGATCGCGTCGTAGCGGCCGCGCAGGCGCAGGGTGCCGTAGGCGAGCTCGGTCGCGAAGCCGGCGTCGCGTCCGCGGATGCCGCGCTCGCGCAGCAGGGGCGGCAGGACGAGGTTGGCGTAGGCGTCGGAGCCGTCGACCTGGCGCAGGACGTCGTACGCGACGGCCCGTGCGGGGTCGGTGCCCTTGCGGCGCTGGGAGGGTGCTGCGGAGCTGCGGTGGGCCTCCCCGCGGGAGCGGGCGGCGCCGCGCTGGCGGCCGCGGGCGTCACGGCGGGCGTCGTCCCCGCCGCCCGACGCGGCACCTGTCCCTGCCTCCGGGGCCGCCTTCGAACGCGCGTTCGAGCGCTCGCCGCCTCGTGGGTCGACGCCGTTCGAACGCGTGTTCGACGCCCCGTCGTCCCGGCGCCCCGGACGCCCACGTCCGTTCGAACGTGCGTTCGATCCGCCCGCGGGCCGGTCGCGGCGCTCGGCGCTCATCGGGCGGTCTCCGCACCGAGGACCGTGGCGTCGTCGAGCCGGGCGCCGCGCGCCCAGTCGGCGGCGGGCATGTGCTTCTTGCCCACCGGCGCCACCTCCCCGAGCTGGACGGCGTGGCTCGCGGTCCCGACGAGCACCTCCTTCTTGCCCGCACGCACCTGCCCGGGAGCGAGGTCGACGACGTCGGGGCGCGGGGTGACCGGGCCGAGCCCCAGGCGCGCGGGCGTGCCGTCGGCGCCCGGGAGGGTCGTCCACGCGCCGGGGGCCGGGGTGCAGCCGCGCACCAGGCGGTCGACCGCGAGCGCCGGGTGGTCCCAGCGGACCTCGGCGTCGGCGGTCGTCAGCTTGGCGGCGTGGGAGACGCCGTCGGCGGGCTGGGGCTGCGGGCGCAGGGTGCCGTCCTCGAGGGCGTCGAGGGTGGCGACGAGGAGGCCCGCGCCGGAGACGGCGAGGCGGCCCAGGAGGTCGCCCGCGGTGTCGCGGGGGCGGATGGTCTCGGTCGTGGTGCCGAGCGTGGGGCCGGAGTCCAACCCTTCCTCGATGAGGAAGGTCGTCGCCCCGGTCACCTCGTCGCCCGCGATGATCGCGCGCTGCACGGGCGCCGCACCGCGCCAGGCGGGCAGGACGGAGAAGTGCAGGTTGACCCACCCGTGCCGGGGCACGGCGAGCACGTCCGGGCGCAGGATCTCCCCGTACGCGACGACGGGCGCCGCGTCGACGTCGAGCGCGGCGAGGCGCGCGAGGAACTCCTCGCCGCGGGGCCGGTCCGTGAGGACGGGGATCCCCGCCTCCTCGGCACGCACGCGGACGGGGCTGGGGGTCAGGCGCCGTCCGCGGCCCGACGGCGCGTCGGCGCGCGTGAGCACGGCGACCACCTCGTGGCGGGAGTCGAGGAGGGCGTCGAGGGACGGGACCGCGGTATCCGGGGTCCCCGCGAACAGCAGGCGCATGGGCCCGATTCTAGGTGGCCGGGCGGGGCGGCCGGCCCGGGAGCGGCACGGTGCGCGGGTCGGGCGCCGAGCACGCACGGGCGCCCGGAACGGGGCGCGCCGGTCAGGTCGCCAGCGTGGCGACCGGCGGGAACGCGGGGAACGCCTCGTCGTCCACCGGAGCGAGCTCGAGGCAGCTCAGCCGGTCGTCGTCGACGAACAGCAGCAGGAGGAAGCGGTCCGTGCCCGCCTCCAGCACGACGCGCGGGCCCTGCGCGGGGACGGGATCGGCGTCGTCGCCGAGGTCGATCGTCGGGCAGGACCCGCACGCGCACGTGCCGTGCACCCGCACGGCGTCGACCTGGGCGAGCCACCGCCGTCGGTCGGCCGCGTCCCGGTCGGGCGCGACGGCCTCGTCGCGGCACCCGTGGCGGAGCATCCAGACGAGCACGTCGCGCTCCGGGACCGTGAGCGCGCGCGGCACCGCGGCGCCCGTCACGACCCTGCGCCCATCACGACCCTGCGCCCTCGGGGCCGACCGGCACGCCGAGGTCGCGCAGCGCAGCGCGCAGCCCCGCGGTGCTCACGAACAGGTGGGTGCGCAGCCCGAGACGCTCGGCGGCGTCGACGTTGGCCGGGCTGTCGTCGGCGAACAGCGTCCGGGCCGGGTCGAGGCCGAACCGCTCGACCGCGAGCGCGAAGATCGCCAGGTCGGGCTTGGCCAGGCCCTCGCGCCCCGAGACCAGCACGTCCTCCATGAGGGTCGTGGCGGGCGCGGCCGGCGCGGCGTGCCCGAAGAGCTCCGCGGACCAGTTCGTCAGGCCGTACAGCCGCAGGCCCAGGTCGCGCAGCTCGCGCACGAGCTCCTCGGAGCCCTCGACCGGGCCGGTGAGCGTCGCGGGGAACCGCTCGACGTACCGGTCGAGGAGCGCGACGTGGTGCGGGTGGGTCGCCGCCACGCGGTCGCGCGCGTCCTGCCACGACGCGCCCGCGTCCCGCTCGTGGTTGAGCACCCGGAAGTCCACGTCGGCGAAGAACGCGTCCACGTCGCGGCGGTCGACACCGTCGTACGCGCCGTAGGGGTCCCAGCCCACCAGGACGTTGCCGAAGTCGTACAGCACGGCGTCGATCTCGCAGGCGGCGGGAGCCGCCTCCCGGTCGGTGGTCGCGTCAGCGTCCCGGGCGGTGGTCGGGGCGGCGGGCACGGGGCGGTGCGTCACAGGATCTCCTTCGGGTCGAGCTCCACCCGCACGCTACCCGGCTCGCGCCGCGCGGACCGGACCGCGACGGACGCGCCGAGCTCGCGCGCCAGCAGCCGGCCGTCGCGCACCGGGACCCGCACCACCGCCCGCACGGGCGGGGCGTCGACCAGCCCGGGCGCCGCGCCGTCCGCCCCGTCGGCACCCCGCCCGCGAGGCGACGCCGGCACCTCGACCGGACCCAGCACCGTCTCCGGCCCCGCGAGCCCCACCCGGCCCAGCACCGCCGCCACGGCGGGACGATCCCCCGTCACCGCCGCCACCCGGACCGCCGGCGGCAGCGACAGCTCGACCCGCTCGTCCAGCTCACGGTCGGCGAGGAGCGCCGGGTCCCAGCGCACGAGCGCGTTCGTCGGCGCGGGCGCGGCGTCGCCCACGAGCAGCACCTGCCCGCCCGCCGTCGCGGGCCGCACGAGCGCCGCCGCGGCGAGCCAGCGCGCGAGCGCGTCCTGCGCCACGTCGAGCCCGACGTGCGACGTGCTCACCGCCGCGTCCAGCAGCAGCGCCGCCGCGTACCCGCCCTCCGCGACCGGCTCGGCGCCCGGCGTCGCCACCACGAGCGCGGGACGCGCGGACACCGCCCCCAGCACCCCGCCCGCCGCCGCGGCACCCGACACCTGCACCGGGACCCCCGCGAACGCGCGCCCCAGCTCCTCCGCCGTGCGCTGCGACCCCACGCGCACCGACCGCAGCCCCGTCCAGTGGCACTCCGCGCACGACCATCCGCCCGCGAGCGCCCCGCACCACGCGCACTGCGGCGTCGCCTGCGGGCCGGACAGCGCGAGCGGGCCGTGGCACACCGTGCAGCGCGCGGGCGTGCGGCATCGGGCGCACGCCACCACGGGCACGTACCCCGACCGCGGCACCTGGACCAGCACCGGCCCCTGCTCGAGCGCCGCGCGCGCCGTGCGCCACGCGGCCGTCGGGATGCGCGCCGCCGCGCCCGGTCCCTCCGCCGCCAGCTCGACCGAGGTCAGCGCCCGCACGCGCGGGGCCCGGGCCCGCACGACGTCGCGTGGAGCCGCGAGCTCGTGCGCCCACCCCCGCACGACGAGCGCGTGCGCCGCCACCGTGCGCCCGTGCGACCCGAGCAGGAATGCCGCGCCCTCCTGGTCGCTGCGCAGCGCGAGCACCTCGCGTGCGTGCGGGTACGGGGCGCGCGGCTCGGCGAGCGTGTCCTCGCCGTCGTTCCAGCACACCACCAGCCCGAGGTCGACCACGGGCGCGAACGCCGCCGCACGGGTCCCCACGACGACGCGCGCGTCGCCGTGCAGGACGGCGAGGAACGCGCGGTAGCGCGGCGCGGGCCCCTCGTCGGCCGTCAGCCGCACCACCTCGCCCCCGGTCGCCGCGTCCCACGCGGGCAGCCCGGCGGCCGCGAGCGCGGCGCACACCTGGTCGACGTCGCGCGCGTCCGGCACGACGACGAGCGCGCCCCGCCCACCCGACCGGGCCGCGCGCACCGCCTCGGCGACCGCGGCCGCCCAGTGCGTCACAGGCAGCGCGTCGGGCTCCTTGCGGGACCGGACCGCGCCCCGCCGGCCCTCGGCCGCCACCTCGGGCGCCGGGGGCGCGAGCCCGGGGAGGGCGGTCCACACGGCCCGGGGTGCCCCGCCGCCCGCGACGTGCGCGAGGAACGCGGCGCCGGCCCGGTACGGGGCCCACACGGACTCCTGGTGGGCCGCGCGCGCCGCAGGGGGCGCCGACCCGGGAACGGGCTCGGCAGGCGCGGGACCGGGCTCGCCGGCGGCAGGGCCCGCGGGAGCCTCCTCGGCGGCGACGGCGTCCTCGCTCGTGGTGACCGGGGCGTCCCCGCCCGAGGCCGTTCCCGGCGCGGGCACCGTACCGGGGGTCGTCCGTGCCGCGAAGGACTGCTCGGCCCGCGCGTGCCGCGGCGGCACGGCGAGGCGCAGCACGTCGGAGAGCGTGCCTGCGTAGTGGTCCGCGACCGCGCGCGCGAGCCGCGCGACGGCGGGTGCAAGCACGGGCTCGGCCGACACGACCCGGCGCAGCGGCAGCAGGCGCCCGTCGTGGTCCGAGCGGTCGACGCGCTCCAGGACGTAGCCGTCGACGTCCCGGCCCGCGAACCGCACCTTGACCCGCACCCCCGGGCGCGCGTCGTCGGACATCGTGGCGGGGACGAGGTAGTCGAACGCGCGGTCCAGGTGCGGGGGCGCGAGGTCGAGCGCGAGCCGCGCCACGGGCAGGTGCGCCGCGATCTCGTGGGACGCCGGCGGCGCCGGGCCCCGACGCGGCGCGGCGGGGACGGTCAGCAGGGTGTCCTGCACCGCCCGCGACGTGTCCTCCGGCTCGCTCACGACGCCATCGAACCACGCGCCGCCGTCACGACCGGCGCACCCGTCGACGCCGCGACGACGCTCCTCACACCTGGGACTGCAGGTCCGCGACGCGGTCCGTGCGCTCCCACGTGAACTGCTCGAGCTCGCGCCCGAAGTGCCCGTACGCGGCGGTCGGGGCGTAGATGGGGCGCAGCAGGTCCAGGTCGCGGATGATCGCGGCCGGGCGCAGGTCGAACACCTCGCGGATCGCGGCCGTGATGCGCTCGACCGGGACCTTCTCCGTGCCGAACGTCTCCACGTACAGGCCGACGGGGTGCGCCTTGCCGATCGCGTACGCGACCTGCACCTCGCACCGCCGCGCCAGCCCCGCCGCGACGACGTTCTTCGCGACCCAGCGCGTCGCGTACGCGGCCGAGCGGTCCACCTTCGACGGGTCCTTCCCCGAGAACGCGCCCCCACCGTGGCGGGCCATGCCGCCGTACGTGTCGACGATGATCTTGCGGCCCGTCAGGCCCGCATCACCCTGCGGCCCGCCCACGACGAACGTGCCCGTGGGGTTGACGAACAGGCGCGTCGCGCGCACGTCGAGGTCGAGACCCGCGGCGTCCAGCACGGGGGCCACGACCTGTGCCGCGACCTGCCGGTGCAGCTCGTCCTGCCGCACGTCCGGGTCGTGCTGCGTCGAGAGCACCACCGTGTCGAGGGTGACGGCGCGGTCGCCGTCGTACCCCACGGTGACCTGCGTCTTGCCGTCCGGGCGCAGGCCCGGCACGGTGCCGTCGCGGCGCACTGCCGCCAGACGCTCCGCCAGGCGGTGGGCGAGCCACACCGGCAGGGGCATGAGGCTCGGCGTGTCGTCGCTGGCGTACCCGAACATCAGGCCCTGGTCACCGGCGCCCTGCGCGTCGAGGGGGTCGTGGTCGCCCTGGTCGTCGCGCTCCTCGAGGCTCTTGTCGACCCCCTGCGCGATGTCGGGCGACTGCTGGCCGATCGACACCGAGATGCCGCACGAGTCCGCGTCGAAGCCGATCACCGACGACGTGTACCCGATCCGGCGCACGACGTCGCGCACGATCTGCGGGATCTCGACGTACGCGTCCGTCGTCACCTCGCCCGCCACGTGCACCAGGCCCGTGGTGACCATCGTCTCCACGGCGACCCGCGACGTCGGGTCCTGCGTCAGGAGCGCGTCGAGGATCGCGTCGGAGATCTGGTCGCAGACCTTGTCCGGGTGGCCCTCGGTGACGGACTCGGACGTGAACAGACGCAGCTCAGCCATGTCGCACAGCCTACTGTCCCGAAAGGTGGGCGGCGATATCCGCCAGGCGAGACGAGATGCGGGTCACTCGGCCGTCCCGGCCCGCTCGTCCCGCGTCGGCGACGCCACGCGCGGCACGACGACGTCCCACACCGCGTCCGCGACCTCGCCCTTCGACCCGCTCGCCGTCGCGACGACGTCCCCCGCGCCGTCGACCACGGTCACGTCGTTCGCGTCGACCGCGAACCCCCGGCCCTCGCCCACGGCGTTGACCACGAGGAGGTCCGCGCCCTTGCGCCGCGCCTTCGCCCGGCCGTGGTCGAGCACCGACGCGTGCGCGTCACCGGTCTCCGCCGCGAAGCCGACCACCACCTGGCCCGGACGCAGGCGGTCGCGGGCGAGCTCGGCGAGCACGTCCGGGTTCTCCACGAGCACGATCGGCTCGGGACCCTGGCCCGGGACCTTCTTGATCTTCGCGTCCGGCGCGTGGGCCGGGCGGAAGTCCGCCACCGCGGCCGCCATGACGACGACGTCCGCCGTCGCCGCGGCCGACCGCACGGCGTCGCGCAGCTGCGCCGTCGTCTCGACCTCCACCACGGCGTCGGGCACGCCCCCGGGAGCGCGCACGAGCGTGGCCACGTCCGGGGACAGGTTCGCCGCCACGAGCGTGACGTGCGCGCCCCGCGCCGCCGCGGCGCGCGCCAGCTCGACGCCCTGACGCCCGCTCGACCGGTTGCCGATGAACCGCACGGGGTCGATCGGCTCGCGCGTCCCGCCCGCCGACACCACGACGCGCCGTCCCGCGAGGTCCTGCACCGGCCCGCGGTCCGCCCCGGCACCCGCGCCGGCGGTGTCGACGCGGGACACGCCCGCCACGACGGCGAGCGCGGCGCGCGCGATCTCGTCCGGCTCGGGCAGACGCCCCGGCCCCGTGTCCGCACCCGTGAGCCGCCCGGACGCCGGCTCGATCACGTGCACGCCGCGCGCTCGCAGCGTCGCCACGTTCGCGACCGTCGCCGGGTGCTCCCACATCTCCGTGTGCATCGCGGGCGCCATCACCACCGGGCAGCGCGCCGTGAGCAGCGTCGAGGTGAGCAGGTCGTCCGCGCGACCGGCGGCCGCGCGCGCGAGCAGGTCCGCCGTGGCGGGCGCCACGACGACCAGGTCGGCGCCCTGGCCCAGGGCGACGTGCGGCACGTGCTCGACGTCCTCGAACACCTGGTCCGTGGCCGGCTCGCCCGACAGCGCCTCCCACGTGGGCGCGCCCACGAAGCGCAGGGCCGACGCCGTCGGCACCACCCGCACCCGATGGCCCTGCTCCCGCAGCAGCCGCAGCAGCAGCGCGGCCTTGTACGCCGCCACCCCGCCGCTCACACCGAGCACGATCCGCATGTCGCTCCTCCTGGAGGTCCGGCTCAGGCCCGCCGCGTGCGGCGGCGGGTCACGCACCCGCGCACCCGGGCGCGGACGCACGAACGCCGCGCCCTCCGGTGGAGGTGCGCGGCGCGCGGGCTCAGGCCTCGGGGGCCTCGTCGGGCTCGGCCTCGATCGTCAGCAGGCCCGCGTTGATCTCGCGCATCGCGATCGAGAGCGGCTTCTCCTGGTTGCGCGTCTCGAGCAGCGGCCCGACGTTCTCCAGCAGGCCCTCGCTGAGCTGCGAGTAGTACGCGTTGATCTGGCGCGCGCGCTTGGCCGAGTAGATGACCAGCGCGTACTTCGAGTCGACGTGCTCGAGCAGGTCGTCGATGGGCGGGTCGGTGATGCCCTCGGGGGCGGCGACGGTTCCGGACACAGTTCGCTCCGTGGGTTCAAGGGTCTGCAGCGGGCGCTGCAGCTGGTCGATGGCGGCGGCGCGCACGGCGTCCCCGTCCGGGACCGGGCGGCCGCGGCACCACGTCGCAGGACGGGCCGCCGACCGGGCCTCGGGCCCACGGGGGAACGCCCGCGCACGGGCACCGCAGGACAGTCTACTCGCTGCGCCCCTCGCCGTGCCCGGACGGCACGGGGGACGACGCCGGGGACGAGCCCTCCGCCGGGACGGGACGGGGCTCGAGCCCCATGACGCGCACCAGCTCGTCGGTCGCGCGGTGCACCTCGTCGTTGACGATGACGTGGTCGAACTCCGACTCCGCCGCGAGCTCGACCCGGGCCGTCGTCAGCCGACGCTCCCGCTCCTCCGCGTCCTCCGTGCCGCGGCCGACGAGCCGACGCACGAGCTCGTCCCAGCTCGGCGGCGCCAGGAACACGAACCGGGCCTCGGGCATCGACGCGCGGACCTGGCGCGCACCCTGGAGATCGATCTCCAGGAGCGCCGGCACGCCCGCGGCGAGCTTCTCCTCGACCGCGCGCCGGGGCGTGCCGTAGCTGTTGCGCCCGTGCACGACGGCCCACTCCAGCAGCTCACGGTCCGCGACCATGCGCGCGAACTCGTCCGGGCCGACGAACAGGTAGTGCACGCCGTCCACCTCGCCCGGCCGCGGGTCGCGCGTCGTCGCCGACACGGACAGCCACACCTCCGGGTAGCGGGTCCGGATGTCGGCCGACACCGTGCCCTTCCCGACGGCGGTCGGGCCGGCCAGGACGGTCAGGCGGGCGGGGCCGGGGACGACGTGCGGCGACGCCGGCTCCGTGGTCTCCCCGGCGGGGACGGACGGCGTCGGCTCGGACGGGTGCGCGGAAATGTCAGCCAAACCTCTCGATGAGGGCCGCGGACTGGTGGGGACCGAGGCCGCGGACACGACGTGTCTCGGCGATCCCGATCTCCTCCATGATCGCCCGAGCCTTCACCTTACCCACGCCGGGCAGGGACTCCAGCAACGAGACGACCTTGAGCTTGCCGATCATGTCGTCCGTCTGGCCCCGCTCGATGACCTCCTTCAGGGAGCCCTGGGAGTACTTGAGCCGGTTCTTCACCTCGGCGCGCACGCGTCGTGCCTCCGCGGCCTTCTCGAGCGCCGCCGCGCGCTGTTCTGGGGTCAGGGGTGGAAGTGCCACGCAAGTCACCTACTCGTCGTCAGGCGGATGGGCCCACTCAGTCGTCCCGGCGTGCCCGCAGGTGGAGCCCCGACCGGGTGGATCACCCGGGCGACCTGCGCCGACGCACGGAGCCGACCCCTCGAAAGTAGCGAGCCTCGGGCGATCGGGCAACGACTGGGCGTGGCGCGTCGTCCGCGGCCGTGCTGCGGACGGACCCGGCAGAGGCCACGTCAGCGGGCTCGGGACGGGGGAAGGGCTCGGCTCAGGACGCCACGAGGCGCGCGACGAGCGCGTCGCGCACCGCCGTCGTCACGCCGCACGCCACGAGGTAGTCGTCGATGCTCCCGTGCTCGCGCACCGCGAGCTCCCACGCACCCTCCAGGTACGCGGGCTCGACGGTGAGGACCGGCGCGAGCGCCTCGGGCGACAGCCCCGGCAGCGGCGGCACGAGCGCGGCGAGCCCCTCGGCCGCCGCCGCGCTCGCGAGGTACTCGGTCAGGCGCTCCTGCTCCGGGACGCCCGCGACGTACTGCACGAGCGCGACGACCCAGCCCGTGCGGTCCTTGCCCGCCGAGCAGTGCACGACGCTCGCGCCGTCCGCCGCGGCGACGTCCGCCAGGACGCGGCCGACCGTCGCCCGGATGCCCGGGTCCGTGACGAACGTCGCGTACACGCCGTGCATGAGGCGCCGCGCGACCGCGGCCGGGTCGTCGGCCGCGAGCAGACCCGCGACGAGCGCCGCCGGGTCCGCCGACGCACCCGAGCCCGCTCCCCCGTCGACCAGGCCCGGCGTCGGGTCCATGCCGCGGCGCAGCACGCGCACGCCGCCCGGGACGGCGTCCGCGCCGTCGCGCGCGAGCTCGTCCCCGCCGCGCAGGTCCACGACCGTCCGCACGCCCAGGTCGACGAGAGCCGCCTGGCCCGCGGGGGTGAGCCGGGACAGGCTCGCCGTGCGCAGCAGCACCCCGGTCCGCAGCGGCTCGTCGGAACCGGCCGGCGCCGCCCGACCGCCCACGTCCCGCGCGTTCCAGGTGCCCGGCACGTCCAGCGCGCCCGGCACGGCGCCCGGCGGCGGCAGCTCCGGAGGTGCTCCGGCAGCGGGCGTGGCAGGAACCGTCGTCTCGTCGCGGGAGGTCATGGGCGCAGTCTGGCACGGGACCGCACCCGGCACGACGACGACCGGGCCGGCCCCCCACGAGGGGGCCGACCCGGTCGCGGGTGGAGCGGGGCTCAGCCGCGCAGCGCCTGCGCCGCCTCGTCCGTGGCCGTCCGGGCCGCCGCGCGCAGCGCGTCAACGTCCGGCCCGGCGCGCAGCACGCCGCGCGACGACGACGCGAGCACCTGGCGCCGCGCGTCGCCGAACACGGCGGCGAGCTCCGCCGCGCCCGCGCCCTGCGCGCCCACACCGGGAGCGAGGAGCGGTCCGCGCACGGCCGCGAGGTCCGTGCCCGTGCGCGCCGCGGCGTCCGCGATCGTCGCGCCCACCACGAGCCCGACCGGCCCGAGGGCGTCGCCCGCGGCGACGACCGGGGCGTTCACGTGGGCCGCCTCGCGCGCGACGTGCGCCGCGACGGACTCCACGCCCGCCCCGGCGCCCCGGCGCGCGTGCTGCACCTCGGCGCCCTCGGGGTTGGACGTCAGGCACAGCACGAACAGGCCGCGCCCCGTCTCCAGCGCCGCGTCCACCGCCGGCTGCAGCGACCCGAACCCCAGGTACGGGGACACGGTCAGCGCGTCCGCCGCGAGCGGCGACCCGTCGCGCAGGTACGCGTCCGCGTAGGCGGCCATGGTCGAGCCGATGTCGCCGCGCTTGGCGTCCACGATCGTCAGCGTCCCCGCCGCACGGGCCGCCGCGAGGACCTCCTCGAGCGCTGCGACGCCGCGCGACCCGTGGCGCTCGAAGAACGCCGACTGCGGCTTGACCGCGGCCACGCGGCCCCCGACCGCCTCGACGACCCGCAGGCCGAACTCGCGCAGCCCGGAGGCGTCGTCGGGCAGGCCCCAGTCCGCGAGCAGGCTCGGGTGCGGGTCGATGCCCACGCACAACGGCCCGTGGTCCGCCGTCGCCGCCGCGAGGCGCGCGCCGAAGCCCGCGCTCACGCGCCCACCCGCTCCGCGGCGGGAGCGGGCAGCTCGACGCCTGCGGTCAGGTCCTCGCCCGCCATGTGCTCCTGGAGGCTCGCGACCGCGAACGGCCCCGCGAGGACCGCCTCGATGCCCTGCACCGCGGCGGCGAGCTGGTCGACCGTCGTCGCGATCGGCTTGTCGGCCGCCGTCGTGGCCGCGCGGATCTCGTAGCCGTCGGCGCGCGCGCCCTGGCCGGACGGCGTGTTGATGACCATGTCCACCTCGCCGGCCGTGATGAGGTCGACGATCGTCGGCTCGCCGTCCGCCCCGCGGCCCGCGGAGAACTTGCGCACCACGCGCGACGCGATGCCGTTGCGGCGCAGCACGCTCGACGTGCCGTCCGTCGCGAGGATCTCGAAGCCGAGCTCCGCGAGCCGCTTGACCGGGAAGACGATCGAGCGCTTGTCGCGGTCGGCGACGGAGACGAACACGCGGCCCGACGTCGGCAGCCCGCCGAACGCGGCGGCCTGCGACTTGGCGAACGCGTGCGGGAAGTCGCGGTCGAAGCCCATGACCTCGCCCGTCGAGCGCATCTCCGGCCCGAGCACCGTGTCCACGACCACGCCGTCCGCGGTGCGGAAGCGCTTGAACGGCAGGACCGCCTCCTTGACCGCGATCGGCGCGTCGAGCGGGAGCGTGCCGCCGTCGCCCTCTGCGGGCAGCACGCCCGCGGCGCGGAGCTCGGCGATCGACTCGCCCGCCATGACGCGCGCCGCGGCCTTCGCGAGCGACGTGCCCGTCGCCTTGGAGACGAACGGCACCGTGCGCGACGCGCGGGGGTTGGCCTCCAGGACGTACAGCACGTCGGAGACGAGCGCGTACTGCACGTTGAGCAGGCCGCGCACGCCGACGCCCTTCGCGATGGCCTCGGTCGAGCGGCGGATGCGCTCGATCTCCTGCTCCGAGAGCGACACGGGCGGCAGGACGCACGCCGAGTCGCCCGAGTGGATGCCGGCCTCCTCGATGTGCTCCATCACGCCGCCGAGGAAGAGCTCGGTGCCGTCGTAGAGCGCGTCGACGTCGATCTCCATGGCGTCGTCGAGGAACCGGTCGATGAGCAGCGGCGCGGGCAGCGTCCCGGCCGTGCGGTCCTCCGCCGCGGCCGCCACGAGCGCGCGCTCGACGTAGCCCGTGAGCTGCTCGGCCGAGTACACGATCTCCATGCCGCGCCCGCCGAGCACGTAGGACGGGCGCACGAGCACCGGGTAGCCGATGCCGGCCGCGACGTCCTTCGCCTCGTCGAGCGAGCGCGCCGTGCCGAACGCCGGGGCGGGCAGGCCCGCCTCGACGAGCACGCGGCCGAACTCGCCGCGGTCCTCCGCGGCGTCGATCGCCTCGGGGCTCGTGCCGAGGATCGGCAGGCCCGCGTCCGCGAGGCGCTGCGCGAGCGCGAGCGGCGTCTGGCCACCGAGCTGGACGATGATGCCCTTCACCGGCCCCGCGGCGAGCTCCGCCTGGTAGACCTCGAGCACGTCCTCGAACGTCAGCGGCTCGAAGTAGAGGCGGTCGGACGTGTCGTAGTCGGTCGAGACCGTCTCCGGGTTGCAGTTGACCATGACCGTCTCGTAGCGCTCGCGCAGCGTGAGGGCCGCGTGCACGCACGAGTAGTCGAACTCGATGCCCTGGCCGATGCGGTTCGGGCCCGAGCCGAGGATGATCACGGCCTCGCGCTCGCGCGGCGCGACCTCGGTCTCCAGGTCGTACGACGAGTAGTGGTACGGCGTGCGCGCGGCGAACTCGGCCGCGCACGTGTCGACCGTCTTGTAGACGGGCCGGACGCCGAGCGCGTAGCGGACCTCGCGCACGGTCGCCTCGCCCGCCGGGCCCATGCCCCGCAGGCGCGCGACCTGCGCGTCGGACAGCCCGTGCTTCTTCGCCTCGCGCAGCACGTCCTCGGTGAGCGCGGGCGCGCCGGCGACGGCCGCCGCGACCTCGTTGACCAGCTGGATCTGGTCGAGGTACCACGGGTCGATCTTCGTGGCCTCGAACACCTGCTCCACGCTCGCCCCGGCGCGCAGCGCCTGCTGGACGCCGATGATCCGGTTCTCGGTGGGGCGCGCGATGCGCACGAGCAGCTCGTCGAGCTCCGCGCCGGACACGGGCTCGCCGTCCCAGTGGAAGACCGAGCCGCCCTTGTCGATCGAGCGCAGCGCCTTGCCGAGCGCCTCGGTGAAGTTGCGCCCGAGCGCCATCGCCTCGCCGACCGACTTCATGGTCGTCGTGAGCGTCGGGTCGGCGGCCGGGAACTTCTCGAACGCGAACCGCGGCACCTTGACGACGACGTAGTCGAGCGTCGGCTCGAACGAGGCCGGCGTGACCTGCGTGATGTCGTTGGGGATCTCGTCGAGCGTGTAGCCGACGGCGAGCTTCGCCGCGATCTTCGCGATGGGGAACCCGGTCGCCTTGGACGCGAGCGCGGACGACCGCGAGACGCGCGGGTTCATCTCGATGACGATGACGCGGCCCGTGTCCGGGTCGACGGCGAACTGGATGTTGCAGCCGCCCGTGTCGACGCCGACCTCGCGGATGACGGCGATCCCGATGTCGCGCAGCTTCTGGTACTCGCGGTCCGTGAGCGTGAGCGCGGGCGCGACCGTGATCGAGTCGCCCGTGTGCACGCCGACGGGGTCGACGTTCTCGATCGAGCACACGACCACGACGTTGTCGTTCTTGTCGCGCATGAGCTCGAGCTCGTACTCCTTCCAGCCGAGGATCGACTCCTCGAGGAGCACCTCCGTCACCGGGGAGTAGTGCAGGCCCTGCCCGACGATGCGGCGCAGCTCGTCCTCGTCGTACGCGAAGCCCGAGCCGAGGCCGCCCATCGTGAACGACGGGCGCACGACCATCGGGTAGCCGAGGTCGCCCGCGGCCGCGATCGCCTCGTCGACCGTGTGCACGATGACCGAGCGGGCGGACTCGCCGCCGCAGACCTCGACGACGTCCTTGAACTGCTGGCGGTCCTCGCCCTTCTGGATCGCCGCGATGTTCGCGCCGATGAGCTCGACGCCGTACTCGGCGAGGACGCCGGCCTCGTCGAGCGCGATCGCCGCGTTGAGGGCCGTCTGACCGCCGAGCGTCGGCAGCAGCGCGTCCGGGCGCTCCTTGGCGATGATCGACGTGAGGACCTCGGTCGTGATCGGCTCGACGTAGGTCGCGTCGGCGAACTCGGGGTCGGTCATGATCGTGGCGGGGTTCGAGTTCACGAGGACGACCCGCAGGCCCTCCTCCTTGAGCACGCGGCACGCCTGGGTGCCGGAGTAGTCGAACTCGCACGCCTGGCCGATGACGATCGGGCCGGACCCGATGACCAGGACGCTGGAGATGTCGGTTCTGCGAGGCACGGTCAGCTCTCCTTGGTGGTCTGCTCGACGGCGTCGGAGCCTGCGCCCGCCGCGCCCGCGGCGCGACGCGACGTCATGAGCTCGACGAAGCGGTCGAAGAGGTACGCGGCGTCGTGGGGGCCGGCCGCGGCCTCGGGGTGGTACTGGACGGAGAAGGCGGGCAGGTCGAGGCACTCGAGCCCCTCGACCACCTGGTCGTTGAGCCCGACGTGGGACACGACGACGCGCCCGTAGCGGCCGCCGTCGTGCGGGGCGACGGACTCGCCGTCGAGCGGCGCGTTGACCGCGAACCCGTGGTTGTGCGCCGTGACCTCGACCTTGCCGGTGCGGCGGTCCATGACGGGCTGGTTGATGCCGCGGTGGCCGTACGCGAGCTTGTAGGTGCCGTAGCCGAGCGCACGCCCGAGGATCTGGTTGCCGAAGCAGATGCCGAAGAACGGCGTGCCGCGGTCCAGGACGCCGCGCAGCAGCTCGACCTCGTGCGTCGCGGCGCTCGGGTCGCCCGGGCCGTTGGAGAAGAACACGCCGTCGGGCGCGTACGCCTCGATGTCCGCGACCGTCGACGCGGCGGGCACCACGTGCACGCGCACGCCGCGCTGCGCGAGGCGCTGGGGCGTCATCGACTTGATGCCGAGGTCCACGGCGACGACGGTCGCGACGGGCTCGCCGTCCGGCGTCGTGCCCTCGAAGGGCTCGACGACGTACGCCGTCTCCGTGCTCACCTCGCGGGCGAGGTCGGCGCCGGCCATCGCGGGCGCCGCCTTCACCTCGGCGACGAGGTCCTCCACGGTGCGCGGGTAGCCGTCGCGCACGAGCGCGTCACCGGAGAAGATGCCCGCGCGCATCACGCCGAGCTCGCGCAGGTGGCGCGTGAGGGCGCGCGTGTCGACGTCGCTGATGCCGACGACGCCCTGGGCCGCGAGCTCCTCGTCGAGGGTGCGCTGCGCGCGCCAGCTCGACGCGCGGCGGGCCGCGTCGCGCACGACGTACCCGGCGACCCAGATCTTGCCGGACTCCGGGTCCTCGTCGTTGACGCCCGTGTTCCCGATGTGGGGGGCCGTCATGACGACGATCTGCCGGTGGTAGGAGGGGTCGGTGAGGGTCTCCTGGTAGCCGGTCATGCCGGTGTTGAAGACGATCTCGCCGACGGTCGTGCCGCGCGCGCCGTACGCGCGACCGGCCTGCACCGTGCCGTCCTCGAGGACGATCAGGGCCCGGTCGGGGGCGGGTGCGCCGGTCACCGAGGTGACTGCGGTCGGTGAGCTCACTGCGTTCGCTGAGGCGGTCAAGGTGCATCCTCGTCGTTCTCGTCGGTGCCGGGTGCCGCGCTCTCGCGCGTCGGCGCCGGGCCGTCCTGGTCGGTGGGTGCGTCGGTGGCGCTGCTCGGCGCCCCGGTTCGTCGTTCGCGGGTACCGTCGGCGCCCGGGCTCCGGGGTCGGCCGGCGAGGTCGCGCACGGCCTCCAGGAGACGCGGGACGTCGTGGTCGTGGCGCGGCATCAGCCCGGTGTCCAGCCGGACCTCGGGGTGCGCCGGCGCCTCGGGCGCGTCGGCCGGGACCGGCTCTGCCGGGACGGACCACGTCACCACGACGATGGCCTCCTTCCCGACGAACTTCCCCGCCATGCCCGGGGTGAGGGCCACGTCCTCGACGGCCGCCGCGGGCACCCACACGTCGGCGGCGCCGCGGCGCGCGACGTGCAGGCCGGCGTCGTGCACGGTGACCTGGGCCTGCGCCCGGTCGCCGAGCCCGTGGGCGCCGACGCGCGCGAGCCAGTCGCCCGCGAGCGTGCTCGACACGTACAGCGCGTCGAGCGGGCCGAGCACGACGCCGCCGCGCGCGGGCTCCGCCGGCACCGCGGGCGGCGTCGGCACGAAGCCCGCGGAGCGGCGCACGAGCCGGCGCCGGCCGACGAGCACGAGCGTCAGCAGGACGACGCCGAGCACGATCCAGATCCCGGCCGCGACGGGCTGCGGCAGGTTCACGCTCCCACCCCCCGACCGGCGGTGACCGCTTCGACGGGCGCGCCGTCGAGCACGGTGGCCCGGCCGCGCAGGAACGTCGCGACGACCGCACCGGGCAGCTCGCGGCCCTGGAAGGGCGTGTTGGTGCTCGCGGTGGCCTGCCCGGCGCCGTCGACCACGCGCCGCGCGGCCGGGTCGACGAGCGTGACGTTCGCGGGCTCGCCGACCTCGAGCGGACGGCCCTGGGCGCGCTCCCCCGTGTCGATGCGGCCGATGCGCGCGGGCGCGCTCGACAGCACGCGCGCGACGTCGGCCCACGTCATGCGGCCCGTGTCGACCATGGTCTGCTGCACGACGCTCAGCGCCGTCTCCAGGCCGGTCATGCCGAACGCGGCCGCCGCCCACTCGCAGTCCTTGTCCTCGCGCGCGTGCGGGGCGTGGTCGGTCGCGACGATGTCGATCGTGCCGTCCGCGAGACCCTCGCGCACCGCCTCGACGTCCGCGGCCGTGCGCAGCGGCGGGTTGACCTTGAAGGTCGGGTCGTAGCCGCGCGCCAGGTCGTCGGTGAGGACGAGGTGGTGCGGCGTGACCTCGGCCGTGACGTCGATCCCGCGGCCCTTGGCCCAGCGGACGATCTCGACCGAGCCGGCGGTCGACAGGTGGCACACGTGCAGGCGCGAGCCCACGTGCTCCGCGAGGAGCACGTCGCGCGCGATGATCGCCTCCTCGGCGACCGCGGGCCAGCCCGCGAGGCCGAGCTCGGCCGACACGACGCCCTCGTTCATCTGGGCGCCCTCGGTGAGGCGCGGCTCCTGCGCGTGCTGGGCGACGACGCCGTCGAACGCCTTGACGTACTCGAGGGCGCGGCGCATGAGGATCGGGTCGTCGACGCACTTCCCGTCGTCCGAGAACACCCGCACGCGGGCCGCGGAGTCGGCCATCGCGCCGAGCTCGGCGAGCTGCTCGCCCGCGAGCCCGACGGAGACGGCGCCCACCGGGTGCACGTCGACCCAGCCCGCGTCGCGCCCGAGGCGCCACACCTGCTCGACGACGCCCGCCGTGTCCGCGACCGGGGTCGTGTTGGCCATCGCGTGCACGGCCGTGAAGCCGCCCGCCGCCGCGGCGCGGGTGCCGGACGCGATCGTCTCGGCGTCCTCGCGCCCCGGCTCGCGCAGGTGGGTGTGCAGGTCGACCAGCCCGGGCAGGGCGACGAGGCCCGTCGCGTCGACGACGACCGTGCCGTCGTCGTCCGCGGCGCGCGCTGCACCGACCGGAGCGAGCTCGGCGACCACACCGTCCGCGAGGACGAGGTCGACGGGGTCGCCGCCGAGCGGGCGCGCGCCGCGCAGGACGTACGTGGTGGTTGCGGCGCTGCTCACGAGGCGGAGACCCTTTCGACGGCGGGGACGGGCTGGGCGGAGGGCAGGTGCGCGGCCGACGCCGTGTCGTCGGCCTCGTCGCTGCCCGCGAGGAGGAGGTAGAGCACGGCCATGCGCACGGCGACGCCGTTCGCGACCTGCTCCACGATCACCGCGCGCGGCGAGTCCGCCGCCTGCGCGGAGATCTCGAGGCCGCGGTTCATGGGACCGGGGTGCAGGACGACGGCGTGCTCGGCGAGGAGTCCGAGGCGCCGGGCGTCGAGCCCGTACTTGCGGCTGTACTCGAGCGGGTTCGGGAAGAAGGCCCCGCCCCCGGCGCCGGCGCCGCTCATGCGCTCGCGCTGCACGCGCAGCATCATCACGGCGTCGGGGCCGCCGTGCGCCGTGTCGCCCGCGAGGGCCGCGTCCAGGTCGTAGGAGACCTCGCACGGCCACGTCCGGACGCCGACCGGCAGGAGCGTGGGCGGCGCGACGAGCGTCACGCGGGCCCCGAGCGTGTGCAGCAGGTGGACGTTCGAGCGCGCGACCCGCGAGTGCAGCACGTCGCCGACGATCGCGACGTGGCGTCCGTCGAGGCCGGCACCGCGTGCGGCGGCGTCGTCGGGGCCGCTCGCCCCCGGGGAGGTCAGGCCCGTCCCGGTGAGGTGGCGGCGCAGCGTGTACGCGTCGAGGAGCGCCTGCGTCGGGTGCTGGTGCATGCCGTCGCCCGCGTTGACCACGGCCGCGTCGAGCCAGCCCGCGTGCGCGAGCAGGTGCGGGGCGCCCGACGCCTGGTGCCGCACGACGACCGCGTCCGCGCCCATCGCCTGGAGCGTCAGCGCCGTGTCCTTGAGCGACTCGCCCTTGGACACGCTCGACCCCTTGGCCGAGAAGTTGATGACGTCCGCGGAGAGCCGCTTCGCCGCGGTCTCGAAGGAGATGCGCGTGCGCGTCGAGTCCTCGTAGAAGAGGTTGACGACCGTGCGCCCGCGCAGCGTCGGGAGCTTCTTGATCTCGCGCGACTGCGTCGCGGCCATCTGGGCGGCCGTGTCGAGGATGCGGACGGCGTCGGCGCGTCCGAGGTCCTGGGTCGAGAGCAGGTGCCTCATGCGCGGGCCTCCCCGCCGTCGGTGGCGGCCGACCGCGGGGCCGCGGGCCGGATGACGACCGCGTCGGCGGACGGGTCGCCCGCCGCGGAGGCGCCGTCGATCTCGGCGAGGCGCACGCTCACGCGCTCGGACGTCGACGTCGGCAGGTTCTTGCCCACGAAGTCGGGGCGGATCGGCAGCTCCCGGTGGCCGCGGTCGACGAGCGCCGCGAGCTGCACCGCGCGAGGGCGGCCGAGGTCGCTGATCGCGTCGAGCGCGGCCCGGATCGTGCGGCCGGAGTACAGGACGTCGTCGACGAGGACCACGACCTTGCCGTCGATCCCCGACGCGGGCAGGCGTGTCGCGCCGATCGTGCGCGTCGGGTGGCGGTGCAGGTCGTCGCGGTACATCGTCACGTCGAGCTCGCCGACGATCGCGTGCGGGTCGGGCGCGCCGTCTCCCTCGATCGCGGCGAGGCGCTCGGCGAGCCGGGCCGCGAGCGGGACGCCGCGCGTCGGGATGCCGAGGAGGACGAGGTCGTGGGCTCCCTTGTTGCGCTCCACGATCTCGTGGGCGATGCGCGTCAGCGCGCGGGAGATGTCCGCCGCCGTGAGGACGACGGTCCCGGCGGTCGGCCCCGTCTCGGGGTCGGACCCCGGCCGGGGTACGGATGGTGTGGGCACAGCAGCGCCAGAGCTCATGTCCGGCGACCTCCTTCCCCGCCTCACGGGACGGGCCTTAAAGGATGTCTGACGGTCACCCACCCTACCGCCGTGGCCCGGCGGCCGGGTGCGCGTCCCGCCCGGTGGGACGCGGCGTCGGTCACACCCGTGACCGACGCCGCGCGAGGCGTCGTCCCGGCCGGGGCCGGGCGCCGCGGTCAGGCCGTGATCGTCGGCTTCATCTCGACGATGCGCGCGAGCAGCCCGTTGACGAACGACGGCGAGTCGTCGGTCGACAGGGAGCGCGCGAGGTCGACGGCCTCGTCGATCGCGACGACGTCCGGGACGTCGTCGTTGAAGAGGATCTCCCAGCCGCCGATGCGCAGCAGGGCCCGGTCGACCGCGGGCATGCGCTCGAGCGTCCACCCGTGGGAGTAGGTCTCGAGCAGCTCGTCGATGCGCTCGCGGTGGGCGAGCACCCCCTCGACGATGTCGACCGCGTACTGCGGCAGCGCGGTCTGCGCCGTCCCGGGGTCGGCGACGCGCTCCGCGAGGAGGGTCGTCGGGTCCACGTGACGCTGCTCCGCCTCGAAGAGGACGTCGAGCGCGCGCTTGCGCGCCTTGGTGCGTGCGGCCATGTCAGTCCGTCGTCTGTCCGTCGGTGCCGGCGGTCAGTCGTTCACGCGGCCGAGGTACGACCCGTCACGCGTGTCGACCTTCACCTTGGTGCCCTGCTCGAGGAAGAGCGGGACCTGGATCTGCGCGCCCGTCTCGAGCGTCGCGGGCTTGGTGCCGCCCGTCGAGCGGTCGCCCTGCAGGCCCGGCTCGGTGTACGTGATCTCGAGGACGACCGAGGCCGGCAGCTCGATGTAGAGCGGCTGGCCGTCGTTCGACGCGATGAGCACGTTCTGGTTCTCGAGCATGTAGTCCTTGGCGTCGCCCACGATCTCGGCGCCGACCGTGACCTGGTCGTACGTCGAGGTGTCCATGAACACGTAGTCCGCGCCGTCCTGGTACAGGTACTGGAAGTCACGGCGGTCGACGTTGGCGGTCTCGATCTTGAGCCCGGCGTTGAACGTCTTGTCGATCGTCTTGCCCGTCATGACGTTCTTGATCTTGGTGCGGACGAACGCGCCACCCTTGCCGGGCTTGACGTGCTGGAACTCGATCACGGTCCACAGCTGGCCGTCGAGTCGCAGCACGGTGCCGTTCTTGATGTCGTTGGTGGTCGCCACGTTCGTCTTCCTGTCGGAGGGTCAGCGGTCCCGTCGACGCGCCACCGGGTGCCGGGACGGCACGAGGGGGCCACGCGAGGGCGGGATGCGGAAATGGGCCTTGACGATCTTACCGGAGCGCGGCGAGGACCGCGTTCGCCACGACGCCCAGGGTCGCGGCCCAGCACATCGAGGCGAGCGTCCCGATGACGAAGCGCTCCGACGCGACGGGGTGCTCGCGCAGCTCGGGATAGCGGCCCAGGCCCTTGATCGCGACGACGAAGGCGATGCCGCCGGGCTCGCCTGCGAGGAGGCAGCCCGTGATCGCGAACCGTTCGAGGATCCCGATCCACGTCCCGCCGCGCAGAGCCTTGACCGCCTCCGTCCCGATCGGCCCCGTCGTCGGAGGGGGCGGCGGGGGCACGGGCACGGCCGCCGGGTCCGCAGGGGCCCCGCGTCGAGGCCGTCCGGCACGCCCCGGGGCGGCGGAGCCGCCCGCGCGCGCCGCCGCACGCAGCACCCATTGGGTCACGGGGCCGCCGCCGAGGACGCTCGCGGCGAGCGCGACCACCCAGACGAGCACCACGAGCACGACCGTCACCGGGTCCGTCACGCCTTCTCCTCCTGCCGATCCACCGACGGCCCCTCGTGGAGCTCGCCCAGCAGCCTCGCGACCACGGGCCGCACCGCCGCCTCCTCGGGCCACAGCGCGGAGCGCAGCCGCTGGCTGACCGCCTGCTCGGACACACCGAGCGCGCGAGCCACATCCTTCTGGGTGCCGCCCACACGCGCCAGCGCGTCGACGGCCTCCCACCCGGGCGCGGTGCGCCGGTCCACGACCGCCGCGAGGAGGCGCAGGAGCGCCTCGACCTCCCCGGCGCGCGACGCGGGCTCCCCGCGGACGGCGACGGGCGCGGTGGCCGCGCGCGACTTCGCCTGCTCGACCGCCTCGCGGGCCAGGACGAACGCCGTGCCCGACGCCTCGCGCGACACCGCGGGCAGCGGCTCGTCGACGGGCCCGACGCCGAGCCCGACGCTCCAGCCGCCGTCGCGCAGGAGGTCGAGCACGACCTCGACGACGACCTCCGGGTCGTCGAGGACCCCCTGGACCTCGTCGCCGACGGTCCGGTCGAACGGGACCACGACGCCGGCGCGGTCCGCCAGCACCTCCTCGAGGCGCGCGAGCACCTCGGGGACGCGGTCGGGACGACCGGTGCTCCCCCGCTGGTCGACGGTCAGGACGTACATGCCCTCAAGGCTAGACCCTTGTTCCCGGCCCATCAAGCCCTGGGGCTTGATCGAGCACGATCAAGCCTGGGCCGATCCACGCAGGCGCGCGGCGACCGCCTCGAGCGCGAGCCGGTAGGAGTCGAAGCCGAAGCCCGCGACCGTGCCCGTCGCCACCGCGCCCACCACGGAGTGGCTGCGGAACGCCTCGCGCGCCGCCGGGTTGCTCAGGTGGACCTCGACCAGCAGCAGGCCGGACGTCGTGACCTGCGCGGCGGCGTCGCGCACCGCGTACGAGTAGTGCGTGAACGCGGCCGGGTTCAGCACGACGTGGGCCCGGGCGTCGACGGCCTCGTGCAGCCAGCCGACGAGCTCGGACTCGTCGTCGGTCTGCCGCACGTCGACGGCGAGGTCGAGCGCGCTCCCCCACGTCGAGGCCGACGCACGGAGGTCGGCCATCGAGGCCGAGCCGTAGATCTCCGGCTCCCGCACGCCGAGCCGACCGAGGTTGGGTCCGTTGAGGACGAGCACGCGTTCCATGGCGCCCGAGCCTAGCCGTGCCGGGGCCGGCCACGACGAGACGTCCGTGCTCGCTCCCGACGAGCGACGGACCACGGCCTCGGGCACGCTGGCGGGGTGACCCTCAGCGCTGCCCGCCCTCTGCCCCCGGTCCTGCTCCTGCCGCTGCCCTGCGCACCCGGCCCCGCGCCGTCCGACGCCCGCTCAGGGGCGGCCGCATGAGCGCGACGCGCTACCTGGACGTGCCCTTCGCGGCGCTCGCGCACCGCGGCTTCTCGCGCGAAGGTCTCGAGAACTCGATGGCCGCGTTCGCGGCGGCCCGCGAGCTGGGGCTCCGGTACGTCGAGACGGACGCCCACGCGACGTCGGACGGCGTCGCCGTGGCGCTCCACGACGCCTCGCTGGACCGGACGACGGACGCGCGCGGCCTGGTCGCCGACCTCCCGTGGCGCACGGTGCGCGCCGCCCGGATCGGGGGACGAGAGCCGGTGCCGTCGCTGGAGGACGTCCTCGGGACGTGGCCGGACCTGCGGGTCAACGTCGACGTCAAGTCGGCGGCGGCTGCCGAGCCGGTCGCGCGCGCGATCGAGCGCACGCGCGCGCACGACCGCGTGTGCGTCGCGTCGTTCGCCGCGGCGCGGCGCGAGGCGACCGTCGCGCGGCTCTCGCGGCCTGTGACCGTGTCCGGCGCGCGGGGCGCGGTGGTGGGCATGCTGCTCGCGGGGCGCGCCCGCGTCGACGCGCTCGCCCGCCGGGCCGCGCGCTCCGTCGACTGCCTCCAGGTACCGGTGCGCGAGGGCTGGGTGCGCGTCGTGGACTCCGCGTTCGTGCGGGCCGCGCACCGGGCCGGCGTCGCGGTGCACGCCTGGACGGTCAACGACGCGCCGACCATGCACCGGTTGCTCGACCTCGGGGTCGACGGGATCGTCACCGACCGCTCCGACGTGCTGCGCGACGTGCTCCGCACCCGAGGGCTGTGGACCTGACCGCGCCGAGGAACCCTCAGAGGGCGATCGGCCCCCGGCCCACCGGGGCGTCCGCCGCGATCTCCGCGTAGGCCGCGGCGAGCAGCGTCGGGTCCGGGCCCTCGAGGCGGGTCGGGCGGGCGACGTCGTCGAGCACGACGAACCGCAGGAGGTCGCCGCGCGACTTCTTGTCACGGCGCATGGCCGACATGAGCTGCTCCCAGCGGTCGCCCCGGTAGGTGAGGGGCAGCCCCAGCGAGCCGAGGATCGCCCGGTGCCGCTCGACGACGGCGTCGTCCAGCTTCCCGGCGAGGCGCGAGAGCTCGGCGGCGAACACCATGCCGACGGAGACGGCCGCGCCGTGACGCCACTGGTAGCGCTCGGTGAGCTCGACGGCGTGGCCCAGCGTGTGCCCGTAGTTGAGGATCTCGCGCAGACCGGCCTCCTTGAGGTCCTCCCCCACGACGCGCGCCTTGACCGCGACCGAGCGCTCGACGAGCTCGGCGACGACGGCCCAGGTCTCGTCCGTCGTCGGCCGGGTGCCCCACGCGGCGAGCGCGTCGGCGTGCTCCTCGACGAGCTCGAGGATGCGCTCGTCCGCGATGAACCCCGTCTTGACGACCTCGGCGAGACCCGCGACGAAGTCCCAGCGGCCGAGCGACTCGAGGGCCGCGAGGTCGCACAGCACGCCTGCGGGCGGGTGGAACGCACCGACGAGGTTCTTGCCCTCGGCCGTGTTGATGCCGGTCTTGCCCCCGACCGCGGCGTCGACCATCGCGAGGAGCGTCGTCGGCACGTGCACCACGCGGATGCCGCGCAGCCACGTCGCGGCGACGAAGCCGCCGAGGTCCGTCGTCGCACCGCCGCCGACCGTGACGACCGCGTCCGTGCGCGTGAAGTCCAGCTGCCCGAGCACGCCCCACAGGAACGCCGCGACCTGCGCGGTCTTGGACTCCTCCGCGTCCGGGACCTCCGCGACGTACGCCTCGTAGCCCGACGCCTTGAGGTCCTCGTGGACCACCTCGGCCGTCGCGGCGAGGGCCGCGGGGTGCACGACGAGCACCCGGCGCACCCGCTCGCCGAGCATGGCGGGCAGCTCGCCGAGCAGGTGGCGCCCCACGACGACGTCGTACGGCTGCTCGCCCGCGACCCGCACGCGCGTCGGCGCGGCCGCGGTCGTGTCCGGGGCGGGGGTGGTGGCGTCGGGGGTCGTGTCGTTCACGCGTTCTCCTGTTCGACCGGGGTGCCGGCGGGGTCGGCCGGCGCGGGTGCGGGCGTCGTGCGCCCGGGGGTACCGGGCGCGCCGTCGACGAGGTGCTCGCGGATCTCGCGCGCGACCTGGGCGGGCGTGCGCGCGTCGGTCACGACGTGCAGCGTCGACACCCGCTCGTAGACGGGGCGCCGCGCCTCCATGAGCGCGGCCCAGCGCGCCCTCGGGTTCCCGAGCAGAAGCGGACGCGCCTGGTTGAGACCGACGCGCGGTGCGGCGTGCGCGAGGCTCACGTCGAGGAACACCACCGTCCCGCCCGCGACGACGTACGCGGCGAGCGCGGTCTGCGTGTGCTCGTCGAGCACCGCGCCGCCGCCCAGGGCGAGGACGCCGTCGTGCGTCGCGAGCGCGGTCGTCACGGCCTCGCGCTCGAGCTCGCGGAAGTGCGGCTCGCCGTGGTCGACGAAGATGTCCGCGACCGGCTTCCCGGCCGTGGTCTCGACGTCGACGTCCGTGTCGCGCTGCGCGAGGCCGAGCAGCTCGGCCAGGTGGCGCGCGACGGTCGACTTCCCGCTGCCGGGCGGGCCGACGAGCACGACGACCGGGCGGGTCCCCGGGGCGACGGGCGTCATCAGCGCTGCAGCTCGGGGATCGCGGCGAGGTACGCCTCGGCGTTCCGGCGGACCTCCGCGACGGAGTCGCCGCCGAACTTCTCGAGCGCCTGCTCGGCGAGGACGAGCGCGACCATGGCCTCGGCGACGACCGCCGCGGGCGGGACCGCGCACACGTCGGAGCGCTGGTGCTGGGCCTTGGCGACGTCGCCGGTGACGACGTCGACCGTCGCGAGCGCGCGCGGCACCGTCGAGATCGGCTTCATGGCGGCGCGCACGCGCACCACCTCGCCGTTCGACATGCCGCCCTCGACCCCGCCGGCGCGGTTGCTGCGCCGGTGGATGCGACCGTCGGCGCCGCGCTCGATCTCGTCGTGCGCGGCGGACCCGCGGCGGCGCGCGGTGCGGAAGCCGTCGCCGACCTCGACGCCCTTGATCGCCTGGATGCCCATGAGGACGGCGGCGAGGCGCGCGTCGAGGCGCCGGTCGCTCTGCGCGTATGTGCCCAGGCCCGAGGGGACCCCGTACGCGAGCACCTCGACGACGCCGCCGAGCGTGTCTCCCGCCTTCTGGCACTCGTCGATCTCCGCGACCATGGCCGCCGCGGCGTCCGGGTCGAAGCAGCGCACCGGGTCGGCGTCGAGCGCGGCGACGTCGTCGGGGCCGGGCGCCGGCGCGTCCTCGGGGACCTCGACCGGCCCGATCGCGACGACGTGCGACACGAGCCGGACGCCGAGCGCCTGCTCGAGGAACTTCGCCGCGGCCGTGCCGAGCGCGACGCGCGTCGCGGTCTCGCGCGCCGAGGCGCGCTCGAGCACCGGGCGTGCGTCCTCGAAACCGTACTTGCGCATGCCGACGAGGTCGGCATGCCCGGGGCGCGGCCGGGTGAGCGGGCGGTTGCGCGCGATCTCCCGGACGTCACCCGTCCCGGCGTCGACGAGCAGCGCTTCGGGCGGCACCGGGTCGGACGACATGACGTCGACCCACTTGGGCCACTCGGAGTTCGCGATCTCGATGGCGAGCGGACCACCCTGCGTCACGCCGTGGCGCAGGCCGCCGAGGACGCGCAGCTCGTCCTGCTCGAACTTCTGGCGGGACCCGCGGCCGTACCCGAGGCGGCGACGCGCGAGCGCGGCGCGCACGTCGTCCGTCGTGAGCTCGACGCCCGCGGGCAGCCCGTCGAGGATCCCGACCAGCGCCTCGCCGTGCGACTCACCCGATGTCAACCAACGCAGCATGATCGCCATCCTCCCACGTCGGCGCCCTCGTCCCGGCGGCCGCCCGCAGTGCGGACCGACGGCGTGCGACGACGGTCGAGCGTTCCCCTGCGGCTTCGGTCACGTGGTCCCCTGCGGCGCGGCGCGCAGCGCCGCGCCCGCCGACGCGGCGGCCTGTGGACGACGACGTCGCACGCCACCGTGGGCGCGCTACGGTGCCGCGCATGGTCCAGCAGGGGGACGGGACGAGGCACGCCGCGACATCGCGCCGCGGGTCGGGTGACGACGAGCCGGACGAGGCACGGGCGGCCGTCGTGACCGCGGGCGCGCCGAAGTCGTGGGGACGACGACGTCGCGCCGACCTCGCCCGGGAGCTCCGGGTCGCGGGCCGGGCGGGTGGAGTGCTCGCGCTGCTCGCGGTGCTGGCCGCGGTGTGGTGGTCGGGCCCGTCGTGGGCGACGCCCGCCGTCGCGGTCGTCGCCGCGGCAGGCGCGCTGCTCGCCGTGATCGACGCGCGCACGCACCGCCTGCCGGACGTGATCGTGCTGCCGACGGGGGGCGCGGTCGTCGTGCTGCTCGCGGTCGCGTCGCTCGCGGCGGGCGACGGGCAGCCGCTCGTCCGCGCGCTCGCCGGCGGCGCCGTGGGCTTCTGTACCTACGCCGCGCTGCGGCTCGCGCACCCGCCCGGGCTGGGGTTCGGCGACGTGAAGCTCGCGGGCACGCTCGGCACCCCGCTCGCGTGGCTCGGGTGGGCCGAGCTCGTCGCCGGGCTCCTCCTGCCGTTCCTGCTCGGCGGGGCGTGGGCGCTCGGCCTGGTGGTCTTGCGGCGCGCGCGCCGTGACACCGCGGTGGCCTTCGGCCCGTTCATGGTGCTCGGCGCGGTGTTGGCGTGCACCGACGTGACGTGGATCGCTTGGTAGAAGGTCGGGTCGTACAGGCCCTGGATGCGGGCGCATCGGCGCTGCTTGCCCGCACGTCCCCGGCACGGCGCCGGTCGGATTGCGCGTCCCGTGAAGTGGTGCGAGCGAGCGTGCCGCACCGGCCGACGGAGGGCCAGCGTGCGCCGCGAGAGGTAACCAAGACGTCGATCAGCTCGTGCCGATGCCGTCGCGATCAAACAGCACGAAGCTGGGTGGAACGATCAAGGCGAGGAAGTAGGGAGGCTTACCGTCACCAAGGGAGTAGTCCGCACCGCTACATCGAGATGGGCACGACTTCCTCGACACCACGGATCAACGCGGCGTGACTCGAGCAGACTCGGGCCACGCCGCGCCGGCGTTGCTGGTCAGTACGAGTGGCAGGACGGCCGGGGCGTCCCGTTGCTCCAGAACACCCACTTGATCGCGTTGCGCGTCTGAGGCCCGTAGACGGCATCGGCGGTCAGACCGCGGTCTTTCTGGAACTTCAGAACCGCAGCCCGCGTAGCCGGACCGTAAGAGCCATCGACGACAAGATTGAAGCCGTGGCACTCGTTCAGCGAGTCCTGAAGCGCGCGCACCCCGGCACCAGTGTTGAGATACCGCAGGTTGCACGTGTAGGTCCCTGCGGCTGAGGCGTAGGGGGTTGCGATGCCGTTGCGAATGCCGATCGTGTTGCATGTCGGGTAAGCGGCAGAGGCAGACGTAGCGGTGAGGACGCCGCCACTCACGAGCAGTCCGGCAGTCATCGTCAGAGCGAGCAGTCGTCGCACGATTCTCATAATTCCCCCTAAACAGACAACAGTGTCGCGGGCGAACATAGACCAGGGCCCATCGCCACGCAACTATGCGGGCATTGAGGGGACGTCAGGCGGGGACGCCGAGCGCGGAGCCGAGGGCGCGGTCCATCGTCGCCAGCGGCGCGGCCCTGCCCGTCATGAGCCGCACCTGCTCGGCCGCCTGGTGCAGGAGCATCCGCTCGCCGCCGACGACGGTGCCGCCGCCCGCGGTCCAGGCGACGGACAGCGCGGTGGGCCGGGGGTCGTAGACGACGTCGAGCAGCACCCCGCCGGGCGTCGCCCCCGCCCGGGACAGCGCGTCCGCCACCGGGTCGGCGGCACGCGACGGCAGGGTAGCCACCACCGCGTCCGTGCGGGTGAGGCGGTCGACGAGCGCGGGTGACGCCGGGTCCAGCAACTCGAACCGCGGCTCGACGCCCATGCGGTGCGCGGCGCGCTGCAGGGTCCCCGTGCGCCCGAGCGAGCGCACGAGGACGGTCGGTGCGGTGCAGCCCAGCTGCGCCAGCGCGGCGAGCGTCGAGGCGGCGGTCGCGCCGGCGCCCAGCACGACGGCGGAACGGACCTCCCGCTCCTCCAGCCCTTCGCGCAGCGCCGCGACGAGGCCGTGCACGTCGGTGTTCGTCCCGACGAACGTCGGTCGCGTCCCACCCGTGGGCTGAACCACGAGCGTGTTGACCGCCCCGACAACGTTGGCGAGCGGGTCGACGTGGTCCAGCAGCGGGATCACCGCGTGCTTGAGCGGCATGGTCAGGCTCAGGCCCGCCCACGAGGCGTCGAGGCCGTTGACGAAGGCCGGGAGCTGCTCCTCGGTGGTGTCGATCGCCTCGTACGACCACCCGTCCAGCCCGAGCGCGTCGTACGCGGCACGGTGCAGCACCGGCGACAGCGAGTGCGCGACGGGGTGGCCGAGGACGGCCGCGCGTCGCGGCGAGCGCTTGGTGCTCACCCGCCGTTCTCCGCCTGCCACCGACGCAGCTCGGCCACGTTCTTCTGGTGCTCCTCCCACGTCACCGCGAACTTGGTCTCGCCAGTCTCCAGGTTGACTGCGGTCCAGAAGATCCAGTCGCCTGGTTCCGGACTCACCACGGCCGCCAGCGAGTCGGCGCCTGGGCTCGCGATCGGAGTCGGGGGCAGACCCTTGTGGGCGTAGGTGTTGAACGGGTTGTCGGGGTTCCGGGTGTCCTCGCGCGTGAGCTCGGTACCCGGCTTGTCCAGGCCGTAGGCGACGGCCGCGTCGATCTCGAGCGCCATGTTGATGGCCAGGCGGTTCTCGATTGCGCGGGCCATCTTCGGTCGGTCGGGGGCGTACTTCGCCTCCCGTTCGATCAGAGAGGCCTTGTTCAGGACGGTCTCCCGATCCTCAGGGGCTACCCCCAGCTCATCCAGCTTCATCACGGTCTGCGAGACCATCTGCTGGATCACTGACTGCGGGCTCACGTCGCCCGGCTCGAGGACGTACGTCGTCGGGTAGAGCCAGCCCTCGTAGTTGCCGTTCGCCTCGGCGGGCAGCCCCGTGGCGGCGGTGTCGGCCATGGCCGCCTCGAACTCCGCGACGGAGATTCCCGTGACGGAGGACGACCGCTCGAGGATCTGCTTGACGGTGTAGCCCTCGGGGATCGTGATCTTCGTCTCGACGCGCGAGTCGTTCGCCACGAGGCGCGCGACAGCGTCCTTCGCGGACATACCGAGGAGCAGCGTGTGCGTGCCCGGCTGGATCCTGCCGGCGTTCGGGTTCTCCTCGAACGCGTTCGCGAACGCCGCGGAGCTCGCGACGACGCCCGCCTCGGTGAGCACGGCCCCCATGTCGCGGCCCGTAGACCCGGGCTCGATCACGACGTCGACGGGCTCGGTCCCCGGGCCCTCGAAGTCCTTCGCCTCGAGCGGGTTCGCGAACCCGAAGAGGTCGGACGCGTTGTTGAGCAGGAGGTAGCCCGCTCCGCCCACCACGAGGAGGGAGACGAGCAGGACCACGAGGGCCCGGCGGCGCCGGCGCTGGCGTCGCTTCTTCGCGGCCCGGCGCGCGCGCTGCTCGGCGCGCGAGGAGCGCGCGGGCTGTTGCTCGCCCTGGACTGCGGGCCGTTCGAACAGGTCGGTCACGGTCGGTGGTCTCCTGTCGGGTCTACAGGTTCTCCGGCGCGCACCCCCGCGCCCCGCTCGGCCTCGAGAGCGGATTGCAGAATGATAACGGCGGCGGCCTGGTCGACGACGCTCCGGTGCTTGCGACCGGCGCGTCCCGACGCGTGCAGCGCCTGGTGGGCGCTGACGGTCGTCATCCGCTCGTCGACGAGGTGCACCGGCACCGGTGCGACGACGCGAGCCACCGCACCAGCGTACGCCCGGGCGCCCTGGGCGGCGGCGCCCTCCCCGCCGGAGAGGTGCCGCGGCAGGCCCACGTACACGACCTGGGCGTTGCGCTCCTCGACCTCGGCCGCGATGCGGGCGACGTCGGCGGGCACCGCCGCGCCGGCGCGCGTGTCGCGTGCGAGGGTCTCGACGGGAGTCGCGACGAGACCGTCGGGGTCGCTCGCGGCCAGGCCGACGCGGACGCTGCCCACGTCGACGCCGAGGCGCGCCCCCCGCGGGAGGGGGGCGCGCCCGTCGTCGGCGGGCTGCACGGGCAGGCCGGTCACGCGCCGGCCGCGGCGCCGTCGCGCACGCCCCGGAGGGCGGCGGGCAGCGCGGACACGTCCGTGCCGCCGCCCTGGGCCATGTCGTCCTTGCCGCCGCCACCGCCACCGAGCGTCTGGGCGGCAGCCTTGGCGAGCACGCCGGCGCGCAGCCCGGCCGCACGAGCGGAGGCGTTCGTCACGACGACGACCTGCGGGCGACCCTTCGCGACGCCGCCGACGGCGACGACCGCGGGCTCCGCCTCGCCGAGACGGCCGCGCACGTCGAGCGCTAGCGCGCGCAGGTCGTCCGCGGACGCGACCTCGCCGGCGTCGTGCACGACGACGCGCGTGCCGCCCACGAGCTCCGCCCCGGCGGCGAGCGTGCCGGCCGCCGCGAGGAGCTGGGCCTGCCGGAGCTGGGCGAGCTCCTTCTCGGCGTCGCGCAGGCGCGACACGAGCGTGCTCACGCGGTCGGGCAGCTCCTCGGTCCGCACGTTGAGCAGACCCGTGAGCTGACCCACGAGCGCGTGCTCCTTCGCCTGGAACCCGTACGCGCCGTCCCCGACGAGCGCGTCGACGCGCCGCACGCCCGAGCCGATCGACGACTCGCCGAGCAGCGTGACGAGGCCGAGCTGGCCCGTGCGCTGCACGTGCGTGCCGGCGCAGAGCTCGCGCGACCAGTCGCCGCCGATGGAGACGACGCGCACGGTGTCGCCGTACTTCTCGCCGAACAGCGCCATCGCCCCCAGGGCGCGCGCCTCGGTGATCGGCATGAGCTGGTCCGTGACCTCGAGGTTCTCCTGGAGCTGGGTGTTGACCCGCTCCTCGATCTCCGAGAGCGCGCCCGAGGGCACGGCGGACGAGCGGCGGAAGTCGAAGCGGATGCGGCTGGGCGCGTTCTCCGACCCGGCCTGCGTCGCGTCCTTGCCGAGCGACTCCTGGAGCGCCTTGTGGATCATGTGCGTCGCCGAGTGGGCGCGGCTGATCGCCTTGCGACGGTCGCGGTCGATCGTCGCGGTGCCCGGGTCGCCGAGCGCCGCGGTGCCCTCGACCAGGCGGCCGCGGTGCACCGACAGGCCCTTGATCGGGCGCTGCACGTCGTCGACCTCGATGGTCGCGCCGCCGTCGAGCACGATCGTGCCGTGGTCGGCGAGCTGGCCGCCGGCCTCCGCGTAGAACGGGGTGCGGTCGAGCACGATCTCGACGTCCGCCGGGGCCGTCGCGGCCGGGGCGGGGACGCCGTCGACCAGCAGACCGGCGACGCGCACCGCCGCGGACGACTCGGTGTACCCGAGGAACTCCACGGGAGCCGCGAGCTCGGACGCGAGCGACTCGTACGCCGCCGTGTCGACGCCGCCCGAGCGCTTCGCGAGCGCGTCGGCGCGCGCCCGCTGACGCTGCTCGGTCATGAGCGCGCGGAACGCCTTCTCGTCGACCTGGACGCCCTGCTCGGCCGCCATCTCGAGCGTGAGGTCGATCGGGAAGCCGTAGGTGTCGTGCAGCGCGAACGCCTGGTCGCCCCCGAGCAGCGGCGTCCTGCCCGAGCCGGCCGCGGCCTTGGCCCGCGACACGGCGGTGTCGAGGATCGTCGTGCCGGCCGTGAGCGTGCGCCGGAACGCGTCCTCCTCGGTGTAGGCGACGTCGGAGATGCGCGCGAAGTCGGTCGCGACCTCCGGGTACGACGGCGCCATCGCGTCGCGGCTCACCGGGAGCAGCGCGGGCATGGCGCGGTCCTCGACGCCGAGCAGGCGCATCGCGCGCACCGAGCGGCGGAGCAGACGGCGCAGCACGTAGCCGCGTCCCTCGTTGGACGGGCGCACGCCGTCGCTCATGATCATCAGGGCCGAGCGGACGTGGTCGGCCACGACGCGCATGCGGACGTCGTCCTCGTGGTTCGCGCCGTAGCGCTTGCCGGAGAGCGCCTCGGCCGCGGTGATGACGGGGAACACCTCGTCGATCTCGTAGAGGTTGTCCTTGCCCTGGAGGAGGTAGGCGACGCGCTCCAGGCCCATGCCCGTGTCGATGTTCTTGCGCGCGAGCTCCGAGACGATCCGGAACTCCTCCTTCGACTTCACGTCGTCGATCGCGTACTGCATGAAGACGAGGTTCCAGATCTCCAGGTAGCGGTCCTCGTCGACGACGGGGCCACCCTCCTGGCCGAACTCGGGACCGCGGTCGATGTAGATCTCCGAGCACGGGCCCGCGGGGCCGGGCTGGCCCGTGGACCAGTAGTTGTCCTTCTTGCCGCGCGCCTGGATGCGCTCGTCCGGCAGGCCGGCGATGCGCTTCCAGAGCTGCCGCGCCTCGTCGTCGTCGTGGTAGACGGTGACCCACACGCTCTCGGGGTCGAACCCGTACTTCTCCTCCTCGCGCGCGCCCGTGACGAGGTCCCAGGCGTAGGTGATCGCGCCTTCCTTGAAGTAGTCCCCGAACGAGAAGTTGCCGTTCATCTGGAAGAACGTGCCGTGGCGCGTCGTCTTGCCGACCTCGTCGATGTCGAGGGTGCGCACGCACTTCTGGACGCTCGTCGCACGGTCCCACGGCGGGGTCTGCTCCCCCGTCATGTACGGGATGAACGGGACCATGCCCGCGATGGTGAACAGCGTGGACGGGTCCGGGGAGACGAGCGACGCCGACGGCACGACGGTGTGGTCGCGGTCGGCGAAGTAGTCGAGCCAGCGCTTGCGGATCTCGGCGGTGCGCATGATGTCCTTCGGAAAGAGGTCGGTGGTCGTGCGGGGTGGTGCGGTGGGCGCCGCGGGCTCGGCGTCCTAGAAGGAGTAACCGAGCAGGTCCTCGACGTCGTCCGTGTCGTCGAAGGCGTCCCGGTCGGCGGCGGCGGGGCGCGCGTGGCGTCCGGCCGCGCGACGTGCGCGGACGGCGTCCGGGTCCTCCTGGCCCTCGGCGAGCAGCGCCGCCATGAGCTCCTGCTCGCGCGCGTCGCGCGCGAGCGCGAACTCGGTGCGGAAGTCGCGGGCGATCTCGACGACCTTCTCGCCGAGGCCGTTCACCTGCTCGGTCGCCTGGTCCACGAGCGACGCCGGCGCGTAGCGCGCCAGGACCTTCTTGCCGCGCACGACGACCACGACCGTGATCGCGACGCCGACACCGATCCAGAAGACCCGGCGCATCAGCGCGACCCCTCGGCGCGGCCCGTGGACGAGGCCGACGACCGGCCCGACGCCCGACGGCCGCCGAACGAGCGTGCGGCGGCCTGGCGCACGCCGTAGGTGAACGCGGCGACCTTGACCAGCGGCGCGCCGAACGTCGCGGCGTACAGGCCCGTGAGCGCGGAGACGTTCTCGCTCACCTGGGCGGCCGACGTGGTGATGGTGTCGACCTTGACGAGCTGGCTGTTCGTCGTGGCGACGGTCGTCGCGGCCTCGTCGAGGATCGGCACCGAGTGGTCGGTGACCTCCTTGATGCTCGCGCGCGCCTCGTCGAGCACGCGGCCGAGCTTGAGGAGCGGCACCGCGAGCAGGCCGACGAGCAGCACGAACGCGACGGCTGCGATGAGGCCGGCCACATCTCCCAGGGACATTCTTCCTCCAGTGCCAGTCACGGTGCCGCGTGCGCGGCACCCGTGCGCCGTACGCGCGGGACGGTCGTCGCCGCAGGGCTCCTCGCGGACGCACCCACGGCTCCGCGAAACACTACCCGCACCAGGGCGGGGACCGTCGTCGGGCACGGCGCGACCGCACCCGCGCGGGGCGGGCCGGCGCACCGGCCCGGACGCACGAACGCCCCGCTCGCCGACGAAGCGGTGAGCGAGGCGTCCGGGGCAGAGATCAGCGCGCGTAGTACTCGACGACGAGCTGGACCTCGCACTGCACGGGGACCTCGGCGCGCTTCGGGCGACGCGTGAGCACCGCGCTGAGCTTCTCGAGCTGGACGTCCAGGTAGCCCGGGACGGCCGGCAGCACGTCGCGGTGCGCGCCCGCGGCCGCGACCTGGAACGGCGTCGTCGCCTGGCTCTTCGGCTTGACCTGGAGGGTCTGGCCGGGCTTCACGCGGAACGACGGACGGTCCACGATCTTGCCGTCGACGAGGATGTGGCGGTGCGTGACCGCCTGACGCGCCTGCAGGATGGTGCGGGCGAAGCCGGCGCGCAGCACGAGCGCGTCGAGACGCGTCTCGAGGTTCTCGACGAGCGCCTCACCGGTCAGGCCCTTGTCCTTGCGGGCGTCCTCGTACGCACGCGCGAGCTGCTTCTCGCGGAGCATGTACTGGGCTCGCAGACGCTGCTTCTCGCGGAGACGCACCGCGTAGTCCGACTCGGTGCGGCGGCGGGCGCGGCCGTGCTCACCCGGGGGGTACGGGCGCTTCTCGAAGTGCTTGACGGCCTTCGGGGTGAGGGCGATGCCCAGGGCGCGGCTCAGGCGGACCTGGCGGCGCGAGCGCTTGACAGACGTCACAGCGGTGTCTCATTCCTGTCGTTCGGGTTCTGACGTCACACCTGGTCCCGATAACCGGGTCCGGGTGCGGGACCAGCCGATGGACCGCTCCCTCCTCCGCGAGGAAGGGCGAGGGGTCGGGGCCGAGGTCCCAGGTGGTCGCCGTGCAGGCAACCTGAGCAGTCTACCGCACCCGAGGGCCTCGGCAGCGATGCGCGCGAAATGCGCGTGCACCACGGCGCAGACCCGACCACCTGACAATTCCCGATCGGGGACTGTACGGCTCCCGGTGCAACTCCGGATCAGGGAGCTCTGCGCCAGATGACTGAAGTGCAGGTCTGTGAGGTGGGGGTCGTGGAGCCGGGGACGGTGGCGGTCGAGGAGCGTGGTGCGGTGGTGGATCGGGGGCTGGCCGCCGCGCTGGTCGGCGACGCCCGCGAGCAGGGGCCTGTGCTGAACAGCGAGGCCGCGCTGCTGGGCCGGCTGACGAAGCTGGTGGTGAAGTGTGCGCTGGGGGCGCGAGCTCAACGACCACCTGGGTTACGAGCCACAGGAGCACGGCGGCTGGGTGGACGGCAACGCCCGCAACGACACCTAGGTCGCGAACAGGTCGAGCTACATCGCCATGGCCGTCACGGTCGAGGGCAACCGGGACATCCTCGGGCTGTGGGCCGGGACGGCGGCGAGGGCGCGAAGTACTGGCAGCAGGTGCTGACCGAGATCAAGGACCGCGGCGTGGCGGACGTGCTCATGTTGGTGCGCGACGGGCTCAAGCGCCTGCCCGCGTCCGTGTCCAACGACTGCCCCTAGACCGTGGTGCGGACGTACGTGGTGCACCTGACGCGACCGTCGTTCCGGTACGCCGCCCAGCAAGACTGGGACAAGCGCGCCCGGTGTACCCGATCTGCAACACCCTACGGCCACGGGCGCGGAGGAGCGCTTCTGGGAGATCACCGAGGCGCGAGGGTCCATGCACTCCGCGATCGTCAAGCTCTGGTCCGACGGGTGGGCCGAGTTCGTCCACCTTGCGGTGATGGCCCTGGACCCGGCCAGCAAGGGCAGTGCCCGCTGGACCTACCGCTGGAAGGAGGCACTCAACGCCTTCGAGGTCACCTTCGGCGGCTGGCTGTGCGCCGGCCGGCGCTGAACATCGACAACTCGCGTTACACCGAGAACTTGCAGAGCCGATCACCTGCCTACACCGCGAAGTGGGGTGACCTTGCCTACGAGAGGTCCGGTCGGTGGAGCACTAGCAGCTGTGCCCCACCGACCAGGTTTGATCAGAACTTCCCGCAGAACTGCCTGCCGCTGCCGTTCGCGTAGCCCGAGTGGTAGATGGCCTTGGCGGTCGCGGGGCCGTAGAGGCCGTCAGCGGCGACCCCAGCCGTCCTCTGCGCCGCAATCAGCGCCGACCGGGTTGCGGGTCCGAAGCTGCCGTCGACCGCGATGTTCTGGCCATAGCAGTCCTTCAGGCTCCGCTGCAGCAGCGTGACGGGTTGCCCTGTGCGGCCCTGGGAGAGGGTGCACTTGTAGGTCGTCGTGCCACCGCTGACGAAGCCGGGCACGCCGAGGTTGCCGGCGGGCAGGTAGTGATTGTTGCAGAACGGGGTGGCTGCCGAGGCTGGAGCCGCGACTGCCGTCGCAACGGCCATTCCGCCGAGCGTGAGGGCGAGAGTGACGAGGGCGCTCAGGGTGCGACGCTGGACCTGACGCATGCGATGTACCTCCGGAGTGTCCGTTTAGCACCGATTTGGCGCTGCGGTCACGGTAGCAGGTCACCCGGCTTCGCGACCGAGGATGTCGCGGACGCGGCCCAGCCTCTCGCCGACCTGGCGCTCGTAGCCCCGGTCGGTCGGGGTGTAGTACCGCGACCCGACGAGGGAGTCCGGCAGGTACTGCTGCGCGGCGACGCCGTGCGGCGCGTCGTGCGCGTACCGGTAGCCCGCACCGTGACCGAGCTGCTTGGCGCCCGGGTAGTGCGCGTCGCGCAGGTGGGGCGGGACCGACCCCGCCTTCCCGGCGCGCACGTCCGCGAGCGCCGCGTCGATCCCGAGGTAGGCCGCGTTCGACTTGGGCGCGGTCGCCAGGTGCACGACCGCCTCGGCGAGGACGATCCGGCCCTCGGGCATGCCGATGAGCTGGACCGCCTGGGCGGCGGCGACCGCGGTCTGCAGCGCCGAGGGGTCGGCCATGCCGACGTCCTCCGCGGCGGCGATGACGATGCGGCGGGCGATGAAGCGCGGGTCCTCCCCCGCCGCGATCATGCGGGCGAGGTAGTGCAGCGAGGCGTCGACGTCGGAGCCGCGCATCGACTTGATGAAGGCGGACACGACGTCGTAGTGCTGGTCGCCGTCGCGGTCGTACCGCACCGCGGCGACGTCGACGGCGCGCTCGACGGCGTCGAGATCGACGGGCACGGGCGGTGGGCCGGCGTCGGGCGTGCCGCGCCCTGCGCCCTCGGGGGGCTCGGCGTCGTCGTCGGCCGAGGCGGCCGCTGCTGGCACGGGTACGGGGGCGTCGGACAGCACGGCGCCGGCGGCGGCCTCGAGCACGGTGAGCGCCTTGCGTGCGTCGCCGCCGGCGAGGCGCACGAGGTGGTCCTCTGCCTCGTCGGTGAGCGCGACGAGGCCGCCGAGGCCGCGCTCGTCGGCGACCGCGCGGCGCACGAGCGCGCGGACGTCGTCGTCGCCGAGCGGCTGGAGGGTGAGCAGGAGGGAGCGCGACAGCAGCGGGGAGTTGACGGAGAAGCTGGGGTTCTCCGTGGTGGCGGCGACGAGCGTGACCCAGCGGTTCTCGACGCTGGGCAGGAGCGCGTCCTGCTGCGACTTGGAGAAGCGGTGCACCTCGTCGATGAACAGGACGGTCTCCTCGCCGCCGGTGGCGAGTCGGCGGCGCGCGTCCTCGACGACCGTGCGGACGTCCTTGACGCCCGCGGTGACGGCCGAGAGCTCGACGAAGCGGCGGCCGGAGGCGGTCGCGATGAGGTAGGCGAGCGTCGTCTTCCCGGTGCCGGGCGGGCCCCAGAGGATGACGGAGCCGGGCGCCGCGCGGCCGCCGGACGCGTCGCTCTCGGCACCGGACCTGATGAGCCGCCGCAGGGGCGAGCCGGGCACGAGGAGGTGGGACTGGCCCGCGACCTCGTCGAGGGTGGCGGGGCGCATGCGCACGGCGAGCGGGGCCCCCGGTCCGGGTCGCGGCGTGCCCTGCGCGCCGGAGGTGGCGGCGCCGAAGAGGTCGCCGCCGAAGAGATCACCGGTGGACATGGGCTCGAGCCTACGCACCGCCGCCCACGCGGAGGTGCCGGGCCGGGGAGGTCGGGTGAACGTCCGTCCCCGGGGCGCGGGAGATCTGACACGCGGCGGGAGCGGGTGGGATGCTGGCGCTCGTGTTCTCGAGCCTCGGTCGTCGTGTCGCCCGCCACCCGCGTCTCACCGTCGTCGTGTGGGTCCTCCTCACGGCGCTCGGCTTCGCGCTGGCGCTGTTCGGGGTCCACGGGGAGAGCGTGTTCGACCGCGTGACGACGGGCGCGCCGACGATCCCGGGCTCGGACAGCGAGCGGGCGTCGCAGGTCCTCGCGGAGAACGACGAGGGCGGCACGGAGATCACGCTCCTGGTGTCCGGCGTCGACCCGGCGGACCCGCAGGTCGTGGAGGCCATGACGGGGGTCGACGCCGACCTCGTCGCCATCGAGGGTGTCGACACGGTCATCGACCCGTACGTGATCCCCGGCGGCGTGGAGGACCCCGCGGCGCAGTCGCTCGTCGCGCAGGACGGGCGCGGCTTCCTCTCGGTCGTGACGCTGCGCACCGACCTCGACGCCGAGCGCACCGACGCGGTCGCGGACCGCGTCGTGGAGCAGCTCGAGGCCGTCCCCGGGGTGCTCGCGGACGCCGCTCCGGAGGCGGCGGGCGACGCGACGGGCCTGGTGGGGTCGAACGGGCTCATCGTCGAGGCGATCACGAGCCAGGTCGAGGAGGACCTCACGACGGGAGAGGCCGTCGCCCTGCCGGTCGCGCTGCTCATCATGGTGCTCGTCTTCGGCGGGTTCCTCGCCGCGGCGATGCCGATGGCCGGGGCCGTCGCGTCGATCGGTGCTGGCCTCGGGGTGCTGCTGGGCCTCACGTACGTGCTCGACGTCGACGCCTCCATCGTCAACGTCGTCACCCTGCTCGGCCTGGGCCTGTCGATCGACTACGGGCTGCTCGTGGTGTCGCGGTTCCGGGAGGAGCTGCACCGCCTGATCGAGGCGGGCGACGACCCGTCCCTGCGTCGGCGGCGCGGAGACGGGGTGGTGCACGAGGCGCTCGTGCGCACCATGGAGACCGCGGGCCGCACGGTCGCGTTCTCGGCGCTCACGGTCGCGATCTCCATCGCGGGCCTCATGGTGTTCCGCCCGGACATCCTGCGCGCGGTCGGCGCGGCCGGGCTCGGGGTCGTGCTCGTGGCCGTCGCGACGGCGCTCACCCTCGTCCCCGCGCTGCTCGCGTACTCGGGGCGCCGCCTCGCCCGCCCGGGGCTGCTCGGCCGGGTCCCGGGGCTGCGCCGCGTGCTCGCCCGGACCGCGGACGTGCAGTCGGACGAGGGCGCGTTCTCGCGCCTCGCGGGGCGCGTCCAGCGGCACCCGCTGTGGGTGCTGCTCACCACGGCAGCGCTGCTCGTGGTCCTCGCTCTGCCCGTGCTCGGGCTGCAGCTGCGGAACTCGGGGATCGAGCTGCTCCCCCAGGGGTCGCCGCAGCGTGAGTTCGTCGACGAGCTCGCCGCGCAGTACCCGTCGAGCGCGGGTGCCCAGGTCGTCGCGGTCGTGGACGCGAGCGTCGAGGACGCCCAGGCCTGGGCCGACGACGTCGCGACGCTCGACGGCGTCGCGAGCGTCGACCCGGCGGCACCCCTCGGGTCGTACGCCGCCGTGGGCGTGCACGTCGACACGGACGACGCCGGCGGCCCGGAGGCCGTGTACGTCGTGCGGGAGGTCCGGGCGACCGACCCGGGTTTCGACGTCTGGGTCACGGGGCAGGCGGCGGGGCAGGTCGACTTCCTCGAGGCGCTCGGCGAGCGCGTGTGGTGGGCCGTGGGGATCGTCGTCGGCGCGACGCTCGTGCTCCTGTTCCTCATGACCGGCTCGGTCGTGGTGCCGGTGAAGGCGCTGCTGACGAACGCGTTGTCGCTCGCGGCGTCCCTCGGGGTGCTCGTGTGGGTGTTCCAGGACGGCCACCTGGAAGGGCTGCTGAACTTCTCCTCGGTGGGCGGGATCGAGACGTACGTCGTCGCGCTCGTCGTCGCCTTCGCGTTCGGCCTCGCGATGGACTACGAGGTGTTCCTGCTCGCACGCATCAAGGAGCTCTACGACACCGGTCTGTCCAACGACGAGGCGGTCCGGCTGGGGCTGCAGCGCTCCGGGCGGATCATCACGTCGGCGGCCGCGATCATCGTCGTCGTGTTCGCCGGCTTCGTCTTCGGTGACCTGCTCGTCATCAAGGAGGTCGGGTTCGCGCTCGCCGTCGCCGTCCTCGTCGACGCGACGATCGTGCGCCTCCTGCTGGTCCCCGCGACGATGACGCTGCTCGGGCGGTACAACTGGTGGGCGCCCGGACCGCTGCGCCGGGTGCACCGCCGGCTCGCGATCACCCACTGAGACGCCCCCACCGGCAGGGACGGTTCGTGCGCGGGCACTCCCGCGGGCGGCTACGGTAGGCGGCAGCACTCAGTCGCACGGGGGGAGACGGATGGCGGACAACACGCGCACCGCGGTGATCGTCGAGGACGACGCGGAGATCCGTGATCTCCTGCGGACGGTGCTCGGTCAGGCCGGCTTCGTCACCGAGGCGGCCGCGACCGGCGTCGAGGGCGTGGAGCTCGTCCGGCGGACCGACCCGGTCGTGACGACCCTCGACGTGAGCCTGCCCGACATCGACGGGTTCGAGGTGTGCCGGCGCATCCGCCAGGTCTCCGACACCTACATCGTGATGCTCACCGCGCGCACCGACGAGATCGACACCCTGATGGGCCTGGACGCCGGTGCCGACGACTACCAGACGAAGCCGTTCCGCCCGCGCGAGCTGCGTGCGCGGATCGAGGCGCTCCTGCGCCGACCGCGACGCGGCCTGCCGTCCGACGGCGCCGACGCCGCACGACCCGCCCCGGCGGACCACGAGCCGACCCTCGTGGGCTCGGACGGGCTCCTGCTGGACGTCCCCCGCCGCACGGCCACGGTCGACGGCTCGGCCGTCCACCTGACGCGCAGCGAGTACGACCTGCTGGGCGCGCTCGTCGAGGCGTCGGGTCGCGTCGTCAGCCGCAACGAGCTCGTCCGCGTCCTGTGGGGCGAGGAGTACGACGCCGGCACGTACGTCACGGACGCGGACCGGCGCAGCGTGGAGGTGCACATCGCGAACCTCCGCCGCAAGCTCGGCGACGGCCCGACGTCGCCCCGGTGGATCCGCACCGTGCGCGGCGTCGGCTACCGGTTCGACCCCGCGGGCTGACCGACGGCGGGCGGCGGCTCGCCGAGCAGCAGCGACACGTCGTCGCAGGCACGACGGGCGGCCGCCCGCAGCGTGGTGAGCGCGCGCGCCTCGTCCGACGTCGTCCGGGCGTCGGGCCGGGAGCGGTGCCGCTCGAGCACCGCCGAGGCGGCGTCCCCGACCTCCGCGGCCCCGACCATGAGCGACGTCGAGCGCACCGTGAGCAGCGCGCTGCGCGCCTCCTCGTCGTCGCCCCGGGCGAGCGCGACCGCCGCTGCGTCGACCCGCGGGACGACGAGATCCCGGTACGCGACGAAGAACCGCCGGACGGCCTGCACGTCGCCGTCCAGGTCGTCCGCGAGCGCCGTCCACGCCTGGCGCAGGTCCTCCCTCACGCGCGGAGGCCGTGGTGGCGGCGCACGAGGCGGCGCAGCATGAAGAAGGTCTGGAGGATCGTCACCACGCCGAGGACCGGCCACCCGACGGAGAGGACGGCGGACTGGACCCCGGGGGTCAGCGTCGTCCAGGCCCACACGACGGCCGCGAGGGCGACCAGGGTGACGAGCAGCGGGCTGAGGTAGGCCCAGCCGCTGCCGCGCTCGGCCTTGGCCTGCGCCGCCCAGTTGTCGGTGCGCGAGCGGGAGAGGAACTTGGACCAGGCGCGCACGAAGTGCCCGATGCGGATCCACATGTAGGCCTCGGCCGGGACGAGGGTCGCGGCGAAGAGCACGTCGCGCCAGGTGCGTCCGCGGATGGAGAGCGCGGTCCGGAGGTTGAGCGCGACCGCGACGGCGGGCGGCACGAGCCAGACGGGCGAGAAGCGGAACGCGTGAAGGCTCAGCGCGCCGGCGACGAGCAGGCCGAACAGGATGCGCGTGGCGGCGTTGACGAGCATGCTCGCGTTCTCCATCCAGCGCAGGCGCAGGTTGGGGTGGAACGGCTGGCCGCGGGTGTCGCCGCGCTGCCCGGGCCACATGAGGTCGATCGCGCCGTAGTTCCACTTGACCTGCTGGCCGTCGAGCGCGCGCAGCGTCGTCATGCCGCCGACGGTCGCGCGCGCGGTCGCCGAGATCTTCGTCGAGTAGCCGAGCGACTTGATCTGGAGGCTGAGGAGGGAGTCCTCGACCTCGGAGTCGGAGACCCACGGGTCGCGCTGGTGGTGCGCGAGCATGACCGCCTCGAGCGCCGACATGCGGAAGAGCGAGGCTTGCCCGCCGAGGACGGCCATGTTCCGGCCGCGCAGGAGGTTCTGCATGTTGAACGCGGCGAACTGGGCGCGCTGGCCGGTGAGCAGGAACCGGCTGAGCGGTCCGCGCGGCGTGACGTTGTCGACGGTGTAGATGGCGGAGATGCCGCCGATGCGCGGGTCGGAGGACATCTCGGCCTCGAGGCGCTCGACGGCGTCCTTGGCCAGCACGGTGTCGCCGTCCACGCCGAGGAGGTAGTCCGCACCGTGCACGAGCCGGTAGCCGTAGTTGAGGGCACCGACCTTCTTGTCGGCCAGGGTGCCGAGGTCGTGGACGTACACGCGTGTCGTCTGCTCGACGCCGCGGCGGCGCCTCGTGTGCTCCCCGGCGAGCTTGGACGCCTTGGCGAAGGTGCGGTCGCTCGTGTTGTTGACCACGACGTGCACGACGTCCGGCAGGCGGGTCTGGCGCAGGATGCCCTTGAGCACGGACTTGATCGTCGATCCCTCGTTGTAGGCGGGGACGATCGCGCCGATCGTCGCGCGGCGGACGGGGGCCTGGACCACGACCTCGTCGGGCGTGAACTGGTAGCGGTCGAGCTCCGTGCCGAAGGGCGCGGGCTCGTCGACGTCAACCGGGTCGCGGTCGGTGAGCAGGGCGGTCATGAGTGCCTCGTTCGTCGTGGGGTTCAACGAGCACGATCCTGCGCGCCCCGGCGCGAGGCACCCGCCGAGTCGGCGCAGCGAAACCTCAGGATCTGCTCAAGATCCGGGTGGGACGCCAGGAAGGGACGCGGGCTTCGGCCTCGCCCCGCGCGGGTGTCGTGACTCGCCGTGACGGAGTCTCGGGTCGGCGTCGTCCGGACGCGCAGAGGGCGCGCCACCCGGCGGGGGTGGCGCGCCCTCGACGTCGTGCGGGCTGCGGCTACGCGTCCGTGCGCCCGGTCCCGTCGCCGTCCTGGCCGCCGTCGGGCGCAGGAGCGGCGGGCTTCGCGTCGACGCCGGCCTCCTTGCGCTGCTCGGGCGTGATCGGGGCGGGTGCCTGCGTGAGCGGGTCGTACCCGCCGCCCGACTTGGGGAACGCGATGACGTCGCGGATGGAGTCCGACTTCGTCAGCAGCGCGACGATGCGGTCCCAGCCGAACGCGATCCCGCCGTGCGGGGGCGCGCCGAACTTGAACGCGTCGAGGAGGAAGCCGAACTTCTCCTGCGCCTCCTCGGGCCCGATGCCCATGACGTCGAAGACGCGCTCCTGCACGTCGCGACGGTGGATACGGATGGACCCGCCGCCGATCTCGTTGCCGTTGCACACGATGTCGTAGGCGTAGGCGAGCGCCTCGCCCGGGTTCTGCTCGAACGTGTCGACCCAGTCGGGCGTGGGCGACGTGAACGCGTGGTGCACGGCGGTCCAGGCCGAGTGGCCGAGGTCGACGTCGTCGTCCTCGCCGGTGGGCTTGAACAGCGGCGCGTCGACGATCCAGACGAACGCCCACGCGTCCTCGTCGATCTGCCCCGTGCGCTTCGCGATCTCCTGGCGCGCGGCACCGAGCAGGGCGCGCGAGTCGGACGTCTTGCCCGCGGCGAAGAACACGGCGTCGCCCGGCTGCGCGCCGGTCGCGTCGCGCAGACCCTCGCGCTCGGCGTCGGACAGGTTCTTCGCGACGGGCCCGCCCAGCGTGCCGTCCTCGCCGAACGTCACGTACGCGAGGCCGCGGGCGCCGCGCTGCTTGGCCCACTCCTGCCAGGCGTCGAACTGCCGGCGCGGCTGCGACGCCCCGCCCGCCATGACGACGGCACCGACGTACTCGGCCTGGAACACGCGGAACGGCGTGTCCCGGAAGTAGTCCGTGAGCTCGACGAGGGGGTTGCCGAACCGCAGGTCGGGCTTGTCCGACCCGTACAGGCGCATGGCGTCGTGGAAGGTCATGCGCGGGATCGGCGTCGGGATCGTGTACCCGACGAGCTCCCACAGCGCGACGAGGATCTTCTCGGCGAGCGCGATGACGTCGTCCTGCTCGACGAAGCTCATCTCGACGTCGAGCTGCGTGAACTCGGGCTGGCGGTCCGCGCGGAAGTCCTCGTCGCGGTAGCAGCGCGCGATCTGGTAGTAGCGCTCCATGCCCGCGACCATGAGGAGCTGCTTGAACAGCTGCGGCGACTGCGGGAGCGCGTACCAGGAGCCGGGCGCGAGGCGCGCGGGCACGAGGAAGTCGCGCGCGCCCTCGGGCGTCGAGCGGGTCAGCGTGGGCGTCTCGATCTCGACGAACTCCTCGGCGTCGAGCACGCGGCGAGCGGCCTGGTTCGCCTTGGCGCGCAGGCGCAGGGCGTGCGCCGGGGCGGGCCGGCGCAGGTCGAGGTAGCGGTGCTTGAGGCGCGCCTCCTCGCCGATCGTCTCCGTGTCCGCGAGCGCCGTCGACACCTGGAACGGCAGGGCCTCGGACGTGTTGAGCACGACGACGTCGGTCGCGACGACCTCGATCTCGCCGGTCGGCAGGGACGGGTTCTCGTTCCCGTCGGGGCGGCGCGAGACCTCGCCCGTGACCTGGAGCACGAACTCGTTGCGCAGCGGGTGCGCGACGGCCTCGTCGCGGATGACGACCTGGGCGATGCCGGACGCGTCACGCAGGTCGATGAAGGCGACGCCGCCGTGATCGCGCCGACGGTCGACCCAGCCCGTGAGGGTGACGGTCTGACCGGTGTGCTCGGCCCGCAGTGAGCCGGCCGTTCGGGTGCGCAGCACGGAGGGTTCCTTCCAGGTGGGCGGTGGGGGTCGCGATCCCGGTGCGGGGACGCGTCCGCTGAAGTCTAGTGCGGGCGGGCGGGCGGCTCGACCGGATACCTCCGACCGGAGGCGGTCGACGGTCCGCTCTCGACCAGCGGGGGCGACCGGATACCGTGGCGGCACCGCCGGGTCCGGCGCCGCGCCCGCGGGCGCGCACGGGCCGACCGGCCGCGGCAGGGCCGTCCGGCCCGCCGCCCGCACGAAGGAGGGTGACCCGTGGCACGCACCATCGCGACGAACCGGCGCGTCGAGCGCGACGAGCTCGAGGAGTTCCTGCGCTCCCGGCACGACGGCGTCCTCGTCACCACCCGCGCTGACGGCCGTCCCCAGCTCAGCCCGGTCATGTACGGGGTCGACGACGCGGGTCGGGTCGTCGTGTCGACGTACCCCGAGCGCGCCAAGGCGGTCAACGTGCGTCGCGACCCGCGCGCGTCGCTCCTGTCGCTGGGCGAGCGGTTCTCCGACCCGTGGGTGCAGGTCGACGGCGAGGCGGAGGTGATCGACCTGCCCGCTTCGGTCGAGCCGCTCGTCGACTACTACCGCGCCGTCAGCGGCGAGCACCCGGACTGGGACGAGTACCGCGCGGCGATGGTCGGCCAGGGCAAGTCGCTCGTGCGGCTGACGGTCACGCGCTGGGGCCCGATCGCGACGGGCGGCTTCCCGGCGCGCCTCGCCGACGCCTGAGACCGGTCAGAACAGGACCTGCTCGACTCCCCCGCCGACGACGTCGAGCCCGCCGCCGTCCACCGGCATGCCCGCGAGCGCCCCGCCGTGACCGTCGCGCGCGTCCGGCGGCGTCGGGTCGACGGCGAGGCTGCCGGCCGGGTAGGCGCCGTCCGTCGGCGGTCCTGGCCGGCGGTGCCGGTCGCCGGGCTCGCCGCGGCGGAACCGGCCCTCGACACCCGCGGGCCCCCGGTGACCCGAGACGGCGAACCCCCGTGCCTCGAGCATCGGCCGCACGCGGTCCCAGAGCCAGGACCGGTACGCCGTCGAGGCGTACGTGCCGCGCGCGTACACGCGCTCGTACCCGGGGACCAGCCGCGGGTGCTCGCGCGCGAGCCAGCCCATGTACCACTCGCGCGTGCCCGGCTTGAGGTGCAGGGGCAGCACCGTGACGCCCGTGGCGCCCGCGTCCTTGACGGCGTCGAGCAGCTCGGTGAGCGCGCGGGTCGAGTCGGTGAGCCACGGCAGCACGGGGGCGACCATGACGCCGCACGGCAGGCCGGCCTCCCGGACCGTGCGGACGAGGTCGAGCCGTGCGCGCGGCGACGGCGTGCCGGGTTCGACGCTCGCCTGGAGCTCGGGGTCCAGGAGCGCGAGGGACACGCCGATCCCGACCTCGACGCGCGAGGCGGCGTCGACGAGCAGGGGCAGGTCGCGGCGCAGGAGCGTGCCCTTGGTCAGCACGGACAGCGGCGTGCCCGACCCGGCGAGGGCGTCGATGATGCCGGGCATGAGACGGTAGCGTCCCTCGGCGCGCTGGTACGGGTCGGTGTTGGTGCCCAGCGCGACGGCCTCGCGCGCCCAGGACGGTCGGGCGAGCTCGGCGCGCAGCACGTCGTCGACGTTGACCTTGACCACCACCTCCCGGTCGAAGTCCTCGCCCGCGTCGAGGTCGAGGTACTCGTGCGTGGGGCGGGCGAAGCAGTTGTGGCTCACGACCCCCGCGGCGACGAAGTCGCGCGTGCCGGTCGTGATGTCGACCAGCTCCGTCACCTCCCCCGGCCCGTCGAGGGCCTCGAGGGAGTCGACGCGCAGCGCCTCGCCGCCGGTGACGTCCTGGCCGTCGAGGACGGGCCGCGCGTCCGCGAGCGCCGCGGCGCCCGGCCCGACGAGCACGTCGCCGAGCGCCAGGCGGGCCCGGTGCCCGGCGCCGCCGACGACGTGGCGCCAGCCGCGCTCGGTGAGGAACCGGTGGTCGCCGCTCGCGACGAGGCGCGTGCCGTCGGCGAGGGTCACCCGGTAGGCGCGCTTGCGGGTGGTCCAGCGGTCGAGGACGCGGGTGCGCACGTAGCGCCGGTACGCGCCGTGGGGGGCGGTGCCGACGATCTCGTCGCCGACGCGCAGCTCGCCGATCGGCCGCTGCGTGCCGTCGGCCAGGAGCACGGGCGTGCTCGGCGCGAGGCAGTAGGAGCACGCGTGGCTGCACCCGCGGTACGGGTTGACCGTCCAGCGGAAGGGCATGCGCGACATCGCCGGGACCTTCGACAGCGCGCTCTTGGCCGTGACCTCGTGGAACGTGATCCCCGCGAACTCGGGCGTGCGCACGCTGCGGACGAGGCCCATGCGCTCCAAACCGGGGAGCGCGCCGTCGTCCGCGCCGAGCGCCTGTCCGTCCCACCGCATCGCGCCATTCGAACAAACGTTCGAACCTGCTGTCAAGGACGGGTCATCCGCCGGCGGACCACGCCTTGAGCAGCGCCAGGTTCCCGAGGGGGATGTGGTGGCCGATCCGGGGGTGGTCGAGCGCGACGCCGACGACCCCGGCCGCGGCGAACGACGCGACGTAGTCGATCGCCGCCGGCACGGGCACGCCCAGCAGCGGCACGGAGCCGGTCCCGTCGGCCGCCAGACCGAGCGCCCGGGCCGCCTCGTCCGCGCGCGGGGCGCTGCTGTAGAGGCAGATCATGGGCCCCTGGTCCGCGGCGACGGCGTACGGACGCGGCTGGTCCTCGGGCCCCCGGGCGATGAAGAACCACGTGCCGAGGCGCGCTGCCTGCCGCCACAGCGCGATCTGCACCGACGTATCGCCCGCGGGCGCGCCCCGCACGGCCTCGTCGAGGCGGTCCAGCTCCGCGACGGCGGCGGGGTCGTTGTCTCGGGTCATGCGCGCTGCCTCGTTCCTCGTCGTCGGAGCCCGTCCCCGGTCCGCGCGGGCGCCTCGTCGCCGTCACCTTCTCACGGTGGCCGGACGTCCCGGTGGGTGAGACGCCGGGATTGTCCGGCGGACGTCCAGGCCCTAGGGTCGGGCCGAACGCCCCCGGGGAGCGCACGAGCGCTGAGAGTGCAGGTCGGACACCCGTCCCCCCTGCAGACCCGTGGAACCTGATCTGGTTCGTACCAGCGAAGGGAGCAGGGCCGACGTCACCGTCCCCTGCGCGCTCGTGCCCGCGCCCCGCGCGTGCCGTCCGCGCAGGAGCGGCGGTGGCGCGCCGTCGTGCACCCTTCGTCCCGGGGGCCCGACGGAGGGAACCGCATGACCGAGCCCCGCACCACCCCGCCCCGGGCGACCCCGCCCACCGGCACGCCCGGCCCGCCGGCCGACGGCGTGCCCCCGGCGCCCGGTCCCGGAGACCGCGCCGTCACCGCTCCCCCCGCCCGCGCCCGGCGCCGCGGCCTCACGCTCCACGAGACGGTCCTCGTCGCCGTCCTGGGCGTCGTGTTCGGGTTCGTCTACTGGGCGTTCGTGCAGCTCTGGGCCCCGCTCCAGCTCGCCATGGGGCCCCTCGCGGACCTTGCCGCGAACGTGCTCGCGGGCGCGTGGATCGTCGTCGGCCCGCTCGCGACGTACATCGTGCGCAAGCCGGGCGTCGGCATCCTCACCGAGACGCTCGCGGCGCTCGTCGAGGTGGTCTTCCTCGCGTCGCCCGCGGGCCCGCTTCTCGTCCTCGTGGGGCTCGTCCAGGGGGTGGGCGCGGAGATCCCCTTCGCGCTGACCCGGTACCGCCGCTACGGCTGGTGGGTGTTCGTGGCGTCGGGCGTCAGCGCGGCGCTCGTCACCTACGCGTTCAACGCGGTCCGGTTCGGCTGGCTCGGGCAGGACTACGCGATGCTCCGGCTCGGCGTGCAGGTCGTCTCGTGCGTCGTGCTGTGCGGGATCGCGGCGCGCCTCCTCGGCGACGCCCTCGCCCGCACCGGCGCGCTCGACGCCTTCGCGATCGGCACGGACCGCCGTGGCTGAGGTGCGGGACGCCGCGACGGACGTCATGCCCGACACCGTGCCGGGCACCGTGCCGAGCGTCGCGCCGGACGCCGTCTCCGCCGTCGGCCTGACCGTCACCGTGGGCCACGACGCGGCGTGCGTGCTCGACGACCTCACCCTGACCGTGCCCGCCGGCACCGGGCTGCTCGTGCTCGGCCCCTCGGGCTGCGGGAAGTCCACGCTGCTGCGCGCGCTCGTCGGCGTCGTGCCCCACACGCTCCCGGGCACCGTCACGGGCGACCTGCGCGTGACGGGCGTCGACCCGCGCGCCACGACCCCCGCGGGGCTCGCCGCGCGCGTCGGCCTCGTCCAGCAGCGGCCGGGCGACCAGCTCTGCCTCGCCCGCGTCGACGAGGAGCTGCGGTTCGCGCTCGAGAACCGCGCGGCGGACCCGCGCACCATGGACGCCCGCGCCGCCACCGCTCTCGCCGCTGCCGGTGCGGGCCACCTGCACGACCGACCGACCCACGCGCTGTCCGGCGGCGAGGCGCAGCGCGTCGCCCTCGCGGCGGCGCTCGTCGCCGATCCCGAGCTCGTGGTCCTCGACGAGCCGACGGCGTTCCTCGACCCGGCCGCGGCGCACGAGGTGGGGACGCTCGTGGGCGGGCTCGTGCGGGCGCCCGGACCGGACCCGCACGACGCCCCCGGCCGGTCGGTCGTGCTCGTCGAGCACCGCCTCGACGACGTCGGGACGCTCCCGGACGCGACCCTCGTGCTCGACCGCACGGGCCGCGCCGTCGCGCACGGCCCCACGACCGCCGTCCTGCGCGCGCACGCCGCCACGCTCGCCGCGCTCGGGTGCTGGCTGCCGCTCGACGTCCGGCTCGAGCACGCCAGAGCCCCCGGCCCGCTCGGTGGGCCCGCGACCGACGCCTGGCTCGTCGACCTCGCGCGCACCGCAGACCCGCGCGCCTCGGACACCGGTCCGACGGCGCCCGGCCCGGTCGCCCTCCGTGCCCGTCGTCTCGCGGTGCACCGCGCCACGGCAGGCCGCCGACGGCGCGGGCGGGACGAGACAGCCGTGGTGCACGACGTCGACCTCGACGTCCGCGCGGGCGAGGTGCTCGCGGTGGTGGGGCCGAACGGCGGCGGCAAGTCCACCCTCCTGCGCGGGCTCGCGGGACTCGAACGGACCACGGGCGACGTGACGACGACGGCGGACGCGCCCGTCGCGATGGTGTTCCAGGACCCGGAGCACCAGCTCCTCGCGCGGACGGTGCGCGACGAGGTCGCCTGGTCGGCCCGCCTCGCGCGGCTCGACGACGTCGACGGGCGCGTCGCGCGCACCCTCGACGCCTTCGCCCTGACGCACCTCGCCGACGCCAACCCGTACCGGCTCTCCGGCGGCGAGCAACGGCGCCTGTCGCTCGCGACGGCGACGGTGCTCGACCCCCCCGTCCTCCTCGCCGACGAGCCCACGTCGGGGCTCGACCGCGCCCAGGCGGGCGCCGTCGCCCGCGCGCTGCGGCAGCGGGCCGACGCGGGCGGCGCGGTCGTCGTCGTCACGCACGACCTCGCGCTCGTCGCGGCGCTCGCCGACCGCGTCGCGGTGGTCGTCGGCGGCCGGCTCGTGGCGCTCGGCCCGGCCGCCACCGTGCTGGCCGACGACGCGCTGTGCCGGAGCGCGCGCCTGCGCCGCCCGCCCCTGCTCGCGTGGTGGGCCCGCACGGGACGCCGCCAGGGCGTCGACCCGGGCGCGCTCGTCCGCGCGCTCGACACGGCGGTCGACACGGCGGTCGACACGGCGGTCGACACCGCGGTCGACACCGCGGTCGACGCGGCCGCCACGGTCGTTCGCGACACCGCCGACGACGGCGCACCCGTCGGCGTAGACCCGCCCGGTGCGGGGCCGGGTGGCTCGACCGCCCACGCGCACGCCGCGGCCCTCACCCGCACGGAGGCCGCCCCGTGACCGCGCCGCGCAGCACGCCCCTCGGGCGCTGGAACCCGACGGTCAAGCTCGCGACCGTCCTCGTCGTGTCGACCTGCGCGCTCCTCGTCACCGACCCGTACACCCCCGCGATCGGGTGGCTGCTCACGGTCGGGGCGCTGCTGGTCGTGGGACGCGTCCCCGTCCGCACGCTCGCCCTGGCCCACGTGCCCTTCCTCGTCTTCGCGACGAGCCTGCTGGTCGTCAACGTCGCCACCCGGCCCGGCGGCGACCCGGTCGGCCTCGGCCCGGTCACCGTCGGCTCCGACGGCCTGACGATCGGCGCCGGGCTCGCCGTGCGCACGCTGCTCGTCGGCGCCCTGTCGCTCACGGTCGCGACGACGACCGACCCGGTGCGGCTCATGACGAGCCTGCACCAGCACGGGCGGCTGCCCCTGACGTGGACCTACGCGGTGCTCGCGGCCCACCGGCTGCTCGTCGAGCTCCCCGACGCCTGGCACACGATCCGCTGCGCCCAGGCCGTGCGCGACCCGCGCCGACGACGCGGCGCGCTCCCCCGGTCCCCCCGCGCGCTCGGCTCCGCGGCGTTCGCCCTCCTCGTCGGTGCCGTGCGCCGGTCCGAGCGCCTGACCGTCGCGCTCGAGTCACGGGGCCTGGGGTCCGGTCCGCGGACCACGTCGCGGCCCGTGCCGCTCGGCGTGCCCGACGTCGTCGCCGCGGTGGGCGTGCTGGCGGTCGCGGCGGCGGTGGTCGTCGCCGGGGTCCTCGGGGGGTGGGTCACCGGGCTGGGCGCGCTCACGGCGTGATCCCCGGTGGGACACGGGTCAGGCGGGCTCGACGACCGCACCCTCCGCGGGGACGCCCCGGTCCACGACGCGCGCCGAGCCGTCGCGGACGCGCTCGCGGAACCCCCGGAAGACCAGCGGCAGCCCGCGGGCGGCGAGCGCGTCCGCCGCATCCATGGCCTGCACGTGGACGTGCGGCTGCGTCGAGTTCCCCGAGCTCCCGCACCGGCCCAGCTCGTCACCGACCACGACGCGTCGGCCGGGCTCGACGGCCACCGACCCGGCGCGCAGGTGGGCGAGGACGACGAACGTGCCCGGCAGGTCGAGGGCCAGCACCACGTGGTTGCCCGCGAGCGCCGCGGCACCGCCGCGCGCTCGCGCCGCCTGCGTGAGCGCGTAGCCGAGCAGCGCGGTGGGTGAGCGACGGGCCTCGTGGTCGGGCTCGCCGTCGTGCACCGCGACGACGGTGCCCGCCGCGGGGGCGAGCACGGGCTGCCCGAACGCGACGAACCGTTCGGGCGGCTCGGTGCCCAGCGCGGTGCGCCAGTCGCGCACGACGGCGGTGCGTCGGCCCCGGACGGCGACGAAGTCGATCGCGTACGTGGTCGCGAACAGGTCGGTGCCGTGGCTCGGCACGCGCCGCGCGGGGCTGTTGCGCACGAGCCACGTCCCGTGGAACGGCAGGGCGAGCTCGACCGGTCGCGTCACGTCGCCCTCCCTCCCCGGTGCGGCGGGTCAGTCCCCCGCGGGCACGACGCGCGGGAAAAGGTCCTCGGCGGGCGGCTCCCACGTCGCGGCGTCGGCGTCGACCTGCTCCCCCGAGCGGATGTCCTTGACCTGGTCGGGCGAGCGCGTGCCGTCGTCCTCGACGCGCCCGGGGAACCAGACGAACGGGATGCCGCGCCGGTCGGCGTAGCGGATCTGCTTGCCGAACTTCGCGGCCGCGGGCGCCACCTCGACCGGCACCCCGCGGGCGCGCAGCGCGTGCGCGACGGCGTCGGAGGCGTCGCGCGTCTCCTCGCTCGTGACGGCCACGACGACGGCGCTCGGCACGGACCGCGTCGCGCGCACCAGGCCCGCGGAGAGCAGGCGCGACACGAGCCGGGACACGCCGATCGACAGGCCGACGCCGGGGTAGGTGTTCGCGCCGTCGGACGCGAGCGTGTCGTAGCGCCCGCCCGAGCAGATCGAGCCGAGCTGCTCGTGGCCCACGAGCACCGTCTCGTAGACGGACCCGGTGTAGTAGTCGAGGCCGCGTGCGATCTTGAGGTCGGCGACGACGACGCCCGGGGCGCGCACGCTCGCGGCCTCGATCAGCGCGCCGAGCTCGCCGAGCCCGGTCTCCAGCAGCTCGCTCTCCACGCCGTGCTCGGCCGCGAGCGCCCGCACGCGGTCGACCACGCCGGAGTCGCTCCCGCTGATGCCCGCGAGCGCGAGGCACGCCTGCGCCTGCTCGGGGGTCGTGCCCGCCTCGGACACGAGCAGCGCAGCGACCTTCTCGGGGCCGACCTTGTCGAGCTTGTCGATCTGGCGCAGGACGTCGTCCACCGCGTCGATGCCGAGCCCGCGGTAGAACCCCTCGGCGACCCGGCGGTTGTTCACGAGGACGCGGACCTCGGGCACGCCGATGTCGCGCAGCGCGCCCAGGGCCTCGGCCATGACGAGCGGCAGCTCGACCTCGTAGTGGTAGGGCAGCTCGCCCGCGCCGACGACGTCGACGTCGGCCTGGGTGAACTCGCGGAACCGCCCGTCCTGGGGGCGCTCGCCGCGCCACACCTTCTGGATCTGGTAGCGCTTGAAGGGGAACGCCAGGTGCCCGGCGTTCTCGAGCACGTAGCGCGCGAACGGGACGGTGAGGTCGAAGTGCAGGCCGAGCTGCTTGTCGCCGGCCGCACCCTTCCCGGCCGACCCGCCCACGGCGTCGTCCTGCGGCTCCTCCTGGAGCCTGCGCAGGACGTAGACCTCCTTCGACGTCTCCCCCTTGCGCAGGAGCTGGTCGAGCGGCTCGACCGCGCGCGTCTCGATCCCGGCGAACCCGTGCAGCTCGAACACCCGGCGCAGGGTGTCGAGGACGTGCTGCTCGACGATCCGACCGTCGGGGAGCCATTCGGGGAAACCGGAGAGAGGTGTGGGCCTGGCCATGGGTCAGATCTTCCCAGACGCCGGGACCGGCGACCGCATCGTCCGGACCACGGACCCGCGCTCAGCGGGCGAGGAAGGGGTTCGTCGCCAGCTCGCGCGCGACCGTCGTCGCCGCCCCGTGCCCCGGGAGCACGTCCCAGGCCGGGTCCAGGTGCGCGACGACGTCGCGCAGGGTGCGGGCCATCGTCGCGCCGTCCCCGCCCGGCAGGTCGGTCCGGCCGACGGAGCCCGCGAAGAGGACGTCGCCGCTGAGCACGAGGCCCGCTGCCGGCTCACCGACCAGGTAGAGCGTGGAGCCCTCGGTGTGCCCGGGCGCGCCGACCGCGCGCAGCGCGAGACCGCCCCAGCGCAGCACCTGCTCGCCGCCCGCGGGCACGTCGAACGTCTCGACGCGTCCCGGCTCGCGGTAGTCCTGCGGCCCGGCGCCGGCCGCCGCGAGCGCCGCGCCGAGCGGGCCGGACACGACGGCGCCCGCACGGGTCGCGTCGGGCCCGTCGTGCTTCCCGTGCTCCAGGCTCCCGAACGGGTCCGCGAGCCGGTACGCGTCCGCCGCGTGCAGCACGACGGGCACCCCGAAGCGGTCCGCGAGCGCCGCGGCGTCCCACGTGTGGTCCACGTGGCCGTGCGTCGCGAGCACCGCGCGCGGCACGAGGCCCGCCGCGCGGACGTGCGCGACGACGGCGTCCGCGACCCCCGCCCCTGCGTCGACCACGACGCAGTCGCCGCGCGGGGCGCTCACCACCGTGCAGTTCGTGCCGAAGACGGGGGCCACGACCACGTGCACGGCCGGCCCGGGGGCGTCCGGCCGGTCGTCGGCAGAGGGCGTCGGCGTCGTGCCACGAGGTCGGTCCACGAGGGCGAGGGTAGCCCTCGGCGGGGGTGCCGAGGCTGGTCGGGGCGGGCGCGGCGCGGGTTTCGGGCACCGGCGTCGATACCGGACCGTGACCTGCGTGCGGCAAATCCACCCGCCACCAGGGTTCTCGGTGCCTAGACTGTCCCGTACCGACCACGGCCGCACCGGGGTCGACCGTGCGCGCCGTCGCGGCGCCGGACGAAGGAGCTGGGGTGTCGACGAAGAGTCGCGAGCGCGAGCAGGCGCGTCGTCGTGAGGAGAAGTGGGACCGTCACGTGGCCCAGCTCCGCGCGAAGCGCCAGCGCACGTGGTCGATCGTGGGTGTCGTCGTCGCGCTCGTCGTGATCGGCGTCGCCGTCTGGTGGGCGCTCGCCGCCACCCAGGAGCCCGGCACCGACCCGGGCGGCGACACGGGCGGGGCGCCCTCCGGCGAGCACACCCTGCCCCCCGCGTCCGCCGCCGAGGGCCGCGACTGGACCACGACGCTCACCACGAGCGCGGGCGACCTCACGCTCACGCTCGACGGCGCGGCGGCCCCGCAGGCGGTCGCGAGCTTCGTGTCCCTCGCCGAGTCCGGGTACTTCGACGGCACGTCGTGCCACCGCCTGACGACCTCGGGCATCTACGTGCTCCAGTGCGGCGACCCGACGGGCACCGGCACGGGCGACCCGGGCTACAAGTTCGGCCCCGTCGAGAACGCCCCGACCGACGACGTCTACCCGGCCGGGACCGTCGCCATGGCCCGCCAGGGCGGGGACGCCGGCTCGATGGGCTCCCAGTTCTTCCTCGTCTACGAGGACTCGACCATCCCGTCCGACGCGGCGGCTGGTTACACGGTGTTCGGCACCATCACGTCCGGCCTGGACGTCGTCCAGGCAGTCGCTGACGCGGGGACGCAGGACGGATCCGGCGACGGGTCCCCCGCCACCCCGGTCACCATCGAAGGAGTTGAGACCCAGTGAGCGATCCCGCCCAGAACCAGGCGAGCGCACCGGCACCGGAGCCCGCGGAGGCGAGCGAGACCGGACGGGTCGACGCGACAGACGTGGAGCCGACGACCGAGGCCACCGAGGCCACCGAGGCCACCGAGGCCACCGACCAGGGTCCCGCTCCCGACGAGGCGGAGCCCGCCCCGGCCGCCGAGACGGACGACGCACCCGCCGCCGAGACGGAGGACGCGCCCGCGGCCGAGGCCGAGCAGGCCGACTCTCCTGCCGTCGACGCCGCGCCCGCCGCTGAGCCCGAGCAGACCGAGGCCCCCGCCGACCCCGTGGCGGACGCTCCGGCCGCCGACTCGGGCGACGACGCGCTCGCTGCCGAGGCCACGACGGAGGCGACGCCTGCCGAGGCGACCGCACCCGCGGAGGCGACCACGGACGCGGCGCCGCGGCCTGCGGCCCCGCGTCCCGGCCCGCGGCCCAAGCCGTCGGCCCTCCCGCACCCGCCGCGCAAGCCGGCCGCCCCCACCGCGGGCGCTCCGGCGGCAGCGGCCGTCGTGCCGGAGGTGCCCGCCGTCCCGGCGCTCGCCGACGACTCCGCCGCCGCCAAGGCCGCGGCCGCGTTCGGTCGCGTCGACGACGACGGCACGGTGTACGTCCGCGAGAGCGCCGGCGAGCGCTCCGTCGGTCAGTTCCCCGGCGTCGCCGCCGACGAGGCGCTCACGCTGTACGTGCGTCGCTACCTCGACCTCCAGGCGAAGGTCGCGCTGTTCGAGGCACGGCTGACGAGCACGGACCTGTCCGTCAAGGAGATCGACCAGACGATCGCCCGGCTCACCGAGGAGACCGCCGAGCCCTCCGCGGTCGGCGACCTCGACGGGCTCCGCGCGCAGGTCGAGTCGCTGCGCGGCGCCGCGGCCGAGCGCCGCGCGCAGCTCGAGGCGGAGCGCGCCGCGGCCAAGGCCGCGGCCCTCGAGGCCCGGACGGAGATCATCGAGGCCGCGGAGAAGATCGCCGCGACCGACCCGAGCCGCATGCAGTGGCGGCCCGCGGGCGAGGAGCTGCGGGGGCTGCTGGAGCGCTGGAAGGAGGCCCAGCGCTCGGGCCCGCGCATCGACCGCGCGAGCGAGGAGGCGCTGTGGAAGCGGTTCAGCCACGCGCGCACCGCGTTCGACCGCGAGCGTCGGCACTACTTCGCCGAGCTCGAGCAGCGCAACGCCTCCGCCAAGGCCGCCAAGGAGAAGCTGGTCGCGGAGGCCGAGGCGCTGTCGTCGAGCACCGACTGGGGCCCGACGGCGGGCGCGTACCGCGACCTCATGGCGCGCTGGAAGGCCGCGGGCCGGGCGAGCCGCAAGGACGACGACGCCCTGTGGGCCCGCTTCCGGGCCGCGCAGGACACGTTCTTCCAGGCGCGCGACGCGGTGAACTCCGCGACGGACGCCGAGTACGCGGCGAACCTCGAGGTGAAGGAGGCGCTGCTCACCGAGGCGGAGGCGCTCTTGCCCGTCAAGGACCTCGCCGCGGCCAAGGCGGCGCTGCGTGACCTCCAGGAGCGCTGGGAGGAGGCCGGACGCGTGCCGCGTGGTGACCTGCAGCGTGTCGAGGGCCGCCTGCGCGCCGTCGAGAACGCGGTCCGCGACGCCGAGCAGGCGCAGTGGACCCGGAGCAACCCCGAGACGCGCGCCCGCGCCGAGGGTGCGGCCGCGCAGCTCGAGGCCGCGATCGACGGGCTCGAGGCGGACCTCGCCGCCGCGCAGAGCCGCGGGGACGCGCGCGCCGTCAAGGAGGCCGAGACGGCGCTCGCCGCGCGGCGCTCCTGGCTCGAGCAGGTCGTCCGCGCCGCCGAGGACTCGCGCGGCTGACGCACGTCCCGCACGACCGGAGGGCCGGCGCTCGTCCACAGACGGGTGCCGGCCCTTCCGCGTCCCCGCCGCCGTGCGGCACGGTAGGGGCGTGCCCGCAGCCCCGACCGTGCCCGACCACGCCGTACCCGCTCGCCCCACGGGACTCGGCCCCGCGGCCGCGCTCGCGCGCCTGCTCCGGGTCGAGGAGCCGGAGGTGGGCCTGCTCGTCGCGCCGGAGGACGTCGGCGGGTCGGCCGCCTTCCAGGAGCTCGTCCGGAGCGGCGCCCTGCGTCGGCTGTGGGGCGACGTCGCCGCCCCGGCGAGCGTGCCCGTCACCCCCACGCTGCGCGCGCTCGCCGTCCGCGACCTCGTCCCGCGCGGCACGGTGCTCGCGGGCGCGGCGGCCGCGTGGGTGCTGTGCGGCTCCGCGCCGCCCCGCGTGCTCGACGTCGTCCACCCACCTGGTCGGCACCGGCCGCCGCCGCACCAGGGCCGGGCCGCGCGGCAGGCGCACGTGCTGCGCGACGAGACGAACCTCGTCGCGGGCGTGCTCGTGACGTCGGTGCTGCGGACCGCGCTCGACGTGGCCTCGCGCTGCGAGCCGGAGCAGGCGCTGAGCACCCTGCGTCGGCTGGAGGCTGTCTGCGGGCTCGACGCCCGCACGGCGGCGCGGTCGCTCGAGCTGCGCCACCGGTGGCCCGGCCGGGCGCAGGCACGACGCACGCTCGCGCTCCTGCTCGCCGGGACCGACGACCCGGTCTAGGTTGGTCGGCATGGCCGCAGCCACGACACCCCCCGTGGAGCTCGACGTCCGAGGACGGACCGTGCGCGTCACGAGCCCGGACCGCGTCGTCTTCCCCGCGCGCGGGCTCACGAAGCTGGACGTCGTGCAGTACTTCCTCGACGTGGGCGACGGCATCCTCGGTGCTCTGGTCGACCGCCCGACGACGCTCGAGCGCTGGCCCAAGGGCGTGTTCGAGGGCGCGCGCATGAGCACGCGCACGGACAACACCGGCGACGCGTTCTACCAGAAGCGCATCCCGAAGGGCGCGCCGGAGTGGGTGCAGACCGCGCGCATCGCGTTCCCGAGCGGACGCACGGCCGACGAGGTGTGCCCCACGGAGCTCGCCGTCGTCGCCTGGGCGGCCAACCTCGGCACGCTCACGTTCCACCCGTGGCCCGTGCGCGGCGGCGACGTCGAGGCGGTGGACCAGCTCCGCATCGACCTCGACCCCCAGCCGGGCACCGACTTCGACGACGCCGTGCGTGTCGCGCCGCACCTGCGCGAGGTCCTCGACGAGCTCGGCCTCCCCGGCTACCCCAAGACGTCGGGCGGCCGCGGGATCCACGTGTTCGTCCCGGTCGCGCCCGAGTGGGACTTCGTGGCCGCGCGCCGCGCGACGATCGCGATCGGTCGTGAGCTCGAACGCCGTCTGCCGGACCAGGTCACCACCAAGTGGTGGAAGGAGGAGCGCGGCGCCAAGATCTTCGTCGACTACAACCAGATGGCGCGCGACCGCACGATCGCGTCCGCCTACTCGATCCGCTCCAACCAGCGCGCGACGGTGTCCGCTCCCCTGCGCTGGGAGGAGCTCGGCGACGTCCACCCGGACGACTTCGACGTGCTGTCGATGCCCGCACGCTTCGCCGAGGTGGGCGACCTCTTCGCGCCCCTGCGCGCCGACCGGGAGGACCCGGGCGCGTCGCTCGAGCCCGCCCTGGAGCTGTCCCGGCGCGACGAGGCCGAGCACGGGCTCGGGGACCTCCCCTACCCGCCCGAGTACCCGAAGATGCCCGGCGAGCCCAAGCGCGTCCAGCCGAGCAAGGACCGGGACCGCGCGCGGGACTGACGCGGCGCGCGGGCTCGGCGACCAGCGCGGCGTCAGGCCACGCCGGGCGCCCCGGGCAGGATGCCCGTGAGGTCGTAGCGCACCGGCTCCTCGAGCTGCTCGTAGGTGCACGACCCCGGGTCGCGGTCCTCGCGCCAGCGCCGGAACTGCGCGGTGTGCCGGAACCGGGAGCCCTCCATGTGGTCGTAGGCGACCTCGAGCACGCGCTCCGGACGCAGCGGCGTGAACGACAGGTCCTTGCCCGAGCTCCAGCGCGACACCGCACCCGGCATCCGCTCCCCCGCGGGGTTCTCCCACCCGGACCAGGGGTGCGCGTCCGCGTCGGGCGTGCCCGGCTCGACGACGAGCGGCGCGAGCTCGGCGACCAGCGCGGCACGGCGCGCCGTCGGGAACGACGCGGCGACGCCGACGAACTGGAGCTGACCCGCGTCGTCGTACAGGCCGAGCAGGAGCGAGCCGAGCAGCGGCTTCGCGGGGGTCGACGTCTTGTGCAGGCGGTACCCCGCGAGCACGACGTCCGCCTCGCGGCCGTGCTTGATCTTGAGCATCGCGCGCTTGTTCGGCTGGTACGTGCCGTCGAGCGGCTTGGCGACGACGCCGTCCAGCCCAGCCCCCTCGAACGTGTCGAACCACTCCCGTGCCACCGCGACGTCGCGCGTGCGGGGCGTGGCGTGCACGGCCGGGCCGTCGAGGCCCAGGGAGTCGAGCACCTCCTGGCGACGTGCGAGCGGTGCGCGTGTGAGGTCCTCGTCGCCCAGCGCGAGCACGTCGAACACGACGAGCGCCGCGGGGGTCTGCTCCGCGAGCAGCCGCACGCGCGACGCGGCTGGGTGGATGCGCTGCTGGAGCACCTCGAACTCGAGACGCCCGTCGCGCGCGACGACGATCTCGCCGTCGACCACGCACCGGGGCGGCAGCGCCGCCCGCACCGCCTCGACGACCTCGGGGAAGTAGCGGTCCATGGGCCGCGCGTTCCTGCTGTCGAGCCGCACCTCGTCGCCGTCGCGGTACACGATCGCGCGGAAGCCGTCCCACTTCGGCTCGTACACGTACCCGCCGTCGACGGCGTCGGGCTCGGGCACGGCGGGCACGGACTTCGCGAGCATGGGCAGCACGGGAGGCATGACGGGCAGGTCCATGTGCCGATGCTGCCACCGGGTCTGCCGCCCTGCGCGGCGTGGTGGCTCGGTCGGCGTGCCGCCCGCGGGCTCAGGCGGGGAGCTGCGCCGTCTCGGCGGCCTTCGTCCCCGTGATGCGGTAGACGTCGAACACGCCGTCGACCTTGCGGACGGCGCTGAGGACCTGCGCGAGGTGCGCGGGCTCCGCCATCTCGAAGACGAAGCGCGACATCGCCACGCGGTCGTTCGAGGTCGAGACGGTCGCCGAGAGGATGTTCACGTGGTTGTCCGACAGGACGCGCGTCACGTCGGAGAGCAGGCGCGCACGGTCGAGCGCCTCGACCTGGATCTGCACGAGGAACATCGCGTTGCTGCCCGTGGTCCACGAGACGTCGACGATCCGCTCGGGCTGGTTGCGCAGCCCGACGACGTTCGCGCAGTCCGCGCGGTGCACGCTCACGCCCTGCCCGCGCGTGACGAACCCGATGATCTCGTCGCCCGGGACCGGGGTGCAGCACTTCGCGAGCTTGACCCAGATGTCGTCGACGCCCTTGACCATGACGCCCGGGTCCCCCGTGCGCACGCGGCGCGCGGTGTGCCCGGGACGGGCGGTCTCGGCGACGTCCTCGACCGTGCCCTCCTCGCCGCCCATCGCCTGGACGAGCTTGGAGACGACGTTCGCCGCCGACACCTGGCCCTCGCCGATCGCCGCATACAGCGCGGTGACGTCCGCGAAGCGGAGCTCGTTGGCGAGCGCGACGAGCGACTCGTGCGACAGCAGGCGCTGGATCGGCAGGTTCTGCTTGCGCATCGCCTTGGCGATCGCGTCCTTGCCGTGCTCGACGGCCTCCTCGCGACGCTCCTTGGAGAACCACTGCCGGATCTTGTTGCGTGCCCGCGGGCTCTTGACGAACGCGAGCCAGTCGCGGCTGGGCCCCGCGTTCTCGGACTTCGAGGTGAGGACGTCGACCGAGTCGCCGTTCTCGAGCGTCGAGTCGAGCGGGACGAGCCGGCCGTTGACCCGCGCACCCATGGTCCGGTGCCCGACCTCGGTGTGCACCGCGTAGGCGAAGTCGACCGGCGTCGAGCCCGCCGGCAGCGCCATGACGTCGCCCTTGGGGGTGAAGACGTAGACCTCCGCGCCGCCGATCTCGAAGCGCAGGGAGTCGAGGAACTCGGCCGGGTCGGCCGTCTCGCGCTGCCAGTCCACGAGCTGGCGCAGCCACCGCATGTCGTTGGCCGCGGCGTCGTCCTTGGCCGTCTTGCCGCCCGACTTCGCGGTCTCCTTGTACTTCCAGTGCGCCGCGACGCCGTACTCCGCGCGCCGGTGCATCTCGTGCGTGCGGATCTGGATCTCGACCGGCTTGCCGCCCGGCCCGATGACCGTCGTGTGCAGCGACTGGTACATGTTGAACTTCGGCATCGCGATGTAGTCCTTGAACCGCCCCGGCACGGGGTTCCACCGCGCGTGCAGCGCGCCGAGCGCCGCGTAGCAGTCCCGGACGCTGTCCACCAGGACGCGCGCGCCGACGAGGTCGTAGATCTCCGCGAAGTCGTGGCCGCGCACGATCATCTTCTGGTAGATCGAGTAGTAGTGCTTCGGACGGCCGGTGACGGTCGCCTTGATCTTCGCGCTCCGCAGGTCGGCCGTGACCTGCTCGCGCACGACGGCCAGGTACTCCTCGCGCGCGGGCGCGCGCTCGGCGACGAGGTGGACGATCTCGTCGTACACCTTGGGGTACAGGGCCTGGAAGGACAGGTCCTCGAGCTCCCACTTGATCGTGTTCATGCCGAGGCGGTGGGCGAGCGGCGCGTAGATCTCGAGGGTCTCGCGCGCCTTGCGCCCCGCCGACGACGACGACACGTACTTCCAGGTGCGGGCGTTGTGCAGGCGGTCGGCGAGCTTGATGACGAGCACGCGGATGTCGCGCGCCATGGCGACGACCATCTTGCGCACCGTCTCGGCCTGCGCCGCGTCGCCGTACGTCACCTTGTCGAGCTTGGTCACGCCGTCGACGAGCATGGCGATCTCCTCGCCGTACTCCTCGGTGAGCTGCGCGAGCGAGTAGTCGGTGTCCTCGACCGTGTCGTGCAGCAGCGCGGCGGCGAGCGTCGACCCGTCGAACCCGAGCTCGGCGAGGATCGTCGCGACCGCGACGGGGTGCGTGATGTACGGGTCGCCGCTCTTGCGCAGCTGGCCGCGGTGGGCGCGCTCGGCGGTCTCGTAGGCGCGCTCGATGACGCTGAGGTCCGTGCGGGGGTGGTTGGTGCGGACCGCCTGGAGCACCGGCTCGAGCGCCGGGCTGCCCGCGTTGGGGCGCGCGCCGAAGCGCACGAGGCGGGAGCGGACGCCGCGCCCGCCCGAGCCACCGGTGCCGGAGGTCGGGGCGCCCGCGCGCTCAGGAGCGCGCGACGTCCGGGTGTTCTCGCTCATGCGCGCCTCCTTCCGCAGGGCGGCGGCCACCGGCACGATACCGGCGACCAGCCGAGACGACCGGAGTGGCAATCCTACGACTCGACGTGGACCAGCGTGGCCACCTCGCGGCCCGCGAGCCGCTCGCGGCCTCCCAGACCCTCGAGCTCGAGGAGGAACGCCAGGCCCACCACGGCGCCTCCCCCGCGCTCGACGAGCTCGGCGCCCGCGGCCGCCGTGCCCCCGGTCGCGAGCACGTCGTCCACCACGAGAACACGCGCACCCGGGGGCAGTGTTCCCGACCGGAGCTCGATCGTCGCGGTGCCGTACTCGAGGTCGTAGGTGACGGTGTCCGTCGGCGGCGGGAGCTTGCCCGCCTTGCGCAGCGGCACGAACCCCACGCCGAGGTGCGTCGCGAGCGGCGCCCCGATGAGGAAGCCGCGCGCCTCCATGCCCGCGACGAGGTCGACCCCGCCCGCGGCGCGCGCCACGTCGCCGAGCGCCTCGACCACGTGGCCGAAGGCGTCGCCGTCGGCCAGCAGGCCGGTGATGTCCCGGAAGACGATCCCCGGCCCCGGGTAGTCCGGGACGGCGCGGACGAGCTCGAGCACGCGCGAGGCGCGCTCCGGGCCGAGGCCGGCGAGGTGGACGGCGCGCAGGCCGCCCGCCTCGCCGGCCGGCACGTGACCGGGTGCCGTCATCGGGGACGACGGCGGCGCGGCTGCGCCTTGTTGCCCTGGTGCGCGCCCGGCTGGAGCTGGCGGTGCCCCGCCCCGACGCCGGCCGCCGCGAGCGCGGCGTCCTCCTCGTCGCCCGCGACCTCGGCCCGCTCCGCGCGCAGCGCGAGGACCTTGGCCGTGTGCGCCTGGATGGGCTTCTCGCGCTCGCGCAGCGCGACCTCGAGCGGCGTCGCGAGATACACCGACGAGTACGCGCCGACGGCCATGCCGACGAACAGCGCGAGCGCGATGTCGCGCAGCGTGCCCGCGCCGAGGAGGAACGCCCCGATGAAGAGGATGCCCGCGACGGGGAGCAACGCGACGACGGACGTGTTGATCGAGCGCACGAGCGTCTGGTTGATCGCGAGGTTCGCCCGCTCGGCGTACGTGCTGCGGGTCTGGTCGAGCACGCCCGCGGTGTTCTCGCGCACCTTGTCGAAGACCACGACCGTGTCGTAGATCGAGTACGCGAGGATCGTCAGGAGCCCGATCACCGTCGCAGGCGTGATCTCCCAGCCGATCGCCGCGTAGATGCCCACGGTGACGATCAGGTCGTGGAACAGGGCGATGACCGCGGCGAGCGCCATGCGCCAGTTCCGGAAGTAGATCGTCATGACCAGGCTCACGAGGAGCAGGAAGACGACGAGGCCGACGATCGCCTTCTGGGAGACGTCCTTGCCCCAGGTCGGGCCGATGTACGAGCTCGTCACCTCCCCCTCGGACACGTCGTACGCGCTCGCGAGCTCGACGGCGACCTGCTCGACCTGCGCGTTGCTGAGCTCCGCCGTCTGCACCCGCACGGTGCTGGAGCCCACCGAGGTGACGCGCGGCACCTCCTCGGGGGCGACCGCCGCGACGGCGTCGAGCGCGGGCTGCTGCGAGGTGTCGGAGACGCCGGAGACGGTGAACTCCGACCCGCCGCGGAACTCGATGCCGAGGTTGAGCCCGTCACCGGCGACCCGGACCCCGATGATGCCGAGGGACAGGACGACCAGGACGAGCGCCACCACGAAGTAGGCACGTCGCTTGGCGACGATGGCGTAGGACCGGCGACCGGTGTACAGGTCGTTGCCCCACTGGGCGAAACCGCTGGCCATCAGTGCTTCTCCTCGTTCTCGTCGCCTGCCGCGTCAGCGGCCGGGGACCCGTCGTCGCCGTCCGCGGAGGCGGCGGCTCGCCGCTCGGCCGCGCGGCGCTCCGCGATGGTCATGCGCGGACCGTCGGACCGGCCCACGCCGGCGCCGACCGTCTCCCGCACGGGCGCCGCGCGCTCGGGCGTCGGGGCGTCCTGCACGGGCGCGTCCTCGACGACGGCGTCGCCGGCCGCGGGGGCCGTCGACGTCGCGCCGACGACACGACCGCGACCTGCGTACCGCGGACCGCGCACACCGAGGCGCCGCGGGTCGAGCCCCGAGGCCGGGTGGCCGTTCGCGAAGAACTTGGTCCGGGCGAGGAGCTGCATGAGCGGGTGGGTGAACAGGAACACCACGATGAGGTCGACCAGGGTGGTCAGGCCCAGCGTGAACGCGAAGCCGCGCACGCCGCCGACGGCCAGGTAGTACAGCACCACCGCGGCGACGAAGTTCACCGCGTCCGAGGCGAGGATCGTGCGGCGGGCGCGCTGCCAGCCCTTCTCCACCGCGGAGTTCAGCGTCCGGCCGTCGCGCAGCTCGTCGCGGATGCGTTCGAAGTACACGATGAACGAGTCCGCGGTGATACCGATCGCGACGATGAGCCCCGCGACGCCGGCGAGCGACAGGCGGTACCCGATCGTCCACGAGAGCACCGAGATCACGCCGAACGTCACGACGGCCGCGATGCCGAGCGACGCGACGGTGACCAGGCCGAGCACGCGGTACTGGAAGAGCGAGTAGATGACGACCAGCAGCAGGCCGATCGCGCCCGCGAGCAGACCCTTCTCGAGCTGCTCGGAGCCGAGCGTCGCCGAGATCTGCTCCTGGCTCTGCACCTCGAACGTCAGGGGCAGCGAGCCGAAGTTGAGCTGGTTCGCGAGGGTCGCCGCGCTGTCGCGCGTGAAGCTGCCCGAGATCTCGGCCTTGCCGTCCGGGATCGGCGTCTGCGACACGGGCGCGGAGATGACGAGGCCGTCGAGGACCATCGCGAACTGGTTCTGCGGCGACGGGAGCGACGTGAGACGCGTCGTGACGTCACGGAAGGCCTTGGTGCCCTCGGAGTCGAACTCGATGTTGACGACCCACTCGTTGGTGACGACGCCGTTCTGCCCGACGCGCAGGCCGGAGCTCGCGTTCGAGATGTCGGTGCCCTCGATCTCGACCGGGCCCAGGATGTACTTGGCCGTGCCGTCGTCGGCGCACGAGACGAACGCGCTGTCGGTCGGGCCGCTGTCGCCGCCCACGAGGTTCTCGGGGAGCGTGCAGTCGAGCGCGTCGAACTGCGCCTGCAGCTCTGGCGTGATCTGCGCGAGGTCGCTCGGGTTCTCCGGGCGGGTCGTCTCCGGCGCCGGGTCTGTCGTGGCGCCGTCTGCCGGGGCGTCCGTCGCTGCGTCGGCCGCGGGGTCCGTGCCGTCCTCGGCCGCGGGGTCCGTGCCGTCCTCGGCCGCGGGGTCCGTCGCGCCGTCGGTGGCCGCGTCCGCGGACTCCGTCGCGTCCGGGGCGTCCTCGGCCGTGGCGTCCTCGCCCGCGGCCGGGTCGGTGGACTCGTCGGCGGGCGTCGCCGTCGGCATGCCGACGGACAGCACCGGGCGGAAGCGCATCTGGGCCGAGGTGCTGACGAGGTCGATCGTCTCCTGGGACGGCTGCCCCGGGATCCCGACGACGATGTTGTTACGACCCTGGCTCGTGATCTCCGCCTCGGAGACACCCTGCGCGTCGATGCGCTGGCGGATGACGTTGATCGCCTGGTTGATGTCCTCGGCCGTCGGCTGCGAGCCGTCGGTGGTGACGGGCCGCAGGATGATCTGCGTGCCACCCTCGAGATCGAGCGCGAGGCCCGGGGTGAGGCTCGCCCCGCCCGGGTTGTCCTCGGTCTTCGGGTCGAGCTTCGTGCCCGCGAAGAGGGACCCGAAGAGGACGACGATGAGGATTCCCAGGGTGACGAGGGTCCGTACGGGCCTCGCTCGTGTGCTGCTGGTGGCCAACTGTCCGTCTCTTCTCGTGCGTGTGCGGTGGGCCTCGCGGCCCACCGCGTCAGGCCGGTCGCGGCAGCGACCGGCATAGGGTCACTTGATGTCGGTGCCGTCGTCCCGGCGTCCGCGGTCCTTCTCCGACCGGTCGTCGGTCAGACCGGAGAGGTCGTCGGGCACGACGAGGTCGTCGACGTCGCCCTTCGTGGTGGTCCCCGCGTCGGCGCCGGCGGTGCCGTACTCGGCCGCGTCCTCGGACGCGTCGTCCGCCGTCGTCTCCTCGGTCTCCTCGACCGGGGGCTCGACGAGCTTGGCGATCGCGGCGCGCAGCCACCGGGACTGGTTGCCCGGCGTCGACTCGATGGTGATGACGTCGGCCTCGTCGTCGACGTCGACGACCGTGCCGAACATGCCCGAGCCCGTCATCACCTCCTGCCCGGGGGCGAGGGTCGCCCGGAAGTTCTGGGCCTCGCGCTGCTGCTTGCGGGTGCGGCTGGTCATGAGGAACATCGCACCCGCCGCGAGGGCGAGGATGAGGATGAAGCTGATATCCATGACGGAGTCTCGTGTCCTGTTCTGTGCGGGATCTGCGCGCAGTCTAGGCGTGCGCGCACGGTTCACCAACGAGCCGTCTCGCCGCGGAGTTCCGCCCGCTCGGGTCCCGACCATTCTAGGACCACCCGCGGAGAGCCTGTGACCGCCGTCACGGAGCGCTCCGGCGGCCCCGTGACCTCCGGCGTCGCCTCAGGCGTCGAAGAGCGTGCCGCCCTCGCGCGGCGGGGTGAGCCCGAGGTGCGCCCAGGCGGCCGGGGTCGCGACGCGGCCTCGCGGCGTCCGCCCGATCAGGCCCTCGCGCACGAGGTACGGCTCGGCGACCGTCTCGACGGTCTCCGCCTCCTCGCCCACCGTCACCGCGAGCGTCGTCAGGCCCACGGGACCGCCGTTGAAGCGCGTGCACAGCGCGGTGAGCACCGCCCGGTCGAGCCGGTCCAGGCCGATCGGGTCCACCTCGTAGACCTCGAGCGCCGCGCGCGCGGCCGCGAGGTCCATCGTCCCGTCGCCCCGCACCTGCGCCCAGTCGCGCACGCGCCGCAGCAGGCGGTTCGCGATGCGGGGCGTGCCGCGCGAGCGGCCCGCGATCTCACGGGCGGCCTCCGGGTCGAGCGCGACGCCGAGCAGGCCGGCCGAGCGCGTCAGCACGCGCTCGAGCTCGTCGCCCGAGTAGAAGTCCAGGTGCCCGGTGAAGCCGAACCGGTCGCGCAGCGGCGCGGGCAGGAGCCCTGCGCGCGTCGTCGCACCGACCGCCGTGAACGGCGGCAGCGAGAGCGGGATGGCGCTCGCCCCGGCCCCCTTGCCCACGACGACGTCGACGCGGAAGTCCTCCATCGCCATGTAGAGGAGCTCCTCGGCCGGTCGCGCGAGCCGGTGGATCTCGTCGATGAACAGGACCTCGCCCTCCTCGAGCGAGGACAGCACCGCCGCGAGGTCGCCGGCGTGCTGGATCGCGGGCCCGGACGTCACCCGCAGCGACGTGCCGAGCTCCGCGGCGATGATCATGGCGAGCGTCGTCTTGCCGAGCCCGGGCGGGCCCGACAGGAGCACGTGGTCGGGCGCGCTCCCCCGCACGAGCGCCGCCTGGAGCACGAGCGACAGCTGGTCGCGCACGACGGCCTGGCCGACGAACTCCTCCAGCCGGCGCGGGCGCAGCGCGGCCTCGGCCGCGCGCTCGAGGTCGTCCGCGCCCGCCGCGACGATGCGCTCCGACGAGAACGTGCCGTCCCCGCCGAGGTCGTCGAGACCCACCTGGTCGAAGGTCGCCATCGTCAGCTCCTCGGCCCGCCGAGAACCCGCAGCGCGGCGCGCAGCGCACCCGCCACGTCGGGCGCCTCGACGACGTCGACGCCCGCCTCGGCGAGCACGGTGGACACCGCGTCGTCCGCGGCCTTGAGGTTCCAGCCGAGCCCGACGAGCGCCTCGACCACCTGGTCGCGGCGGTCGTCCGGACGCGCCGCCGCCGAGGCGGTCGACCCCGCCTCGGGGGCGTCGGAGCCCGTGGGCGGGCCGAGCTTGTCGCCGAGCTCGAGCGCGATGCGCTGCGCACCCTTGTTGCCGATGCCGGGGACGCGCACGAGCGCGGCGATGTCGGCACCCGCGACCGCACGGCGCAGGCCGTCTGGGGTGTGCACGGCGAGCATCGCGAGCGCGAGGCGCGGACCGACGCCGCTCACGGTCTGGACGGTCTCGAAGACGGCACGCTCGTCGTCGTCGGCGAAGCCGTAGAGGGTGAACGAGTCCTCGCGCACGACGAGGCTCGTCGCGAGGCGCGCCGTCTCCCCGACGCGCAGGGCGGCGAGCGTGGCGGGCGTGGCGTGGACGAGGTACCCCACTCCTCCGACCTCGAGCACGGCGCGGTCGAGCTGGACGCTCGCCACGACACCGCTCAGGGACGCGATCACGCAGGCTCCTCTCCCGGCCGGCACCGCCGACCTGGTCCGATGGTCCGCCGGCCCGAGGACCGCCGTCGGGCCGCGCGCCGAGGGGCGCGTCGAACACCCGTACGACCGCGGTCACTCTAGCAAGGGCCGCCCACCCGCCGACCGACCGACACGGACCACCGGCGCGACCACCGCCACGGCCGCCTCTAGCGCGGCGCGCGGCGTCCCTTCGCCGCGTGCTCCGCGGCCGCCCAGGCGCGCTGCGCCGGCGTCAGCTCGTGCCGCTCGCCACCCTGCAGGGCGCCCGCCGGGCGCCACAGGTGGCAGATCGCGAGCGCGAGCGCGTCCGCCGCGTCCGCGGGCTTCGGCGGCTCCGCCAGGCCGAGGATGCTCGCGACCATGCGCTGGACCTGCTCCTTGCCGGCGCGTCCGCTCCCCGTGACCGCGGCCTTGACCTCCGACGGCGTGTGCAGCGCGACGGGGACGCCCCGCTTCGCCGCCCCGACCATCGCGATCCCCGCGGCCTGCGCGGTGCCCATGACCGTCCCGACGTTGTGCTGCGCGAACACGCGCTCGACCGCGACGACGTCGGGCACGTGCTCGTCGAGCCATGCGTCGAGCCGCTCCGCGACCCGCAGCAGCCGCAGGTCCACGCTCAGCTCCGGGTCCGTCCGGATCACCCCGACGGCGACGAGCTCGGCCCGCCGCCCCCGCGCGGAGTCCACCACCCCGACACCGCACCGGGTCAGCCCAGGATCCACTCCGAGAACGCGCACGCCAGTACCCTCCCACGACCCGACCACGGAAGCCGTCCGCCTCGCGGGCCGCAGACCATGGCGAGCCGATACCGGCGGGGCGGGTGAGGTGCGCGCGGTCGTGGCGGGCCTGGCGGGAGCGGCGCGAGGCACGAGCGCCGCGGATGGTAGACCGCGCGCACCTCACCCGCCCCGCCACCCAGGGGGACCACGCCGTCGGTCTCGGCGACCGAACCGACGGGATCAGTCGTCGTTCTCGAGCTCCGCCATGACCTCGTCCGACGCGTCGAAGTTGGCGTAGACGTTCTGCACGTCGTCGCTGTCCTCGAGCGCGTCGATGAGGCGCAGGATCTTGCGCGCGCCCTCGGCGTCGACCTCGACCTCCATGGACGGGTGCCAGATCGAGTCGGCGGAGTCGTACTCGATCCCCGCCTCCTGGATGGCGCTGCGCACGGCGACGAGGTCGCTCGCCTCGGACAGCACCTCGATGACCTCGCCGGAGTCGGTGACCTCCTCGGCCCCCGCCTCGAGCGCGGCGAGCATGACGTCGTCCTCGGTCACGCCGTCCGCCTTCGGCACGACGACGAGGCCCTTGCGCGAGAAGAGGTAGGACACGGAGCCCGGGTCGGCGAGGTTGCCGCCGTTGCGGCTGAACGCGAGGCGGACCTCGGAGGCCGCGCGGTTCTTGTTGTCGGTGAGGCACTCGACCAGGACGGCGATGCCGTTCGGACCGTAGCCCTCGTACATGATCGTCTGGTAGTCGACGGCGTCGGCGCCCGTGCCCGACCCGCGCTTGACGGCGCGGTCGATGTTGTCGTTGGGGACCGACGACTTCTTCGCCTTCTGGATGGCGTCGAACAGCGTCGGGTTGCCCGCGGGGTCACCGCCGCCCGTGCGCGCCGCGACCTCGATGTTCTTGATGAGCTTCGCGAAGAGCTTGCCGCGCTTGGCGTCGATGGCCGCCTTCTTGTGCTTGGTCGTGGCCCACTTGGAGTGCCCTGACATGCGTTCCTACCCCTTCGCGATTCTGACGAACAGCTCGTGCACGCGCGCGTCCCCGGAGATCTCCGGGTGGAACGAGGTGGCGAGCAGCGATCCCTGCTGGACTGCGACGATCCTACCGGCGGCGGCCGCGGGGATGCCGGGTGCGCCGTGCTCGGGGATCCGCGCGAGCACCTCGACCCCGGGCCCGGCCTCCTCGACCCAGGGCGCACGGATGAACACGGCGTGCACCGCGTCCACGTCCCGGCCCGGTCTCGGTGCGCCGTCGCGCCCGTCGTCCGACGGCGCGAGACCCGGGAACGCGAGGTCGGTCTCGAACGAGTCGACCTGGCGACCGAACGCGTTGCGCCGGACCGTCACGTCGAGACCGCCGATGGTGCGCTGGTCGGCCGTCCCGCCGAGGATGCGATCGGCGAGCAGGATCATGCCGGCGCACGAGCCGTAGACGGGCAGGCCCTCGGCGATGCGCGCGCGCAGCGGCTCGTCGAGCTCGAAGATCCGGAGGAGCTTGTCGATGGTCGTCGACTCGCCGCCCGGGAGGACGAGCCCGTCGACCGCGGCGAGCTCCTCGGGGCGCCGGACGCCCACCGTGCGGGCGCCCGCGGCCTCGAGCGCCGCGCGGTGCTCGCGCACGTCGCCCTGGAGGGCCAGGACACCGATCGTGATCGTCACGAAGGGGAATGATACGTCGGCGGTCCTCTCCGCCGGTCCGCGCGGTGGGCCTCCGGCCGCGCCCACGGTTGCTAGCCTCGCCGTCGTGACGTACCCGCCCGCCCCCGGTCAGCCCTACCCCGCGCCCGGTCGGACGCCGTACCCCGGGACCGCGCCCCGGCCCCCGCGCAGCACGCGCGGCGCGACGACGATGATCGTCGTCGGCGCCGTCCTGCTCGTGCTCGCGCTCGTGGCGGGGGTCCTCGGCGTGACGACGTTCGTCCGGGCGCTGCCGACCGGCGTGATCGACGGCGCGGGCCGGCCGGGATCGGCCGCGCTCGCGTCGGGCGACGTGCCGGGCGAGGCGGAGCTCGCGGCGACGGGCGGCCAGCCGTACAGCGTCTGGGCGGTGGGCCGCGCGGGGTCCTCGGACAGCGCGCTCCTCGACGTCGAGGACGTGACCGTGACCTGCGCCGACGGCGACCTCACGGTGAGCGCCCCGTCGGTGTCCGGAAGCTCCGGCCTGGGCTCCTCCCAGGCGACGACGGTGGCCGAGGTCACGCCGCCCGTGTCCGGGACGTGCACGGTGTCCGTCGCGCAGGGCGCGGCGCCCGCGGGCACGACCTTCGTCGTCACCGAGGGCTGGCGGTTCGGCACGTTCTTCGCGACGCTCGGCGGCACGATCGTGCTGTGGTTCGTCGCGATCGGCGGCGGGCTGCTGGGCGCGGGCCTGCTGGTGGGCGGGATCGTGTGGCGGGTGGTCGCCCGCCGGACGTAGCGCCGGTCAGTCCGCGCGCGCCGTGCCGAGGTGCCGCGTCACGCCGTCCCACCCGCGCAGCAGCGGCGCGACGAGGTCGGGCAGGCCCTCGGGGAAGACCTCGATCCGGACGCCGCGCAGGTCGTCGAGCGCCCACCAGCGCATCTCGTCGACGACGTCGAGCTCGACGTCCGTCCACCCGTCGCGGCTCAGCCCGCCGTCACCGTCCGCCCCGGCGACGCGCGCGAGGAACAGCACCTCGTCCTGGCGGCAGTGCTGCCGGTAGAAGTCGAAGATCGCGCTGCGCGTGTACACCGGGCCGACGAGCGCGCCCGGGTCGAGGCGCAGGCCCGTCTCCTCGTGGACCTCGCGCAGCGCGGCGTCGACGTCGCTCTCGCCCGGGTCGACTCCCCCGCCGATGGTGAACCACCACGAGCGCTCGGGCTGGTCGACGTCGTGCCCGCGCGCCAGGAGGATGCGGTCGGCGTCGTCGAGCAGCAGCACGCGCGCGCCGCGGCGGAAGTACAGGCCGTCGTCCCCGAGCACCCAGTCGGGTCCCAGGGACGACGGCGCTCCGGCGGCCTCGGCCACGACGGATCAGCCGTCCGTCGTCGGCACGACGACGGACGGCTGCGACGCGCGGGGGTCCGTCACCAGCCGCGCTCGGCCAGGCGGTGCGGGACGGGGATGTCGTCGACGTTGATGCCGACCATCGCCTCGCCGAGCCCGCGCGAGACCTTGGCGATCACGTCGGGGTCGTCGTAGAACGTCGTGGCCTTGACGATGGCGGCCGCGCGCTGGGCGGGGTTGCCGGACTTGAAGATGCCCGAGCCCACGAACACGCCCTCGGCGCCGAGCTGCATCATCATCGCGGCGTCGGCCGGGGTCGCGATCCCGCCGGCGGTGAACATGACGACCGGGAGCTTGCCGGTCGCGGCGATCTCCTTGACGAGCTCGTACGGCGCCTGGAGCTCCTTCGCGGCGACGAACAGCTCGTCCTCGGGGAGCGACGTGAGGCGGCGGATCTCCCCGCGGATGGTGCGCATGTGCGTGGTCGCGTTGGAGACGTCGCCCGTGCCGGCCTCGCCCTTGGAGCGGATCATCGCGGCGCCCTCGGTGATGCGGCGCAGCGCCTCGCCGAGGTTGGTCGCCCCGCACACGAACGGGACGGTGAACTGCCACTTGTCGATGTGGTTGGCGTAGTCCGCGGGCGTGAGGACCTCGGACTCGTCGACGAAGTCCACGCCGAGCGACTGGAGCACCTGCGCCTCGACGAAGTGGCCGATGCGCGCCTTGGCCATCACGGGGATGGAGACGGCCTCGATGATCCCGTCGATCATGTCCGGGTCGGACATGCGCGAGACGCCGCCCTGGGCACGGATGTCGGCGGGCACGCGCTCGAGGGCCATGACCGCGACCGCCCCGGCGTCCTCGGCGATCTTCGCCTGCTCGGGCGTGACGACGTCCATGATGACGCCGCCCTTGAGCATCTCCGCCATCCCCCGCTTGACCTTCGCGGTGCCGACCGCGCCGGCACCCTCCGTGGTCGCGGCGCCCGGGGCGCTCTCGGCAGGGTCGTTCTGGTCGGCCACGTTGGTCACCGGTACCTCACACCTTCAGGTCAGGGGAACGTCACGCGCTCGCGCGCGGACGCCGTCGAACAGGCTCGACGGCACATGCTCCCACGCGCTCCCCATCCTATCGCCGGGGCGTCCACGGCCCCGGCGCCCGGACCGGCCGGGAGGGGGCCGCCGGACCCGGTACCGCCCGCGAGACGGACCCTCAGTCGGGCGTGGCCGCGGAGGCGACGGGACGCACGAGGACGTCCGGCGCGGCGTCGTCGAGCTCGACCGTGACGGGCATCGGCGCGTGGCCCGCCAGGTGGAACAGACGCACCCACCACTTGCTGCGCACGCGCAGCGCCTGGGCGACGGCCTCGTTGTGGAAGCGGCGCGCGAGCTGGGCGCGGTACCACGCGGCGGACAGCGAGGCGAGCAGCTCGTCGCCCGCCGGGACCGACCGCACCTCGGCGAGGTCGTCGGCGTCCTCCAGCGCGGAGCGCAGGGTCGCGGTGAGGTCGCTCTCCGCGAGGGCGCGCGACTCCGCCATGCCGCCCAGGAGGCGCCGGGGCCGGGGGCCGTCGGGCGGCACGAGGCCGGGCACCTGCTCGCCGAGCCGGCGGGCGTCCGCGTCGTCGTCGAGGACGGCGTGCGCCGCCTCGGCGACCAGGACGGAGCTGGCCGGGTCGAGCTCGCCGGACGCGGCGAGGTCCACGGCGGCCGACGCGCGGCGCACCAGCTGGGCGTCCAGCGCGAGCCGCGACGCCATGACCTTGCGGTGGAGCCGGTCGAGCCGCGACGCGGCGACCCACAGCAGCCAGGCGGCGAGAGCCGCGACCACGAGGACGAGGACGGCGGTCTCGGACCAGGTCACGGGTGACCCACCTCCTCCTCGCGGACGCGGCCGAGCAGGCGCCCGCCCCGGCGCGAGCGCGGGTCCTCGTGCACGGGGATGACCGCCTCGGACGCCGCGAGCACCATGTCGTACACCGCGGAGACCTGGTCGGTCACCGCGGACCAGTCGAACCGGCGGACGAACTCGGCCGCGCGCGCCCGGTGCTCGGCGCGGGCGTCGGGGTCGGCCAGCACGTCGACCACCGCGCGGGCCAGCGCCTCGGGGTCGCCGACGGGGAACAGCACGCCCGCGGCGCCGTCGTCGAGCACGCGGCGGAACGCGCCGAGGTCGCTCGCGACGACGCACGCCCCGGCGCTCATCGCCTCCACGAGGACGATCCCGAAGCTCTCGCCCCCGGTCTGCGGGGCGATGTACAGATCGACCGAGGCGAGCAGGCTCGCCTTCTCCTCGTCGCTCACGCCACCGAGGAACTCCACGGACGACGCGTGCGCACCGAGCGCCTCGATCGCGGCGTCCCGGCCGTCGTCGCCCCGGCCGGCGACGAGGAACCGCGCGCCGGGGAGCTGCTCGAGGATCCGCGGGATCGCGGCCGTCAGGACGGGCAGGCCCTTGCGCGGCTCGTCCAGGCGTCCGAGGAACGCGATCGTCGGCGCCTCGGGCGTGCCCTGCCACGCCGGGCTCGGCGCGGCGTCGGCGAACGTGTCGACGTACACGCCGTTGGGGATGACGACGGCGTCGCCGCCCAGGTGGTCCACGAGCGTGCGCCGCGCGTCCTCCGAGACGGCGATCCGCGCGTCGATCTTCTCCAGGCTCTGCCGCACGAGCGGGTAGGCGACCTGCAGCGCGCGCGAGCGCACGAGCGACGTGTGGAACGTCGCGACGATCGGGCCCTGCGCGATCCAGAGCGCGAGCATGCTCAGCGAGGGCGTCACGGGCTCGTGCAGGTGCAGCACGTCGAACCGCCCGGCGTCGAGCCACCGGCGCACGCGGCCCGCGGTGCGCGGCCCGAACGTGAGCCGCGCGACGGAGCCGTTGTAGCGCACGGGGACCGCGCCGCCGGCGGAGGTGAGGTAGTCCGGGACGGGCGTGTCGTCGTCGGCCGGGGCGAGCACGGAGACCTCGTGGCCCCGCGCCATGAGCGCCTCGGCGAGGTCGCGCACGTGGAACTGCACGCCGCCGGGGGCGTCGAACGAGTACGGGCAGACGATGCCCACGCGCAGGCTCATGCGGCACGCTCCGTGTCCGGGGCCGGCTCGCCCGCCGCGGCCCGCGTGCGCGCGTAGCGCTCGGGGTCGAGGTCGTCGACGAACACCTTCTGGAGCATGTGCCAGTCCTGCGGGTGCTCGCGGATCGCGACGCTCAGGGTGTCCACCCAGGACTGCGTCGCCGCGGCCACGCGCTGCGCGCGCGGGACGTCCGTCGCGATCTCGACCCGCGGGAAGAACCGGATGACCAGGCCCCAGGGCGAGCCCGCGGCACGACGGCGGTCCCCGTGCAGCCGCTCGTAGAAGATGCCGGCGGGGACGAGCGGCGCGCCCGTGCTCACGGCGAGCGCCGCGGGACCGGCGGCGACGCGCGCGCGGTGACCGAAGAGGTCGACCTCGACGCCGCGGTGGGTGAGGTCGCGGTCGGCGAGCAGCGGGATGATCTTCCCCGGCCGGCTCGCGCCGCGCACCAGGTCGCGGAAGACGTCGCCGTCGCCGAGCGCGAGGATCTCGAGCCCGAGCCCGGTGCGGAACGCGAGGAACTCCTCGAACAGCTCGTCGGGCTTCAGCCGCTCCGCGACCGTGAGCACGGGCGCGATGTGCGGGGTCGCGTACGCGCCCGCGAGGTCCCAGTTGCCCTGGTGGGACAGCGCGAGCACCGGGCTCCGGTCGCCGTCGAGGTGCACGGCCAGGTGCTCGTAGCCGACGAGCCGCACGCGCGCCTCGACCTGCTCCGGCGTCCAGGCGGGGAGCGTGAAGGCCTCCCGGTAGTAGCGCATGTACGACCGCATGCCCGCGCGCGACAGCCGGCGCAGGGCGCGCGGCGAGAGCCCGGGCCGGACGCGCGCGAGGTTGCGCTCGAGCTGGCGCACTCCCCCGCCGTGCAGCAGCCACGTCACGTCGGCGATCACGTCGAACAGCCCGCGCAGCAGCGGGTCGGGCACCTTGCGCGCGTTGCGCCAGGCGAAGGTGAACGCCTTGCCGGCGTCGAGGGCCATCAGCGACCGTCCTCCGTGTCGTCGGTGCGGGGGGCGCTCGTGGCGAGGGCGAGCGCCTGGCGGCGTACCGTCGCGACGCGCTGCACGACCGTCACGGCGCTCGCGAGCGCGAGCAGGCCGAGCACGACGACGAGCACGACGGGCGGCAGGCCCAGGCCGACGAGCCCGGCGGCGACGAGGGCCGCGACGAGGCGGTCGGCGCGCTCGGCGATCCCGACCTGCGCGGTCATGCCGACGCTCTCGGCCCGGGCCCGCGCGTACGGCACCACGGCGCCGAGCGCGAGGCACGCGAGCGCGACGCCGGTCCCCCACGCGGCGAGGTCGGGCGTGAGGCGCGGGTCGTCGGCGCGGACGAACCACAGCGTGAGCCCGACGAACACGGCGGCGTCGGCGAGCCGGTCGAGGGTCGAGTCGAGGAACGCGCCCCACGGTCCTGACCGGCCGGCGCGGCGCGCCATGACGCCGTCGAGCACGTCGGCGAAGGCGCAGACCATGACGACCATGACCCCGGCGAACAGGTGCCCGGTCGGGAAGAGCCACAGGGCGCCGACGACGACGCCGAGCGTCCCCGTGACCGTCACCGCGTCCGGGCTCACCCCGACGCGCAGGAGGAACGCGGCGAGCGGCGTGAACAGGCGCGTGGTGAGCGCGCGCAGGCGACCGAACATCAGGCCTCGTCCCCCTCGCCGGGGGCGGGCCACGCGTCCGCGAGCCGCGCCCGCGTGTCGGCGAGCAGCTCGGGGACGGCCTTCGTCTGCGCGACGATCGGCAGGAAGTTGGCGTCCCCCGCCCAGCGCGGCACGACGTGCTGGTGCAGGTGCGCGGCGATGCCCGCGCCCGCGACCGCGCCCTGGTTCATCCCGAGGTTGAAGCCGTCGGGCGCGGACACCGCGCGCACGACGCGCATGGCCGTCTGCGTGAGGTGCGCGACCTCGACCGTCTCGGCCTCCGTGAGGTCCGTGTAGTCGGAGACGTGCCGGTACGGCACGACCATGAGGTGGCCCGGGTTGTACGGGTAGAGGTTGAGCACGACGTACGCGGCCTGGCCGCGCGCGACGACCAGCCCGTCCTCGTCCGTCCGGTCCGGCACGCGGCAGAACGGGCACTGGCCGCGCGAGTCGTCCGCGGGCTTGTCCTGCCCGCCGATGTACACCATGCGGTGCGGCGTCCAGAGCCGGTCGAGGCCGTCGTCGAACCGCGGGTGCTCGTCCGGCGTCTCGACCGTCGCACCGGTCGCGGGGTCGGGTGCCCCCGTGCGCTCGTCGCTCACGCGCCGTCAGACCTGGACGCGGTCGCGCACGGCGGAGACGATCCGCTCGACGGCCTCGGCCACGGGCACGCCGTTGTCCTGGCGGCCGTCCCGGTAGCGGAACGACACGGCGCCCGCCTCGGCGTCCTCGCCGCCCGCGATGAGGACGAAGGGCACCTTGCGCGTGCTCGCGTTGCGGATCTTCTTGCCGAACCGGTCGTCGGAGTAGTCGACCTCCGCGCGGATCCCCTGCGCCTTGAGCTGCGCGACGACGTCGGCCACGTAGTCGTTGAACGGCTCCGCGACGGGGACCGCGACGACCTGGACGGGCGCGAGCCACGCGGGGAAAGCGCCCGCGTAGTGCTCGACGAGGATCCCGAAGAACCGCTCGATCGAGCCGAACAGCGCACGGTGGATCATCACGGGGCGCTGGCGGGTGCCGTCGGACGCCGTGTACTCGAGCTCGAACAGCTCCGGCTCGAAGAAGTCGAGCTGGATCGTCGAGAGCTGCCACGTGCGGCCGATCGCGTCCTTGGCCTGGACCGAGATCTTCGGTCCGTAGAACGCCGCACCGCCCGGGTCGGCGACGAGCTCGAGGCCCGACTCCGTCGCGACCTGACGCAGGACCTCGGTCGCCTCCTCCCACGTCGCGTCGTCGCCCACCGACTTCTCGGGGTCGCGCGTCGACAGCTCGAGGTAGAAGTCGTCCAGCCCGTAGTCGCGCAGGAGGTCCAGCACGAACGAGAGCAGCGAGCTCAGCTCGCCGCGCATCTGCTCGCGCGTGGTGTAGATGTGCGCGTCGTCCTGGGTGAAGCCGCGGGCTCGCGTGAGCCCGTGCACGACGCCCGACTTCTCGTAGCGGTACACCGTGCCGAACTCGAACAGCCGCAGGGGCAGCTCGCGGTACGACCGCCCGCGCGAGCGGTACACGAGGTTGTGCATCGGGCAGTTCATCGGCTTGAGGTAGTAGTCCTGGCCCGCGCGCTTGACGTTGCCGTCGTCGTCGAGCTCCTCGTCCAGGTGCATCGGCGGGTACATGCCGTCGGCGTACCAGTCGAGGTGGCGCGACGTCTGGAACAGGTTCGCCTTGGTGATGTGCGGCGTGCTGACGAACGAGTAGCCGGCCTCCACGTGCCGCTTGCGCGAGTACTCCTCCATCTCCATGCGGATCGTCGCGCCGTTGGGGTGGAACACCGGCAGGCCCGAGCCGATCTCCTCCGGGAAGGAGAACAGGTCGAGCTCGTTGCCGAGCCGGCGGTGGTCGCGCCGCTCCGCCTCCGCGAGCCGCTCGAGGTACGCCTTGAGCTCGTCCTTCGTCGGCCACGCCGTGCCGTAGATGCGCTGGAGCTGCGGGTTCTTCTCGCTGCCGCGCCAGTAGGCCGCGGCCGAGCGCATGAGCTGGTAGCCGTTGCCGATCAGGCGCGTGCTCGGCAGGTGCGGGCCGCGGCACAGGTCCTTCCAGACCACCGTCTCGCTCTCGCGCCCGGCGCCGCGCACGTTGTCGTAGATCGTCAGCTCGCCGCCACCGACCTCGACGTTCGCGCCCTCGGTGTCGTCCGCGGTGCCGGAGCCCTTGAGCCCGATGAGCTCGAGCTTGTACGGCTCGTGCGCGAGCTCGGCGCGCGCCTCGTCCTCGGTGACCACGCGGCGGCGGAAGGTCTGGCCCTCCCGGATGATGCGCGACATCGCCTTGTCGAGCGCCTTGAGGTCCTCGGGGGTGAACGGCGTCTCGACGTCGAAGTCGTAGTAGAACCCGTCCGTGATCGGCGGGCCGATGCCCAGCTTCGCGTCCGGGTTGACCTGCTGGACGGCCTGCGCGAGCACGTGCGCGGCCGAGTGCCGCAGCACGGCGAGGCCGTCGGGCGAGTCGATCGTCACGCCCTCGACCACGTCGCCGTCCGCGACCGGCGTGTCGAGGTCCTTGAGCTCCCCGTTGACGCGGATGACGACGACGTCGCGACGCGACGCGAACAGGTCCGTGCCCGTCGTGCCCGTCGTCACCGTGGTCTCCTCCGCGTCGAGGGTGATGGTGAGTGGTGACGAGACGACGTCAGACACGTCCGTGCTCCGTTCTGTGGCGGGAGGCGCGCACGGCGCCCGGTCAGGTCCTCCGGCGCCGGGGCGTCCCCGACAGCACGAAGGGCGCCGTCGTGGACGGCGCCCCTCGATCGTACCGACCCGCAGGTCAGTCGTTGGCCTTCTTCGCCTTCTCGGCCAGGGTGTCGACGTGCTGGTCGACGGAGTCCGGGGCCACCGACTTGATCTTCCCCGCGACCTCGTCGATGCGTTCGTCGGTCATGAACTCCTTGGCCTTGTCGATGCGCTCGTCGGTCATGAACTCCTTGGCCTTGCCGAGGAGGTCGCCGAGTCCGCCCCGGTCCTTCGGTGTCTGCTCGCTCATACCGGCTCCCTCGGGGGTCGTGGTGCGCGCGTCCCGCGCCGGGCGGCGGACGTCCCGCGCCCGCACGAAACGCTACCCGGCCGCACCATGCCGCGCGACGGGGCACGGGCAGGGGCCACGACCCGCGTGACCCGCGGCCCGGACCGGCGCACGCGCGGTCCGGGCCTGCCAGAATCGGCCCATGGACGACGACGTGGCACCCGGGGAGCGCACCGCGCGCGTCTTCCGGCACCGGCTCAACGAGCTCTTCGCGCGCGGCCGCGGCGGGCGTCCCGTGACCAACCGGGAGGCCGCCCACTGGATGACGGAGCGCGGCTACTCCATCAACGAGGCGTACCTCAGCGCCCTGCGCGGGGGGCACCGCTCGTCGCCGAGCCTGCGCGTCGTCGAGGGCATCGCCGCGTTCTTCGGGGTGAGCACGGGGAGCCTCGTCGACCCCGAGGAGAGCCCGGACGACCGGCTGCGCGCCGCGCTCGCCGACGAGGGCGTGGAGCAGTTCGCGCTGCGCGCCCAAGGGCTGTCGCCCGAGAACGTCCGCGCCATCATCGAGATCGTCGACCGCGTCCGGAGCCTCGAGCACCTCCCTCCCGTGGCACCCCGCGGCACCCCGCACGGGCACCCTCCTGCCCCGGAGGCCGACCGTGGATGACCTCCTGCGCGCCGCGGGGCTCGATCGCGCCCGCAGCATCGACGAGGCGTGCAGGCTCGTCGCCGCGACCCGCGGCAAGCCTCTCGAACTCGTCGAGGGCGACCTCGGCCCCGGCGTCACCGGCCTCTGGCTCGCGTTCCCCGAGCGCGACCTCGTCCTCGTCGACGCCCGCCAGACGCTCCCCGGCCCCCACCGCGACCACGTCGTCGCGCACGAGCTCGTGCACGTCCTCGACTCGACCCGCCCCGGCCCGGCCCCGTCCGCCGCCGGGTGCCGCGACGAGCACGACGACCCCGCCGAGCAGCGCGTCGAGCGGCTCGCGAGCGAGCTGATGATCTCCATCGCGTCGCACGGGAGCTCGGCCGCACGCCTCACGTCCCTCGAGCTCTACCGATGAGCCCCGTGCTCGACCTCCTCGCCACGGCGCTCTTCGCCACCGCCGCGACGTGGACGGCGCTGCGCGCCCGCACCGGTGCCGACACGACGCTCCCTCTCGGCCTCGCCTTCGTCGCCGTGGCGTCCGCGCTCCGGGTCCCTGCCGTCGCCGAGCTCCTCAAGGCGCACGCCCCCGGCGGCACGCACGAGGTCGCCAAGCACGTCGCTCTCGTCGCGGGGTGCCTCTTCGTCGGCGTGTGGGCGTACAGCACGACGACCGGGCACGCGCCACGGACGCGGTCCGTGGCGCTCGCGGCCGGGCTCGTCGGCGGGGCGATGGTCGCGCTCGCGGTCGCGAGCGGGCCGTGGACGACCCTCGACCTCGACGCCCAGACCTCCGACCGACCGCTCATGTGGGTCTACAGCGCGCTGTACTACGGCACGTTCGTGGCGGCGACCGCGACGTTCGCCGTGTCGTGCGTCCGCACCCGCACGCGCCGCCCCGTGCGGCTGCGGTGGGGCATGGACGTCGCGGCGGCGGGCGCGCTCGTCGCCGTCGTGTGGGCCGTCGTCAGCTTCGTGGCGCTGCTGCTGCACGAGCCCGGCAGCGCCGAGCCGTACCTCGTCCTCGGCGTGCGCACCCGGTACCTCGTGCTCGCGGCGAGCGTGCTGCTGACGGTCGGCATCGTGGGCCAGCTCGCGTCGTCCGCGGCGTACGCCCGCGAGCGCCGACGGGACCTCGAGCACCTGCACGCGTTCGTGGTGGCGACCGTGGGAGACGGCGGCCTGCCCGGATCGAGCGCGGCGGTGGACGAGTACCACCGCACCATCGAGATCTTCGACGGCCTCGCCGCGCTCTCCCTGCACTCGCGTCGGGACGACGTGGACCACGTGCGCGTCGCGGTCCCCGGCAGCCCGCGCGAGGTGATCCTCGCCTATCAGCTCCAGGTCGCGGCGACGCGGCGGGCCCGGGGCGACGCCCCGAGCGTCGACCCGGACGACTGGTCCGACCTGCTCGCGGACGACGACGCGCTGCGCCGGTTGGGCCGCGCGCTGCGCGACCGGACGAGCAGGGAGGGGACGACCCGCGTCCTCGCGGGCGTCTGACCCCCGCCGCCGTGGCCCGACGCCAAGCTCCCCCTGCGCGCTTGGCCCCGCGCCGGGCCCCGGCCGGCGCGCTCAACCTACAGACAGACGTCGAGGGGCGCAACGTGCCTGACAGTTGAAAACTCAACGGCCCGGGGCGACCGGCACGGACGACCCGGGACGGCGACCGCTCGCCGTCGCGGCCCCGGAGCGACGACGCCCCGGGCGGCGTCGACGGCGACCGGCGGCCCCTCCGTGCCCCCTGCGCACGGAGGAGGAGCGTGCGTCCGCACGGCCTCTCGAGGACCGCGAGGACGACCACCGGGACCGTCGCACCAACGCTGCGGCGGGTGCGCCCTGCGGGGCACCGAGCGCTTTCTCCGGTCTTGCGAGCACTGTGCACGGCGCCGGAGCGCCGCGCAGACTGGACGTCCGTCCAGGATCTGTCGCGGGCCGCCCGTTCGTCGGGGCGGGGGCCGTCCGTGGGTGCGCTTCGCCCCGTTTCGTCACGTACGAACCCCCTGGACAGGGATGCTCGCCGGCGCCCACGGCCGCAGATTTTCACCCGCTCGACGTACCGGCGCCGGAGCTGCGCGCGACACGTCCGTTCCGGCCGCGCGTCAGTCCGGGGGCCCGAGGCGGTCGCCCCTCGCTCGTCGAGAGGCGCCAACGGGTCGAGGATCGGCCCCGTGAAACCTGCCGCCGCGAGCACGACCGAGCGGGCGTAGCCGCTGCCGAAGCGCTGGGGCCGGGGCCCGCGGAAGGCGATGTGCTCGAGCGCCGCGACGATGCGCTCGGCCGCGCGCCCGTCGCCGTAGGGGTTGCGCGCCTCGGACATCGCGCGGTGGCTCTCGGGATGCGTGAGCAACCGGGTGACCGCGTCGACGATCCTCGTCTCGTCCGTGCCGACGAGACGCAGGGTGCCTGCGTGCACCCCTTCCTGACGTTCGGTGGTCTCCCGCGTCACGAGCACGGGGGTGCCCACGGCCGGAGCCTCCTCCTGGATGCCTCCCGAGTCGGTGAGGACGACGGCGGCACGCCGGAGCAGACGCGCGAACGGCAGGTACGGCAGCGGGCTGGTGAGGATCACGTTCGGGCTCGGCTCGAGCGCGGCCCGGAGCGTCCCGACGACCAGCGGGTTCGGGTGCAGCGGCACGACGAACCGCGCCAGCGGGTGGAGGTCCGCCAGGGTGGCGACCGCGTCGCCGATGCGCCGCAGACCCGTTCCCCAGTTCTCGCGCCGGTGGGCGGTCACGACGACGACCGGCGTGGCCTCGTCCGTCTCGAGCCACCCCAGCGCCGGCACGCCGTACGGAACCTGCTGGCCCGCGGCCCACAGGAACGCGTCGATCCCGGTGTTGCCCGTGACGAAGATCTGCTCCTGGCGCACCCGCTCGTGGATGAGGTTCTCCGCGTTGGTGGTGGTCGGTGCGAGGTGGAAGGCGGCGATCCGCGTGACGAGCTGACGGTTGAGCTCCTCGGGGAACGGAGACAGGGTCGAGCCCGTGCGCAGCCCCGCCTCGACGTGGCTCACCGGCATGCGCAGGTGGAACGCTGCCAGCGCTCCTGCCGCTGCGCTCGACGTGTCACCGTGGACGAGCGCCGCGACGGGGTAGCGCGTGTCGGCACCGCCGTCCAGGACCGAGTCCGGCTCCCCGAAGCGCTCGCGCAGCGCCTCGGGGATCCCGACGAGGACCCGGGCGACCAGCTGGTTGAGGTCGACGCCGGGCCCGCCCGCCCCGAGGTCGACGTCCGGCCGCAGGCCTGCCGCGCCGAGCACCTCCGACACCATGCGGGAGTGCTGGCCGGTCGAGACGACGTACGGCTCGAAGTGCGCGCTGCGGTGCAGCTCGCGGATCACCGGCATCATCTTGATCGCTTCCGGACGCGTGCCGACCACGACCATCACCGCAAACCTGCGCTCCGTCATGCAAGGACTCCTGGGGTGTGATGTGCCCCACAGTTCACTACCGTTCTTCCCATGGCGCGAACGGAACGGAGCGAGCGGAAGGCGGCACTCGCGCAGGTCCTCGGGGGGCTCGCGCTCGCGGTGCAGGCGGTGCTGCTCACGCTCACCCTGCTCGACGAGCGCGCACGCACGATCGCGCTCCGGGTCGCCAGGGACGGGATCCTCCTCGTCGTGGCCGGGTGCGCCGTGTTCCTCGCCCTGGTCGCCGTGCTGCTGCTCGCCCGAGCGCTGCTGGTCCGCCCCCGGCCGCGGGGTGTCCGATGATCGAGCTGCTCGGCACCGTGGGGCTCGACCTGGCGGAAGGGCTCGTCCTGCTGATCGTGGGCTACGGGCTCGTGTACTTCCTCTGGGTCCAGATCGCCGGCGCCGCCCTCACCCGACGCGAGCGCGCGCACGTCCGCGCGACCCACGAGGACCCGGACCGACGGCGGCACGACCTGTTCGTCCTCGTCCCGTGCCGCGACGAGGAGCTCGTGGTCGAGGCCACCACGCGGGCGCTGCTGGCCCAGGACGACAGCTCGGTCGTCGTGGTGATCGACGACGCGTCCACCGACCGCACCGCCGAGATCGCCGGCACGGTCGCGCGCGAGTCGGACCGCGTCGTCGTGCTGCGCCGTCGGCTCCCCGACGCCCGAGTCGGCAAGGGCACGGCGCTCAACGCCGCCCTGGACGTCGTGCGGAGCGAGGTCGCGCGCCGGGGGCTCGACCCGCACCAGGTGGTCGTCGGGGTGATGGACGCGGACGGTCAGCTCTCCCCCGGCACCACCGACCTGGTCGGGCGCCTGTTCGACGACGACGCCGTCGGCGGCGTCCAGCTCCAGGTCCGGATCCGCAACCGCCAGCACTTCCTCACGCGGGTCCAGGACATCGGCTTCTGGGGGACGTCGGCCGTCGCGCAGATGGGTCGTAACCAGTCCCGGTCCGTGAGCCTCGGCGGGAACGGCCAGTTCGCCCGCCTCGCCGCGCTCGACTCCGTCGACGGGTCGGCCTGGTCCGACTCGCTCACCGAGGACCTCGACCTCATGATCTCCCTCACCGTGCGCGGGTGGGACATGCGGATGACGTCGCTCGCTCACGTCGAGCAGGAGGGCCCCGAGACCGTCCGCGCGCTGGTGCGGCAGCGCACCCGCTGGGCGCAGGGCCACATGCTGTGCACCGGCCGCAGCGGCGAGGTGTTCCGGTCGCGCAAGGTCCGGCAGAGCACCGCGCTCGAGCTCCTGCTGTACCTGTGGCAACCGTGGCTGCTCGCGCTGCCGTGGTCCGTGCTCGCCCCTGCGCTCCTCGTCCTCGCCGGCTACGCCGTCGTCGAGGTCGGCGTGGAGCACGGCCCGCTCGCCGCCGTCGGCGCGGTGATCGCGGCCTACACCCTCGCGTTCGTCCCCTTCCTCTGGGGCGCGTGGGTCTACTCCCGACGGTCCGGCAACTACGGGCTCCTGCGCTCGTACTGGACCCACCAGGGCGCCTACGTCCTCAACCTCGTCACCTACGTCGCCACGTGGCGCGCGCTCTTCCGCATCGCGCTCGGCCGGGACTCCTGGGCCAAGACGGCGCGCATCGGGCGCGGACGGCGGGCGGCCACCGTCCCTCGGGGCGCGCAGCACCTGGGTGGCACGACGGACCCGTCCGGGCCGTAGACGTCCGGCGGCGTGCGGCGCGCCGGCGCGGGGGCGGACGGCGACAGGTCCGAGCCGGGCCCCGGTGGAACCACCAGCCCGGGACACGCAAGAGGCCGCCTCCGCGGGTGCGGGGACGGCCTCTGCTCGGTGGGCGATACTGGGTTCGAACCAGTGACCTCTTCGGTGTGAACGAAGCGCGCTACCACTGCGCCAATCGCCCGAGTGCGTGGTCGATACTAGCCTGAAACGGACCGGATCGAAAAACTGGCCGCCGTCACGGGTCGAGGCGCTCGCGACGACGCCGCTCGAACAGGTCCCGCGCCGCTACGGAGAGCTCCCCCGCGGGCACGTCCGCGCCGTCGAGCCAGGTCACCGGCTGGACGTTGCGCACGGAGCCGGTGAGCAGCAGCGCCGACTCCCCCGCGGTCACCTCGTCGAGCACGGCGAACGGGAGCTCGCCGGGGCGCGCCTCGCGCACGGGCAGACCGTCCTCGGCCGCCCACTCGAGCAGCAGCTCGCGCGTGATGCCCGCGAGGCAACCGGAGGACAGCGGCGGGGTGACGAGCTCGCCCCCGCGCTCGACGAAGACGTTCGCCCCCGTGCCCTCGCACAGGTCGCCGGCCGTGTTCGCGAGGAGCGCCTCGTCGCCGCCCTTACCCACGGCGTCGGCGAGCGCCACGACGTTCTCCGCGTACGACGTCGTCTTGAGCCCCGCGACGGCGGAGCGCTCGTTCCGGGTCCAGGGCGACCGCACCGCGCGACCGGCGGGTCGGATGACCGCGGGGCCGACCGCGACGACGACGGTCTGCTCGCCGGGGGTGCGCCCCGACCCGAGCGGGCCGACGCCGGCCGTCACCGTGATGCGCAGCCGGCCCACGGGCCCCGCACCGTCGCGCGTGCGCGCGTCCGCCTCGGCGAGCACGGCCTCGACGCCGTCGAGCACGCGTCGCTCGTCCGGCGCGTCCAGGCCGAGCCCGGCGGCGGACCGCGCGAGCCGACGCAGGTGGCGCGTGAGCGCGAAGGCGCGGCCGTCGAACACGGCGCACGTCTCGAACACGCCGTCGCCGACCGTCACGCCGTGGTCGACCGCGCTCAGCGCGACCTCGCCGGGTGCCACGAGGCGCCCGTCGGCCCAGATCACGAGGTTCTCGGTGGGGCTCGCGGACGTCGGTGTCGTGGCGGCGGGGGTGCTCATGGGTCCAGTGTGCCCGAGGCGAGGCCGACGAGGCGGCGGGCCTTGAGCTCCGTCTCCTCCCACTCGCGCGCGGGGTCGCTCCCCCAGGTGATTCCCGCGCCGGTGCCGAAGCGCAGGACGTCGTCGGTCCACCAGAACGTCCGGATCCCGACGGCGAGCACGGCCTCGTCGCCGTCGACCCAGCCGATCGCGCCGCAGTAGGGCCCGCGCGGCACGGGTTCCAGCGCGTCGATGATCCGCAGCGCGGACGACTTGGGCGCCCCGGACACGGACGCCGGGGGGAAGGTGGCCTCGAGCAGCGCGGGCCACAGCGCGGCGGACCCCGCGAGACCGGCGCGCAGGCGTCCCGTCACGGTGCTCACGAGGTGGACGAGGCCGGGGTGCTGCTCGACCGCGAGCAGGTCGGTGACCTCGACGGTCCCCGGGTCGCACACGCGCTGGAGGTCGTTGCGCACGAGGTCGGTGATCATCACGTTCTCGGCCCGGTCCTTGGCGGTGAGCCCTGCGGGCGTCGGGGCGGTGCCCTTGATGGGCCCGGACGTCACCGTGCCCCCCGCGACCCGGAGGTACAGCTCGGGCGACGCGCTGACGACCCACACCGGGTCGACGCCGGACGCCGCCGGCACGTGCAGGACGCCCCCGTACGGAGCGGGGTTGCCCCGGGCGAGACGACGCGCCAGGGCCAGGGCGTCGGGCTCGCCGCCGTCCGGCCCGACGAGCGGGGCGGCCAGCACGCGACAGACGTTCGCCTGGTAGACCTCGCCCTCCCGGACCTCGTCGCGCACGCGCGCGACGGCGGCCTCGTAGCCGACCCGGTCCAGCGAGCTGCGCCACGCGGAAGGGTCGGGCCCGTGCCACGGGTCGACCTCTGCTCCCGCGGGCGTGGCGGCGTCGAGGTCCGACGGGTCGAGCCGCTCGGCGAACCGCCACGCGCGCGCCCGGCCACCCCGGCCGGGGTCGTCGAAGTCGGCGACCACGAACCACGGCCCGTCGGCGGCCAGCCGCTCCGGCTGTCGCCGGAGGTCGACCGACTCCAGCACGCCGGTCGCGGCACGCCCGGCGAAGCGAGCGAGCCCTGGCGCGGGCGTTCTCCCAGGTCCTGGCACGGGACCACGCTACCCAGGGCGCACCGTCGGCCTGGACCCCGACCGCCGAGCACCGGCCGGAGGCTCGGTGGGGCCGGTTGGACGCCGGACGCGAACGTGGACTAATGTCTGGGACGCGCCGGAACGCCGGAGGGCCGGGGGAAACGCTCCCCGAAGCTCCAGGGTCCGGCCGCGCGGATGTGGCTCAGTTGGTAGAGCATCACCTTGCCAAGGTGAGGGTCGCGGGTTCGAGTCCCGTCATCCGCTCGGAGGCCCACTCTCCTGCCGCCCTCGTGGTGGCGGAGGGCAGGTCGCGGTGGAGTGGCCGAGAGGCGAGGCAGCGGCCTGCAAAGCCGTATACGTGGGTTCGAATCCCATCTCCACCTCGCAACAGCACCACCCCTCTGGGGCGATTGGCGCAGCGGTAGCGCGCTTCCCTGACACGGAAGAGGTCACTGGTTCGATCCCAGTATCGCCCACGAGCACGACGAGAGAGGCCGCCCCGGCACCGTCCGGAGCGGCCTCTCTCGCGCCGACCATCACCTGGACCGGATGCACAGGTCCGGGCGGAAGTCGGCTAGTATGTGCTTCGCGCCGATCACCACGGGGCTCGTGAGAGCCCTCGACGGATCGGCCGCGCGGATGTGGCTCAGTTGGTAGAGCATCACCTTGCCAAGGTGAGGGTCGCGGGTTCGAGTCCCGTCATCCGCTCGGAGGCCCACTCTCTGGCCCGCTCCCCCGGGAGCATGAGAGGACGCGTCTCAAGGTGGAGTGGCCGAGAGGCGAGGCAGCGGCCTGCAAAGCCGTATACGTGGGTTCGAATCCCATCTCCACCTCGTATGCAGCACCCGGGCGATTGGCGCAGCGGTAGCGCGCTTCCCTGACACGGAAGAGGTCACTGGTTCGATCCCAGTATCGCCCACCATGAGAAGGCCGTCCCGGCGCCGGGGCGGCCTTCGTCGTCTACTCTCGGCGCATGCCCGACCAGCGCCCCGCCCACGACGTCCTGCCGCTCGGCGCGGCGCCGCGTCCCACGACCGCCACCGAGCTGCTCGCGCGCCTGCGGCCTGCCGTCCTCGGCACGCTGGGCCCCGAGGTCGAGGGCGCGGCGGCCGTCCGGCTCGACGCCGAGCTCGACGGCCCGGACGTCGCCCGCCTCGACGTCGACGTCACGGGCGTCCGGGTCCGCGTCGGGGCGGACCGCCGGGCGTCCTCGGCCGGGGGCAGCTCCTCCCCGACGGTCGACGTCGAGCACGTCCGCTCGCGCGAGGACGCGGTGGTGCGCCGGCTCCGGGTCGACGCGCACCCGCTCCTCGTGGACGACGTCCCGGTGGACGTCACGGCCGAGGTCGACGGGCTGCGCTTCCGCTGGGTCGAGGGCGCGGACGGCTCGCTCGCCGTCGAGGGCGTGGAGCCCGACGACGCCGCACCCCTCAGCGGCCACGTCCGCGTCTCGGCCCCGCGCGAGGCGGTCCTCGCGACCGCCCGGAAGATCGTCGCCACCGAGCTGCAGAACATCGGCCTCACGCTGGCCTCGCTCGACGTCGACCTCGTCGCGACGGGGCCGCGCACGGTGTCGCTCCAGGCGTTCGCCCGCGTGCGCAAGGGGCTGCTCTCGGCGAGCGTGCGCGCGACCGGGACCGCCGAGGTCGACGCGCGCATGGTGCTCACCGTCCGCGACCTCGAGCTGTCGAGCCGCAACCCCGTCGTCGCGGCGCTGCTCGTGGTGGCGCGCGGCGAGCTGGCGAAGGTGGAAGGGCGGCACGTCGACCTCGCGGCCGACCTGCCGCCGGGGGTGCGCGTGGCGGACGTGCGGGTCGAGGTGGGCGAGGACCTCGCGGTGACCGCCCGTCTCGCCTGACCCCGGTCGCCCTTGTGGCGCTCCTCACACGCACGTAGCGTCGAGGCATGTGCCGGAACATCACGACCCTGCGCGGCCTCGAGCCGCCCGCGACTGACGAGGAGATCGAGGCGGCCGCGCGCCAGTTCGTCCGGAAGGTCACGGGCATCCAGCGCACGAGCGCCGCGACCGCGGAGCCGTTCGAGCGCGCGGTCGACGAGGTGACCGCGATCGTCGCGCGCCTGCTCGGCGAGCTGCCCGAGCGCCGCAACCCGCCGACGACGGTCCCACCTCTGCGCCGCGAGGAGGTCCGGGCGCGCATCGCCGCGCGCGAGGCCGCCGAGCGCGAGCACGAGCGGGCGCACGCGCTGGGGATCGCGCACACGCACTGAGGCGCCCCGCCACGGCGGGTGCGGCGAGGACCCGGCGGCGTCTAGGCTCGGAACCCGTGAACGACGCACCCTCCTCGCCCCCGCCCCAGGCCCCCCGGCCCGAGCCCGTGAGCGCGAGCATGCGCCGGGCCAAGGCGGACGCGCGGTCGGCGCACGTGACGATCGGGCAGGTCCGCGAGGACGCGGCCGGGCGCGTGACCATCGACTGCTCGTGCGGCATGCCGCTCACCAACGGTCCCGACTGGACCGTCGACGAGCACATCCGCCTGCACCGGGCCGAGGCGCGCTACCTCGCCCTCAGCGCCGTCGCCCCCGCGGGGATGCCGCGGCTCATCGCGGTCGACGCCGACCGCCTGCCGCGCGTCGACTGACGCGCCCGCCGTCGTGACGACGAGCTAGAGCTCGTCGGGGTCGTCCCAAGACGTACCCGAGGACGCGCCGTCGATGGGCCGACGCTCGTTCTCCGAGAGCGACTGCGGCGCCTTCGTCGCGTCTCCGCCGGTGAGCACGTCGCCCGAGGCCTCCCCCTCGTCCTCGCGGCGCGGGGACAGCCGGGCGGACGCGATGTCGGACTGGTTGAGGTCGTCGCGGTGGTGTGCGTGGGTGCTCATGGCACGGGTCTACCAGGTCCGGTCGTACGATGCACGGCCGTCCGCCTCCGGGCTGGTCGGCGCGTCGTCCGCCCGCGGCGACCACCGACACGATCGCCGCTTGGCACACTATTACTGGTGGTGAGGGCGACCGCAGAACCCGGTCGAGATCGATCGCGTCACCGAGGGGTCTCCTGCGACGACAGCGAACAGGACCCCGTGACATCCTCAGGGGCATGCAGACCTGGCCAGGCCACCCCTACCCCCTCGGTGCCACGTACGACGGCACGGGGACCAACTTCGCGCTGTTCTCCGAGATCGCGGAGCGCGTCGAGCTCTGCCTCTTCGACGACGACGGCAACGAGACCCGCGTCGACGTCGAGGAGATCGACGCGCACGTCTGGCACGTCTACCTCCCCGGCAAGGGCCCCGGTACGCGGTACGGCTACCGCGTGCACGGCCCCTACGACCCCGCGAACGGCCACCGCTGCAACCCGGCGAAGCTCCTGCTCGACCCGTACGCGAAGGCGATCGAGGGGCAGATCGACGGTGACGAGTCGCTGTTCTCGTACCGCTTCGCCGACGCGGACGACGTCGCGCAGGCCGACGAGCCCGCCGAGGGCGAGGAGGACGACGCGCCCCCGCCCGCTCCCCCGCTCAACGACGACGACTCGGCCGGGCACACGATGATGTCCGTCGTCATCAACCCGTTCTTCGACTGGGGCCACGACCGCCCGCCGAACCGGGACTACCACGACAGCGTCGTCTACGAGGCGCACGTCAAGGGCATGACGATGCTCCACCCGGACGTCCCCGACGAGCTGCGCGGCACCTACGCGGGCATGGCGCACCCGGCCGTCATCGAGCACCTCGTGACGCTCGGCGTCACCGCGGTCGAGCTCATGCCCGTGCACCAGTTCGTCAACGACCCCACGCTCGTCGAGAAGGGGCTGTCGAACTACTGGGGCTACAACACCATCGGGTTCTTCGCGCCCCACAACGGGTACGCGGCCTACGGGACGCGCGGGCAGCAGGTCATGGAGTTCAAGACCATGGTCAAGGCCCTGCACGAGGCGGGCATCGAGGTCATCCTCGACGTGGTCTACAACCACACCGCCGAGGGCAACCACCTCGGCCCGACGCTGAGCTTCCGCGGCATCGACAACAAGGCCTACTACCGGCTCGTGGACGGCGACGAGGCGCACTACTTCGACACGACCGGCACGGGCAACTCGCTGCTCATGCGCTCGCCGCACGTGCTCCAGCTCATCATGGACTCGCTGCGCTACTGGGTCACCGAGATGCACGTCGACGGCTTCCGCTTCGACCTCGCGGCCACGCTCGCGCGCCAGTTCCACGAGGTCGACCGCCTCTCGGCGTTCTTCGACATCGTGCAGCAGGACCCGGTCATCTCCCAGGTCAAGCTCATCGCCGAGCCGTGGGACCTCGGCGACGGCGGCTACCAGGTGGGCGGCTTCCCGCCCCTGTGGACGGAGTGGAACGGGCGCTACCGCGACACGGTGCGCGACTTCTGGCGCGGCGAGCCCTCGACGCTGCCCGAGTTCGCGAGCCGGCTCACGGGCTCGTCCGACCTCTACGAGCACGGCGGGCGCAAGCCCATCGCGTCGATCAACTTCGTCACCGCGCACGACGGCTTCACGCTCAACGACCTCGTGTCGTACAACGAGAAGCACAACGAGGCGAACGGCGAGGACAACAACGACGGCGAGAGCCACAACCGGTCCTGGAACTGCGGGGTCGAGGGCCCGACGGACGACCCCGACGTGCGGGCGCTGCGCGCCCGCCAGCGGCGGAACTTCTTCGCCACGCTGCTGCTCTCGCAGGGCGTGCCCATGCTCGCGCACGGCGACGAGATCGCCCGCACGCAGCGCGGCAACAACAACGGCTACTGCCAGGACAACGAGATCACCTGGATGGACTGGGGCGGCGAGAAGGGCCTCGACGACGAGCGGGCCGCGCTCCTCGACTTCGCGCGCCGCGTCGTCTGGCTGCGCCGCGACCACCCGGTGCTGCACCGTCGGCGGTTCTTCGTGGGCCGGCAGGACGGCGCGGAGCCGGGCACCCCTGAGGGTCCCGACGACCTGCCGGACATCGAGTGGCTCGACATCACCGGCTCGCGCATGGACCAGCAGGACTGGGACCACGCCTACGCCCGCACCGTCATGGTGTTCCTCAACGGCGACGCGATCCCCGAGCAGGACCGCCGGGGCGAGCCCATCGTCGACGACTCGTTCCTGCTGCTGCTCAACGCGCACTCCGACGCGCTGGACTTCACGGTGCCGCCGGCGGCGTACGGGGAGAGCTGGGACGTCGTGCTGGACACCGACGGCACGGTCGACGTCGGCGAGGTGCTGCAGCCCGGGGAGACCGTGTCCGTGACGGGCCGCAGCGTCATCGTCCTGACCCGCCCGCCGCTGCGATGACGGCCGTCTCCCCCGCCGGCACGCCCGGTGCGCCGCCGCGCGTGCCGGTCTCGACGTACCGGCTCCAGCTCGGTCCCGACCTCACGTTCGACGACGCCGCGCGCCAGGTGCCGTACCTCGCGACGCTCGGCGTGACGCACCTCTACCTCTCGCCCGTGCTCCAGGCGGCGCCCGGGTCGACCCACGGGTACGACGTCGTCGACCACGCGCGGATCAGCGCCGAGCTCGGCGGGCGCGAGGGCCTCGGACGGCTCGCGGCGGCGGCCCGCGGCGCGGGCCTGGGGATGGTGCTCGACGTCGTCCCGAACCACATGGCGGTCCCCACGCCCGCGTGGCACAACCACGCGCTGTGGTCCGTGCTCGAGGACGGCTCCGCCTCGCCGTACGCCCGGTGGTTCGACGTCGACTGGTCCGCGGGCGAGGGCGCGGTCCTCATGCCCGTCCTCGGCGCGCGCCTCGGCGACGTGCTCGCGGCGGGCGAGATCGTGCTGGACGAGGTCGAGGTTCCGGGCCGGCCCGGCCCCCGGCGCGTCCTGCGCTACTACGACCACGTGTTCCCCGTCCGCGCCGGGACCGAGGACCTCCCGCTCGCGGAGCTCGTCGAGCGCCAGCACTACCGCCTGGCCTACTGGCGCGTGGGCGACGAGGAGCTCAACTACCGCCGCTTCTTCGACGTCGGGTCGCTCGTCGCGGTCCGGGTCGAGGACGAGGAGGTGTTCGACGCGACGCACGCGCTCGTGCTCGACCTCGTCACGTCCGGGGTCGTCGACGGCCTGCGCATCGACCACCCCGACGGCCTCGCCGACCCGGCGCAGTACCTTCAGCGCCTCGCGGACCGCACCGACGGCGCGTGGGTCGTGGTCGAGAAGATCCTCGCGGGCGAGGAGCAGGTGCCGCCCGACTGGGCGACCGTCGGGACGACCGGCTACGACGTCGCGTGGCGGTTGCAGCAGCTCTTCGTCGACCCGGGCGGCCGGTCGGGCCTCGACGCGGTGATGACGCGCCTCACGGGCGCGGCTCCCGGCGGTCTCGGTGCGCTCGTCGAGGAGGCGAAGCGCGAGGTCGTCGCCGGGCCCCTCTACGCGGAGGTGCACCGGCTCACGGACCTGGCGGCCGCCGTCTGCCACGACGACCCGCGCCTGCGCGACCACACGTGGCGCGGCCTGCACCAGTGCCTGCGCGAGCTGCTCGTCGCGTTCGACCGGTACCGGGCGTACGTGGTGCCGGGCACCCCGCCGCGGCACGAGGCGGTCCGGGCCGTCGAGGAGGCGGCCGAGCGCGCCCGCGCACGGCTCGACCCGCAGCGCGCGGAGACGCTCGCCGTCGTCGTGGACCTCGTGCTCGGCCGCGAGGTCGGGAGCGCGGGACGGCGGCGCGAGGCGCGCCGCGACGAGCTCGTCGTGCGCTTCCAGCAGGTGTGCGGCGCCGTGACGGCGAAGGGCGTCGAGGACACGGCGTTCTACCGCTGGACGGAGCTCGTGAGCCTGTGCGAGGTCGGGGGCGAGCCGGACCGGTTCAGCCTCGGCGTGCACGACTGGCACGCGTTCGCGCAGCGGTTCGCCGCGCTCACCCCGCACGCCCTCACGGCGGGGTCGACGCACGACACCAAGCGCGGCGAGGACACGCGTGCCGCCCTCGGCGTGCTGTCCGAGGACGCGGGCGTGTGGTCGCGCCTCGTCGAGGAGGTGCGCGCGGCGACCGCCCCCTACCGCGGTGTCCTCGTCGACGGTCTCGCCGAGAACCTGCTGTGGCAGACCGTGGCCGGGACCTGGCTCCCCGACGCGCCGACGCCGGACGACGCGCCCGCCGGCACGTCGGACGCCGCGATCGCGCCCGACCGGCTCGTCGACTACCTGCGCAAGGCGCTGCGCGAGGCGAAGGTCGCGACGTCGTGGACGAGCCCCGACGAGGCGTACGAGGAGGCCGTCGCCGAGCTCGCGCGGCGCGCGCTCGCCGACCCGGTCGTCACCGGGGCGTTCGCCCGGTGGGCGCGCGAGCACCACGAGGAGCTGCGCGCCGCGAGCCTCGGGCTCACGCTCGTGCGGCTCACGGCCCCGGGCGTCGCGGACGTCTACCAGGGCGCCGAGTCGTACGCGCCCACGCTCGTGGACCCGGACAACCGCCGCCCCGTGGACGTGGACGACCTCACCGAGCGCCTCGCGCGGCTCGACGGCGGGGCGCCCGCACGGACGCTCGCGGACGAGAAGCTGCTCGTCACGGCGCGCGCCCTGCGCGTGCGCCGCGCCCTCGCCGCCACGTTCGTCGGCGACGGAGCCGGGTACGCGCCCGTCGCGTCGTCGACGCCGTGCGCGCTCGCGTTCGCGCGCACCGCGCCGGCCGGTACCTCCGCCGGCGGGCCCGCGCCCGACCACGCGTCCGGTGGCGAGCGCACGGACGAGGCGGCCGTCGCGCACGTCGTCACGGTGGCGACCCGGCTCGCCGGGACGGTCGACCGCCTCGGCGGGTGGCGCGACCACGTCGTCGCGCTCCCCGCGGGCACGGGCACGTGGGTCGACGTGCTCACCGGGCGCGAGCACCCGGCCGGGACCGTCCGGGTCGCGGACCTGCTCGCCGACCTGCCGGTCGCGCTCCTCGTCGCGCCGGGCTCCTCCGCGAGCACGGCCGCGAGCGCCGCCGCGACGGGCGAGGGCGGCGCGCCATGACGGCAGGCACCCCCGTCCCGCCCCCGCGCGTCCCCGCACCGCAGGCCACGCCTCTGCTCGCCGTGCCGGGGCCCCGGCCGATCGTGTGGGCGCCGACGGCGCGCAGCGTCGAGCTGCTCCTGCCGGAACAGGGCGCGGGCACGTTCGACGGCGCCGAGCGCCTCCCGCTGCGCCTCGTGGGGGCGCACGTGCCGGGCTGGTGGGGCTACGATCACGAGCTGCCGTGGGGCACGGACTACGGGTACTCGGTCGACGGGGGTCCGGGCCGTCCGGACCCGCGCAGCCCGTGGCAGCCGTACGGCGTGCACGGCCCGAGCCGCACGTTCGACCCGGCGTTCGCGTGGACGGACGCCGCGTGGCCCGGCCGCGACGTGCGCGGCGAGGTGCTCTACGAGCTCCACGTCGGGACGTTCACGCCGCAGGGCACGCTCGACGCGGCGGTCGACCGGCTCGACCACCTGGTCGAGCTGGGCGTCGGCGCGGTCGAGCTCCTGCCGGTCGCGGCCTTCGGCGGCGAGCGCGGCTGGGGCTACGACGGCGTGCACCTGTACGCCGTGCACGAGCCGTACGGCGGCCCGCGCGCGCTGCAGCGGTTCGTGGACGCCGCGCACGCCCGGGGGCTCGCGGTGGTGCTCGACGTCGTCTACAACCACCTCGGCCCGTCGGGGAACTACCTGCCGGAGTTCGGCCCGTACTTCACGGACGCGCACACGACCCCGTGGGGCTCGGCCGTGAACCTGGACCGCCCCGGCAGCCGGGAGGTGCGCGAGTGGGTGATCGACAACGCCGAGCGGTGGTTCGTCGAGTTCCACGTGGACGCGCTGCGGCTCGACGCGGTGCACGCGCTCGTCGACGACTCCCCCACGCACCTCCTCGCGGAGCTCGCGCGGCGGGTGGAGCGCGTGGAGCAGGAGCGCGGGCGGCCGCTGACGCTCGTCGCCGAGTCGGACGAGAACGACCCGGCGACCGTGACGGGCGTGGAGCAGGGCGGGCGCGGGATGCGCGCCCAGTGGGCGGACGACGTCCACCACGCCGTGCACGCGCTGCTGACCGGGGAGCGGCAGGGCTACTACGTCGACTTCGGGTCGGTCGCGGTGCTGCGCAAGGCGCTCACGGGCGTGTTTGTGCACGACGGCACGTACTCGACGTTCCGGGGACGCGACTGGGGTCAGCCGGTACCGGCCGGGACGGACGGCCACGCGTTCGTCGTGAGCTCGCAGAACCACGACCAGGTGGGCAACCGCGCGCAGGGCGACCGGACGTCGGCCACGCTCGACGGCGGCGGCCTCGCGACGGCCGCGGCGCTCGTGCTCGTGTCGCCGTTCACGCCGTTGCTGTTCATGGGCGAGGAGTGGGGCGCGTCGACCCCGTGGCAGTTCTTCACGGACCACGCCGAGCCGGAGCTCGCGGAGGCGGTCCGCGCGGGCCGCGCGGCCGAGTTCGCCGACCACGGGTGGGGCGGCGGCGACCCCGTGCCCGACCCGCAGGCGCGCTCGACGCGGGACGCGAGCGTGCTCGACTGGTCCGAGCGGGAGCGGGGCGAGCACGCCCGGCTGCTCGCCTGGTACCGGGACCTCGTGGCCCTGCGGTCACGGCCCGACGTGCGCTCGGGCGACCTCTCGCTCGTCCGCGTCCACGGGCCGGGCGGCGCGGACGACGACGCGTCGGGCGAGGAGCCGACGACGGGCGCCGCCCCGCACGGCGGGCCCGCGTTCGTCGTGGACCGACGCACCGTCGCGGTCGCGGTGAACCTCGGGGACTCCCCGCGGCGGCTGCGGCTCGCCCTCGGCGGCACGCCGCGCGTGCTCGCCGCCTGGGACCCGGCGACGCGGGCGGGCCGGCACCACGTCGACCTGCCCGCGCGTTCGGTCGCCGTGCTGTCGCGGGTGTGACTACGCTCGCGCCCATGGCGACGACGAAGAAGACGAAGGCCGCGCGCGACCGGGGCGCCGAGAGCGCCTGGGAGGTGCCGCCGGCGCAGGCGCTCCGGGTGCCGGAGGGCTTCGACCTCGCGACGTTCGACCGCGCGTCGACGCCGGGGTTCACCGGCGACAAGGACGCCGGGAAGGCCCTCGTGGCGCGGCACGCGGACGAGCTGTCCGAGCTGCAGGAGCGCCTGTTCGCCGAGGGCCGATCGGGCGGGTCGCGGTCGGTGCTCCTCGTGCTGCAGGGCATGGACACGGCGGGCAAGGGCGGGATCGTGCGGCACGTCGTCGGGCTCGTCGACCCGCAGGGTGTCGCGCACCGCTCGTTCGGGGTGCCGACGTCCGAGGAGCGGCGGCACGACTACCTGTGGCGGATCCGTCGCGCCCTGCCCGAGCCCGGGTACATCGGCGTCTTCGACCGGTCGCACTACGAGGACGTGCTCGTCGCGCGCGTCGACGCGCTCGTGCCGCCCGAGGTCTGGGAGGCGCGCTACGACGAGATCAACCGCTTCGAGGCCGAGGTCGCCGCGGCGGGCACGACGATCGTCAAGGTCGCGCTGCTCGTCTCCTACGAGGAGCAGCGCGCGCGGCTCATGGAACGGCTCGAGCGCCCGGACAAGTTCTGGAAGTACAACCCGAACGACGTCGACTCGCGCCAGAAGTGGCCCGCCTACCAGGAGGCGTACCAGGCCGTCCTCGACCGGACGAGCACCGACGTCGCGCCGTGGCACGTGGTCCCGGCCGACCGGAAGTGGTTCGCGCGCCTCGCGGTGAGCGAGCTCCTGCTCGACGCGCTGCGCGGCCTCGACCTCGGGTGGCCCCCGGCCGACTTCGACGTCGCGGTCGAGAAGGCGCGCCTCGCGGCGACGTGACGCTCAGGCCGCGCCGCGCGCGACCGTGCGGCCGTCCTCCGCGAGCGCGCCGAGCCGCGACAGCGCGCGGTAGTACTTCTTGCGGTACCCGCCGCGCAGCATCTCCTCGGTGAACAGGCTCCGCTCCCCCGTGTACGCGCCGGTCCCGGCGAGGAGCACGGGCACGTCGCGGTCGTAGAGGCGGTCGACGAGCACGACGAGGCGCAGCGCCGCGGACTGCTCGGTGACGGGGTGCACGCCCGTGAGCGCGACGACCTCGACGCCGTCGAGCAGCGCCCGGTACCGGCTGGGGTGGACCTGCGACAGGTGCGCGAGCAGGTCGTCGAACGCGTCGAGGGTCGCGCCGGGCCGGCCCGTGACGGCCGTCCGCACGTCGGCCTCGGGCAGGGGCGCGGAGTCCGTGACGACCGCGCGGTGCCGGTAGTCCTCGCCGTCGACGCGCAGCACCTCGAACCGGGCCGCGAGCGCCTGGATCTCGCGCAGGAAGTCCTCGGCGGCGAAGCGGCCCTCGCCGAGCGCCTCGGGGAGCGTGTTCGACGTCGCGGCCAGCGCGACGCCGCGGTCCGCGAGCTCGCGCAGGAGCCGGGACATGAGGACGGTGTCGCCCGGGTCGTCGAGCTCGAACTCGTCGATGCACACGAGCTTCTTCGTGGCGAGCGCGTCCACGGTCGCCCGGAAGCCGAGCGCGCCGACGAGGTTCGTGTACTCGACGAACGTGCCGTACGCGCTGACGTCGAGGCCCACCGCGTGCGCGAGGGACGTGAGCAGGTGGGTCTTGCCGACGCCGAACCCGCCGTCCATGTACACCGCGGGCGCGGTCTGCTTCCGGGCGCCGAACAGGCCCTTGCGCGCGGGCTTCACGACGGCGGCCGCGACCTCCTCGAGCCGCGCGACGGTGCGCGCCTGGCTGGGGTAGGCGGGGTTGGCGCGGTAGGTCGAGAAGCGCGCGTCGGCGAAGTGCCGCGGGGGCACGAGGTCGGCGAGGAGCCGGGCCGGGGGCACGGAGGGCCGGACGTCGGCGAGGGCACGGACGGGCCCGGGCCGGCCGGGGGTCGGCGAGGAGGCCGACGCGCGGGCGGTGCCGGGGAGGGCTGCCGGGGCCGAGGAACCACCGGAGGCGGGCGCAGTCACGAGGATCCAGCCTACGCCTGCGGCTAGCCTGGCCGCTGTGACCTCGACCACCACCCCGCCCGAGGGGCCGGGTGCGCCCGTCGCCGGGCGCGCCGACCTCCCCGCGCTCGACGTGCTCCTGCCCGCCGCGGAGCACCTCCCGCCCGACCCGCGCGAGGACCGGCTCGCCGCGCTCTACGCCTACGGGACCCCGGTCCGCGGGGCGAGCGTCGTCCGGGCGAACATGGTCGCGAGCGTCGACGGCGCGGCGTGGGGTCCCGACGAGCGGTCGGGGTCGATCAACGACGACGCGGACTGGCGCGTGTTCCGGGTCTTGCGGGCGCTGGCGGACGTGGTGCTCGTCGGGGCGGGCACCGCGCGCGCGGAGGGGTACACGCCGCTCGACCGGCCCCGCGGGCTGCGGCACCTGCACGACGCCCCGCTCGAGCTCGCCGTCGTCAGCCGGAGCGGCCGCGTGCCCCCGACGCTCGCCGGGACGGACCGGCCGCCGTTCGTGCTGACCGGCCCCGCCGGGGCGGCCACCGCCCGGGGCGACGTGCCCGCGGACCGGGTGCTCGTCGTCGGGCAGGACGCGGCCGACGACACGCACGAGCCGGGCGACGCGCTCGACCTCGCCGCGGGACTCGCCGCGCTCGCCGGGCGCGGCCTGACGCGCGTCCTCGCCGAGGGTGGCCCGTCGCTGCTGGCGGACCTCCTCGCCGCGGACCTCGTCGACGAGCTGTGCGTCACGACCACCCCGACCCTCGTGGGGCCCGGCCCGGCGCGGATCGTCGCCGGTGCCGCGAGACCGGGGGCGACGACGGCGCTCCCCCGCGGAGCTCGCCTCGCGCACCTGCTGCACGCCCCCGAGGACCGGCCCGGGTCGCCCGCCGGTACGACCGCCGCGCGCTGGCTCCTCCCGCTAGGCTGACCCGCGTGACCGACACGATCCTCGTCCTGACCGAAGACACGCTCAACCCGGCCGACGTGCAGCACATCCTGTCGCTGCACGAGGACGAGCAGCTCGCCTACCGGGTGCTGGTCCCGGCGGACACCGAGCGCAACGTCATCTCGGGGATCATCGACCACCTCAGTGTGGGCGAGCTCAAGGAGGCGTGGGACGAGGTCCTGGGCCGCGAGCCCTCGCCCACGACGGCCAAGGCGGAGGCGAGCGAGCAGCTCGAGCGCAGCGTGGCCGAGCTCCGCGCGGCGGGCCGCGAGGCCGACGGCGTCGTCGTCGACGACGACCCGCTGCCGGCGCTGCGCACGGCCGTCGCGTCCGGCGGGGCGCGCGAGATCGTCGTCGTGACCTACCCGCACGCGGTCGAGGACACGTTCCACACCGACTGGGCCTCGCGGGCGCGCGAGGAGCTGCACGTCCCCGTGCTGCACCTCTACTCGGGCACGAGCGAGCTGGGCTGACCCGCCGCTCGTCGGGCCGACGACCGCGCCGGCCGGCCCGGCGGTCGTCGGACCCGCGGGGTCACGCCCCGCGGACGCGGTGCCCGGCGCGGCGGATCGTCGCGCGGGCGAGCTGGTCGGTCGAGTCGAGGTAGAGCGGGTCGGCGAGCAGGTCGTGGTCGACGGCGACCACGGACAGCTCCGTGCAGCCCAGCACGATCACCTGGGCCCCGCGCTCGACGAGCCGGCCCGCGACGGCCCGGAACGTCTCGATGTCGACGGGCCGCCCCGCCTTCACCTGCTCGTAGATGATCTGCGACACGAGCGACTGGTCGGCGTCGTCGGGCACGAGCGCCTCGACGCCGTGGCGCGCGAACGCGTCCTGGTACACGCCCGACGCCGCGGTCCCCGCCGTGGCGAGCAGGCCCACCGCGCGCAGGTCGTCGACCCGCGCCCGTGCCGCGTCGACCGTGGTGTCGATGATGGACACGAACGGGACGCTGATCGCGTCGAGCACCTGCTGCGTGAAGTAGTGCGCGGTGTTGCACGGCATGACGAGGAAGTCCGCGCCGAAGCGCTCGAGCCGCTCCGCGTCCCGCGCGAGCACCGGGCCCGGGTCGGCGTCGGACCGCCCGAGGATGAAGTCCGTGCGGTCGGGGATCGTCGCGTGGTTGAGCACGACGGCGTCGACGTGGTCCTGGTCGCGCTCGGCCTCCGTGAGCGCGACGAGGAGCTGGAGGAAGTAGGCCGTGGCGAGCGGCCCGACACCCCCGAGCACTCCGACGAGGGGCTGGGCGTGGTCCTGGTCCGGTCGCGACGTCACCCGTGGATCCTACGGCTCCCGCGTCCCGGGGCGCGGGCCGCGCGGACCGTAGGATGGCGGACGCCCGCCGACCCGAAGAGAAACGGACGACCCTCCGCGATGACGTACGGCAACGCCGAGTTCCTCCCCATCGTCCTGGGGACCAACCTCAACACCTACAACATCGCGAGGTCGTTGCACGAGGCGTACGGCGTCCGCACGCTGGCCCTGGGCCGCTTCCCCCTGCGCGAGACGGCGGACTCCCGCATCGTCGACGTGCGCACCTACCGGGACTTCGACGACCCCGAGCGCATCGTCGCGGTCCTGCGCGAGCTCGCGGAGGAGTTCCCGGGCCGCAAGCGCCTGCTCGTCGCGAACATCGAGTTCTACACGAACGTCGTGATCGCCCACCGGGCCGAGCTCGAGGACCTCTACGTCATCCCGCTCGTCGGCGAGGAGCTGGCCGCGCGCCTCATGAACAAGACGGACTTCGCGCGCACGTGCGCGGAGCTCGGCGTGCCGCACCCGGAGACGGTGATCGCCACGGCGGCCGACGTCGACGCTCCCGGCTTCGGGGAGGACCTCCCCTTCCCGTACCCGCTCATCCTCAAGCCGGCCGACACCGACACCTACCCGCGCCTGCGGTTCGAGGGCAAGAAGAAGGTGTACCTCGTCCAGGACGCGGCGGAGCTGCGCGACGTCGGCCGCCGCATCTACGCCGCGGGGTACACGGACGACCTCATCGTCCAGGAGTACCTCGCGGGCGACGAGTCGGTCATGCGCGTGGTCAACACGTACTCCGACCGCCACGGCCGGCTGCGGTTCCTGTCGGCGGCCCAGATCGTGCTCGGCGAGTACGACCCGAAGCTCGTCGGGAACTACAACGCCGTCGTGACGATGAAGGACGACCGGCTCACGGAGTCGATCCGGCACCTGCTCGACAGCCTCGGCTACGTCGGCGCCGCCAACCTCGACGTCATGTACGACCGCCGCACCGGCACGAGCAAGATCCTCGAGGTCAACCTGCGCCAGGGCGCGGCGAGCTTCTACACGATGGCCGCGGGCGGCAACCTCGCGCGCTGCTACGTCGAGGACCTCGTGTACGGGCGCGAGCTGCCCGAGCAGGTCACGTCGGCCGCGAGCCTGTGGGTCAACGTGCCCTACCCCGTCGTCCGGGCGCTCGTGCCGGTGTCGCTGCGCCACCGCGTGAAGAAGGCCCGCAAGCACGGCGTGTGGCACACCCTGCGGTACGCACCCGACCGCAGCCTGCGCCGCCGCCTCGACGTGTGGCGCGTGGACCTGCGCCACACGCTCGACTACGTGAAGTTCGCGCGCTCGCGCCCGTCGGCCTGACCCCGGGACGTCCGGCGTCGACCAGGTGGTCCCGGCTCGTCCGGTGTCGCGGACGCGCCGGGACCACCTGGTCGGCCGACGTGGACCGCCTGGTCGTGGGGCTCAGGCGCCCAGGGCGGACCGGACGGCCTCGACGACGCGGCGCGCCGTCGCGACGCCGACCGTGGTCGGGAGGTTCACGACGCGCGCGACGAGGTCCTCCGTCGTCGCGAGCGCGGGGTCGCCCGGCGTGTACCCGTACACCGCCGGGTCGTCCGGGCCCGGGAACAGCGCCGGCCGGTACCACTTCCCGACGTAGAACCCGGCGGCCGTGAGCTCGGCGACCAGGCGATCAGCGGTCGCGGCGTCGGGCGCGAAGAACGGGAACCGCACGAGCGGCGCACGCTCCCCGATCCCGGCCGGCACCTCGACGACGTCGGAGAGCCCGCGCACGTACTCCGCGACCGTGTCGGCGCGCCGTGCCTCGGTGTCGCCGCTGGAGCGCAGCGCGTCGACCATGCGGTCCACGACCCACGCGGACGGGCGCTGCGGCGGGTGCGCGAGCCCGCCCCGGTTCTCCACGGGGGCGATCGCCGGCTCGTAGGCGCCGACGGCCGTCAGCGCACCACGCACCTTGCCCGCCGCCGCGCCCGGGAGACGGTTGAGCACGCGCACCTGCGTGCGGAAGCTGCGCGCCGCGAGGTCGAGCCGCGGCCCGACGACGGGGAGCGCGTCGAGCGCCGCCACCGTCGCCGCGCGCAGCGCCGGGTCGAGCGCGGGGCTCACCCACACCGCCCCGCCGAAGCGCGTGGGCAGCAGCTTCTCGACGCCGAACGAGTGGAACGAGACGTCCGCGACGGGCGTGCCGTCGGCGTCCCGCGCGAGGCGCCCCACGCAGTGCGCGCTGTCCTCGACGAGCAGCGCACCGACCGAGCGTGCGGCGTCGCGCAGGCGACGCGCGGCCGGCTCGTCGACGATGCCGAACGTGTTCTGCAGCACCACCGCCCGCGTGGCCGGGCCGAGGGCGAGCCGCTCGGGGTCGATCGCGACCGTCGCCGGGGACACCTCGGCGTAGACGGGCCGCAGCCCGGCGACGAGCACCGGGTCGACCGCCGTCGAGCACGTGAACACCTGGGTGACCACGTCACCCGGCCCCCGGGCCTCGGCGAGCGCGCGGAACACGACCTCCATCCCGTAGCGGGCCTTGAAGACGAGGAACCAGTCGGCCGGGTCGGTGCCCGTCCGGTCGGCGAGCATCCTCGTCGCGGTCGCGTCCTGCGGGTGGCGGCTCATCGTTCTCCGTGTCGTCCGGCGTCAGGGGTGGGGCCGACGCAGCGGCCCGCGCGGCCTAGCCTGCCACGTCGGCGGACTCGCAGGGACGCGCGGGCCGGGACGCGCGACGGCGGCCGCCGCGCCGGAGCGCGACGACCGCCGTCGGGACGTCGGGAGGGACGTCAGGCGTCGGACTCGGTGCGGTCGCCCGACCACTCGGTGTGGAAGACACCCGGCTTGTCGACGCGGCGGTAGGTGTGCGCGCCGAAGAAGTCGCGCTGCGCCTGGATCAGCGCGGCGGGCAGGCGCTCGGCCCGCACGCCGTCGTAGTAGGCGAGCGACGACGAGAACGCGGGCGTCGGCACGCCGTTCAGGGCGGCCTGGGCCACCACCCGACGCCACGCCGCGAGACCGTTGCCGACCGCGCCCGTGAAGTACTCGTCGGCGAGGAGCAGCGGGAGCTGCGCGTCGCGCTCGTACGCCTCGGTGATGCGGTTGAGGAAGCGCGCGCGGATGATGCAGCCGCCGCGCCAGATACGGGCCATCGCGCCGCGGTCGATGTCCCAGCCGTACTCGGCCGACGCGGCCGCGATCTGGTCGAAGCCCTGCGAGTAGGCGACGACCTTCGACGCGTAGAGCGCGAGACGCACGTCCTCGACGAACGCGTCGCGGTCCTGCACGTCCCACGCCGCGGCGTCGGCGGGCAGCGCGGCGCGACCCGCCTCGCGCTGCGGGACCGAGCCGGACAGCGCGCGGGCGAACGTCGCCTCGGCGATGCCGGTGATCGGCACGCCGAGGTCGAGGCCGTTCTGCACCGTCCAGCGACCGGTGCCCTTCTGCTCCGCCTGGTCGAGCACGACGTCGACGAACGCCTTGCCGGTCTCCGCGTCGACGTGCTGGAGCACGTCCGCGGTGATCTCGATGAGGAACGACTCGAGGTCGCCCGTGTTCCACTGCGCGAAGATCTCGCCGATCTCCTGCGCGGACGCGCCGAGCCCCTGCTTGAGCAGGTCGTACGCCTCGGCGATGAGCTGCATGTCGGCGTACTCGATGCCGTTGTGCACCATCTTGACGAAGTGGCCGGCGCCGTCGGGCCCGACGTAGGTGCAGCACGGCACGCCGTCGACCTTCGCCGAGATGTCCTCGAGGATGGGGCCGAGGCTCTGGTACGACTCGCGCGTGCCGCCCGGCATGATCGACGGGCCGTTGAGCGCGCCCTCCTCGCCGCCCGAGACGCCGGTGCCCACGAAGTGCAGGCCCAGCGCCGCGAGCGCCTTCTCGCGGCGGATCGTGTCGGGGAAGTGCGCGTTGCCGGCGTCGACGACGATGTCGCCCTCCTCGAGCAGCGGCACGAGCTCGTCGATGACGGCGTCGGTGGCCGCGCCGGCCTTGACCATGATGACGACCTTGCGCGGGCGCTCGAGCGAGGCCACGAAGTCCGCCATCGACTCCGACGGGACGAAGTCGCCCTCGGTGCCCGCCTCGGCGATCAGGGACTCGGTCTTGGCGTACGAGCGGTTGTGCACCGCGACCGTGTAGCCGTGCCGGGCGAAGTTGCGGGCCAGGTTGCGACCCATGACGGCGAGTCCGGTCACACCGATCTGTGCGCGTGCTGACATCTGCTTCCCTGCTCCTCGGGGGTCGGTCCCGGCGCACGACGGCTGCGCGCGGGAGGGCGCGGAACCGGGCCGGGCGCGGGCGCGCGGCCGGGTGCACCGGGGATGGATACGCTGCCAGCCTAGTCCTCGGGCGCCGTCGCGCCCCGGGGGTGCCACGATCCGGTCACCCGCAGGGATCGTGACGAAGTCGGGGTCACGATTCGATGACACCCGCGCGGCGTGCGTCCGTCCCGCCCCTCCCGCTCGTACTGTGCCGGGGTGACCACCCCTCACGGGACCGACGCTCCCCCGGAGTTCCGTGCCGTCCTCGACGCCCTCGGCGCGCGACGGCTGCGACCCGAGGTGACGCTGCGCGAAGTCCCCGCCCCGCGCCGGATCGCGCCGTGGTCGGTCGCGCTCACGGGCGAGGTCGAGGCCGACCGTTCCGACGACCCCGACCTCGCGTCGGGGCGCTTCATCGTCCTCTACGACCCGGCGGGCCAGGAGGCGTGGGAGGGACGGTTCCGCGTCGTGACGCTCGTGCGCGCGACGCTGGAGCCGGAGATGGCGGCGGAGGACATGCTCGCCGAGGTCGCGTGGACGTGGCTCGAGGACGCGCTCCACGACGCCGGTGCGGCCGTCCGCGCGGAGGGCGGCACGGTGACGCGCGTGCTGTCGCAGAGCTTCGGCGCGCTCGCCGGCAAGCACAACGACGTGGAGCTCGAGATGCGCGCGTCGTGGACCCCGGTGCCCGCGGAGGGCGCCGGCGCCGCGGACCTCGGCGACCACCTCGCGGCGTGGTCGCAGCTCCTGTGCACGGCCGCCGGTCTGCCGCCGCTGCCCGAGGGTGTGACCCCCCTCGGTGCTCGACCCCCTGCGCGACGCAATACCGTGGGCTCATGAGCTCGACCGCAGCACCCGCTCCCCCTCCGCTCGACCCCGCACCCGGGGCGGAGCGCGCACCGACCGTCGTCACCCCGCTGACGGAGCCGTCCGACGGGCTGGGCCCCGTCGTCGACACGCCCGCCGCGTTCGCGCGCGTCGTCGAGGCCTTCGCCGCCGCGAGCGGCCCCGTGGCCGCCGACGCCGAGCGCGCCTCCGGCTACCGGTACGGCCAGCGCACCTACCTCGTCCAGGTGCGCCGCGAGGGCGCAGGCACCGCGCTCGTCGACCCCGTCGGCGTGCCCGACCTGTCGCCGCTGCGCGAGGCGGTCGGCGACGCCGAGTGGGTCCTGCACGCGGCGTCGCAGGACCTGCCCGGGCTCGCGGAGCACGGGATCGTCCCGGCCAGCGTGTTCGACACCGAGCTCGCGGCCCGCCTGCTGGGGATGGAGCGCGTGGGCCTCGCCGCCGTGGTCGCCGAGGTGCTCGGGCTCGGCCTCGCCAAGGAGCACTCGGCGGTGGACTGGTCGACCCGGCCGCTGCCCGAGGACTGGCTGCGGTACGCGGCGCTCGACGTCGAGGTGCTCGTCCCGCTGCGCCGGGCGCTCGGCGAGCGGCTCGACGAGGCGGGCAAGTCGGAGTGGGCGGCGCAGGAGTTCGAGGCCGTCCGCACCGCGGGGCCGCCCGCCCCGCGGCCCGAGCCGTGGCGCCGGACGTCGGGCACGCACACGCTGCGCGACCCGCGCCGGCTCGCCGTCGTCCGGAGCCTGTGGGAGGCCCGCGACGCGACCGCCCGGGCGCGGGACATCGCCCCCGGGCGCGTCCTGCCCGACCGCGCGATCGTCGCCGCGGCCGAGGCGCTGCCGCGCACGGCGGGCCAGCTCGTCGAGCTCCCGCCGTTCGCGGGCAAGGGCACGCGCCGCCGTGCGGCGTACTGGCAGCGCGCGGTCGACGCCGCGCTCGCCCTGCCCGCGAGCGCCCTGCCGACCACGCGCGGACCGCGCACCGACGCCCCGCCACCCCCGCGCGCGTGGGCGGACCGCGACCCGGGTGCCGCGGCACGGCTCGAGGCGGCGCGCGCCGTCGTGCAGGAGCTCGCCGAGCGGTACGCCGTGCCGGTCGAGAACGTGCTCCAGCCCGACGCCCTGCGGCGCCTGTGCTGGACTCCGCCGGAGCCGGCCGACGCGGACGGGATCGCCGCGTTCCTGCGCGGCCGCGGGGCGCGCGAGTGGCAGGTGGGGCTCGTCGCGGAGCCCCTCGCGGACGCGTTCGAGCGCGCCGGTGAGCGGTAGCGGGAGGGTAGGGTCGTCCGCGTGCACGACGCGAACCTGACGATCCGGACAGTCACCGACCGAGCCTCCTGGGACGCCCGGGTGAACGAGCTCGGCGGCCACCCCCTGCAGCTCTGGGGCTGGGGCGAGGTCAAGGCCACGGGCGCCTGGACCCCGCACCGCGTGGAGGCGGTGGACGGCGACGGCCGCGTCCGCGGCCTGGCGCAGGTGCTCGTGCGCTCGCTCCCGGCGCAGTTCAAGGCGCTGTGCCACGTGCCGCGCGGGCCCGTCATCGCGCCGGCGGGAGACGGCTGGGGCGCCGGCCCGGGCGTGGGCGACGACGCGACGCGCGACGCCGTGACCCGCGCCGTCGTCGCCTGGTGCAAGACGACGGTGGGCGGCGTGGGCGTGACGATCGAGCCCGACTGGCCCGTCGGGACGCACCTCGCGCTGCCCGACGCCCGCCCCGCGGCGAACCCGATCCTCTACCCGGTGACCCTGATCCTCGACCTCACGAAGTCCGAGGACGAGCTGACGAAGGCCATGGGCAAGTCGACGCGGTACGACATCCGCAAGGCGGCGCGCACCGGGCTCGAGGTGCGTCGCGTGACGGACGAGACCGAGGTGCGCCAGGTGCTCGCCGTCTACCACGAGACCGCCGAGCGTGCGGGCTTCGCGCTGCACGACGACGAGTACTACCTCGCGATCCACCGCGAGCTCGGCGAGCACTCGGTGCTCGTCGCCGCGTTCTCCGAGGGCGCGCCGGTGTCGTTCGTGTGGTGCGTGTCGTCGGCGACGACGTCGTTCGAGCTGTACGGCGGGATCAACGACGCGGGTCGCAGGCTGCGCGCCAACGCGCCGGTGAAGTGGCACGCGATCACGCTCGCGCAGCAGGCCGGGCTGGTCCGGTACGACATGAACGGGCTGCTCAACGACGGGATCAGCGAGTTCAAGCGCAGCTTCGCCCAGCACGACGACGAGCTCGTGCACAGCGTCGACGTGCCGTTCTCGATGTGGTACTCCGCGTGGAACAAGGGCCTGCCGACCGCGAAGAAGGTCGTGCGCAAGCTCCGCGGGAGCCGCTGACGCGGCCTCGAGACCACCCCGAACGCCGGAGAGACCCGGTATCGCGCGATGCGATACCGGGTCTCTTCATGTCGTAGCATCGGTCTCGTACTTTCCCGATACCCGCGGTAGCGTGTATCGCACGTACGACCCCCGAGCGGTGCCGCTCCGGACACCGCCGTCCCGACCATCTGCATCGGATGGAGATGCCATGACCGTGGCCAACGAGGCCCCCTCTCCCACCTCGGCGCCCACCCAGGCGGCTACCCAGCGCTCACGCAGACGCCCCGTGCGCGACGTCGTCTTCGTCGAGGGCGTCCGCAGCCCGTTCGGCAAGGCACGCCCCGACGGGATCTACGCGGAGACCCGCGCCGACGACCTCGCCGTGAAGACGGTCCGCGAGCTCCTGCGCCGCCGCCCCGAGCTGCCCGTCGAGCGGATCGACGAGCTCGCGCTCGCCGCGACCACGCAGACCGGCGACCAGGGCCTCACCCTCGGCCGCAGCGTCGCGGTGCTGGCCGGGCTGCCGAAGTCGGTGCCCGGCTTCGCGATCGACCGCATGTGCGCGGGCGCGATGACCGCGGTCACGACCACCGCGGCGAACGTCGCCGTGGGCGCGCAGGACGTCGTCGTCGCGGGCGGTGTCGAGCACATGGGGCACCACCCCATGGGCGAGGGGTCGGACCCGAACCCGCGGTTCGTCGCCGAGCGCCTCGTCGACTCCTCCGCGCTCGTCATGGGCGCGACGGCCGAGAACCTGCACGACCGGTACCCGCACCTCACCAAGGAGCGTGCCGACGCGTACGCCGTCGCGAGCCAGGCCAAGTACGCCAAGGCCCTCGCGAACGGCGACATCTCCCCCGACCTCGTGCCGGTCGCGACCCGGTCGACCGAGCTCGGGTGGGGCCTGGCCACGGCCGACGAGCTGCCCCGCCCCGGCACCACGGTCGACTCGATCCGCGACCTCAAGACCCCGTTCCGCCCCGGCGGGAAGGTCACCGCGGGCAACGCCTCGCCGCTCACCGACGGCGCGACGGCGTGCCTGCTCGCCGCGGGCGACGTCGCCGACGAGCTCGGGCTCCCGGCGCGCATGCGCCTCGTCGCGTACGCGTACGCGGGCGTCGACCCCGAGGTCATGGGCATCGGGCCGGTCCCCGCGACCGAGCGCGCGCTCGCGTCCGCGGGCCTGACGATCGACGACATCGGCCTGTTCGAGATCAACGAGGCGTTCGCGGTCCAGGTGCTCGCGTTCCTCGACCACTTCGGCATCGCGGACGACGACGAGCGCGTCAACCAGTACGGCGGCGCCATCGCCATGGGCCACCCGCTCGCGTCGTCGGGCGTGCGCCTCATGACGCAGCTCGCGCGCCAGTTCGAGCAGCACCCCGAGGTGCGCTACGGCCTGACGACCATGTGCGTCGGCCTCGGCATGGGCGGCACCGTGATCTGGGAGAACCCGCACCACGCCGACTACTCCGGCCACACCTTCGAGACCGCGGAGAACTGACGATGAGCGCACCGACCGACACCACCACCACCTCCGCGGACGCGACGAAGGACGCCGCGCGCGGGGAGCGCGTCACGCACTCGCTCGTGCGCGACGTCGCGCTCCCCGGCGGGACGGGCACGCTCGCCCTCGTCACGCTCGACAACGGGCTCGACCACACCAAGCCGACGACGCTCGGCCCCGAGGGCCTCGCCGAGCTGCACACGACCCTCGAGACGCTGCGACGCCGGGCCGCGGACGGCGAGATCGTCGCCGTCGCGATCACGGGCAAGCCGTACTTCCTCGCCGCGGGCGCGGACCTCACGCAGGCCGCGGCCGTCCAGGTGCGCGACGACGCGCTCGCCCTCGGGCGCGCCGGGCACGCCGCGTACACGCTGCTCCAGGACATGGGCGTGCCGACGTTCGCGTTCGTCAACGGCGTCGCGCTGGGCGGCGGCCTCGAGGTCGCGCTCAACTGCACGTACCGCACCGTCGCGTCCGACGCCGGCGCGCTCGCGCTGCCCGAGGTCGGCCTGGGCCTGGTCCCCGGCTGGGGCGGCGCCTACCTCGTGCCGCGCCTGCTCGGCGTCGAGAGGGCGATGGACGTCATCCTCGCCCGCCCCGCCGCGAACAAGCCGTTCAAGGCGAAGGAGGCGTACGAGATCGGGCTCGTCGACGCGCTCTTCGAGGCGCCCGACTTCCTCGAGTCCTCGCTGCGCTGGGCCGAGGCCGTGCTGCGCGGCGAGATCGTCGTCGAGCGGCGCGAGCTCGACCCGCAGCCCGTGTGGGACGCCGTCGTCGCCGGGACGCGTCAGCGCCTCGACGCCGTGGTCGCGGGCTCGCGCCCCGCGCCGTACCGCGCGCTCGACCTCGTCGCGGCCGCGCGCACCGCGTCGCGCGAGGAGGCGTTCGCCGCCGAGGACGAGGCCCTCGCGGACCTCATCATGAGCGACGAGATGCGCGCGAGCGTCTACGCGTTCCAGCTCGTCTCCAAGGGCAAGCGGCCCCAGGGCGCGCCCGACGCGAAGCTCGCGCGCCCGGTCACCCGCGTGGGGATCGTCGGCGCCGGGCTCATGGCCGCGCAGATCGCGCTGCTGTTCGCCCAGCGCCTCCAGGTGCCGGTCGTCATGCGCGACCTCGACCAGGAGCGTGTCGACAAGGGCCTCGGCTACGTCCGCTCGACCGTGGAGAAGCTCGTGCGCTCGGGCCGGATGTCCGCGGACACCGGCGCGCGCATCGTCGGCTCCGTGCACGGCACGACCGAGCTCGGCGACTTCGCGGGCTGCGACGTCGTCATCGAGGCGGTCACGGAGATCCTCGGGCTCAAGAAGAAGGTCTTCGCCGAGCTCGAGAGCGTGCTCTCGCCCGAGGCCGTGCTGCTGACCAACACGTCCGCGCTCTCGATCACCGAGATGGCGGCCGACCTGCAGCACCCCGAGCGGGTCGTCGGGATGCACTTCTTCAACCCGGTCGCCCAGATGCCGCTCGTCGAGATCATCCAGGCGGCCAAGACCGACGACGCGGCGCTCGCCACGGCGTTCGCCATGACGAAGAAGCTCCGCAAGACGGCCGTGCTGGTCGCCGACCGGCCCGGGTTCGTCGTCAACCGCCTGCTCATCCTGCTCATGGGCAAGATCGTCGAGGCGGTCGAGAACGGCACGTCGGTCGAGGTCGCGGACCGCGCGGTCGCACCGCTCGGCCTGCCGATGCCGCCGTTCGCGCTGTTCGACCTCGTCGGACCGGCCGTCGGCCTGCACGTCCTCACGTCGCTGCGCGAGGACCTGGGCGACCGGTTCCCCGCGTCCCCCGGCCTCCAGCGCATCGTCGACGAGCAGATCCCCGTCGTCCTCGACGCGCCGAAGGGCCTGCCCAAGCCCGTCGACCCGGCGATCCAGCGGGTCTTCGGCACGGGCGAGGCGGGCGGCGACGGGGCGCTGGACGAGGCCGGCGTCCTCGACTCCGTGCTCACGGCGCTCACGCAGGAGATCGGGCTCATGCTCGACGAGGGCGTGGTCGCGAGCCCGTCGCAGATCGACCTGTGCATGATCCTGGGCGCGGGGTGGGGCTTCCACCTGGGCGGCATCACGCCGTACCTCGACCGCACGGGCTACAGCGAGAAGGTCCTGGGCCGCCGGTTCCTGCCCGACGGCGCAGCAAACGTCCCGGCAGCATCGCGCGCCTGACCACCCCTCTCCCGCCGAGCATGCGGTGGTCGCCCGTCCTGGGTGCAGGACGGGCGACAGCCGCATGCTCGGCGGTCGGCGTGGTCATCCTTCGTGACCTACCCGGGACGGATGCTCATCCCTGGCCGCCCGTCCGTGGTCGTACGGCGGCCTCGCGGAGGTTCCGCTCGCGGCCCGATCCGTCGGCCGCTCAGGCTCCGTAGCGTCGTGGTCATGACGAACCGCACCGCCAACCAGCCCGCCGCCGATCTTCCCCTGACCACCACGCCCCGCGGCACGGCCGAGCGCCGCATGCTCGGCGCCCTCACGGTCGCCGCCGGTGCCGCGCTCCTGCTGTCCGCGTGCGGCAGCATCGGCGAGGCCGTCGCCGAGAACCGCGCCGGCCACACCACGACCTACGAGTTCGCGACCGGGAAGGCCGGCAAGGCCGATGCCGTGCTCCCGGACTGGGTCCCCGACTCCGCCACCGACGTGCGCGAGGTGGTCCGCACGACGGGCGACGAGCGCATCCTCACGATGACGGCCGACCCCGGCGCTCTCCCCGCGAGCTGCACCCCCGTCTCGGCCGACCACCCCCTGGAGCCGCGTCCCGAGCACGGCGAGCTCGACGCGATCGACTACCGCACCGCGGCGACGCTCGAGGCGTCCTGGTGGGAAGAGGGCACCGAGCAGTCCGCGACCGTGATGTGCGGGAAGTGGTGGGTCGGCTCGCACGACGGCGCACTGTTCGGGTTCACGCCCGAGCTGAAGGTCGTCGAGGTCGAGGACCAGCCCGACCCCGCCTGAGTCAGTCCTCGGCGCCCATCCGCAGCACCTCGAACGCGACGGCGTGCGCGACGCCCATGCGCTCGCCCGTCGGGGCGCTCATCGACCCGAGGAACGTCGCGGGGTCGAAGTCCTCCCAGCCGAGGCCGTCGAGGTACGCGGCGTGCGCGCGCAGGGACGCCACCCCCGCTTCGAACGTGGAGCTGACGTCCACGCCGTGCGCGGCGTCGGGCGAGGCCGCGACCCAGACCTGACGCACCCCGCCCCACGGCTCGATCCCGTCCGACTCGACCTGCTCGCGGAAGACCCACCGGTTCCCCGCGTCGCGCACGGCGTCGACGACGGCCCGCCCCGTCGCGACGTGGTCCGCCTGGTTGAGCATCCCGCCCGGGAACGTCTCGCGGTAGTTCCCGGTGATCACGACGTCGGGCCGGTGGCGCCGGACCGCGCCCGCGATCGCGCGTCGCAGCGGCAGCCCGTACTCGAGCACGCCGTCGGGCAGCCCGAGGAACTCCACCTCGTCGACGCCCACGATCCTGGCGGACTCGATCTCCTCCGCCTCGCGCACGCGGCGCGCCTCGTCCGGGTCCATGCCGTCGATGCCGGCCTCGCCGCTCGTGACCATGCAGTACACGACCCGCTTGCCCTGACCCGTCCACCGCGCGACCGCCGCGGCGGCGCCGAACTCCATGTCGTCGGGGTGGGCCACGACGGCGAGCGCCGTGGTCCAGTCCTCTCGCAGCGGGGTGAGCGGGGTGAGCGGGGGCAGGGTGTCCGTCCGGGTCATGACGCCACGCTATGCCGGGTCCCGGCGCCGAGCGCGACGACGGCGCGGGACCGCGCCGCGTCAGTGCTCGACGGGCGCGTCCTCGGTCGCGTCGTGGGGCGCGTCATCGAGCGCGCCGTCGCCCGCCGCGCCGGGCAGGACGACGTCGGCGGGCGCCTCCTCGACGGGGGCGTCCTCGACCGACGTCACGGCCGGGTCGACGAACAGCCGGGCGCGCTCGGCGTCGACCACCGCGCGCGCGAGCGAGGCCTCGGACACGTCGACCGCGCCCGCGACCTCCTCGGCGAGCGCGCTGCGGCGCGCGTACGCGTCGAACAGCCGGGCCTTGGTGCCGAGCAGGCGCACGAGGTGCTCGTCGACGCTGTCGACCGTGAGCAGGCGGTGCACCTGGACGGTCTCGACCTGCCCCATGCGGTGGGCGCGCGCGACGGCCTGCGCCTCGGTCGTCGGCTTGGTCTGGGGCTCGCACAGGATCACCACGGACGCCGCCTGGAGGTTGAGACCCACTCCCCCGACGTCGATCTGGCTGACGAGCACGCGGGGCTCCTCGGCCGCGGTGAAGTCGTCGACGATCGTCTGACGCGTGCGGGCGGGCACGGAGCCGGTGAGGGGCGGGAGCGCGAGGTCGCCGAGCGCGCGAGCGACCGCGCCCACGACGTCCCGGAAGTACGAGAACACCACGACCTTGCGCCCGTTCTCGGCCGCCTCGCGCGCGATCTCCCCGAGCCGGCGCAGCTTCGCCGAGTCCTCGGGGTGCTCGACGGCGAACGCCGCCCGCCGCATCGCCATGAACGACCCCGCTGCGACCGCCTCGCGGTACGCGGCGCCGTCGACCGCACCGAGCCGCTCCCACTCGTCGACCTGCACGAGCTCGGGCAGCTCCTCGAGCACGTCCTCGGCGTTGCGTCGCAGGTAGGCGGGCGCGACGGCGTGCCGGAACGCGTCGGGACCGGCGGCGCCGTGCGCGGCGTCGAGGCGTGCCGCGAGCTCGGGCTGGAGGTAGCCCAGGAGGGTGCGGAACTCCTCGACCCGGTTCTCCATGGGCGTGCCGGTGAGCAGGAGCACGTGCTCGGTCGCCTGGGCGAGGGTCGCGACGGCCACCGACCGCTTCGCGAGCGGGTTCTTCACGTAGTGCGCCTCGTCCACGACGAGCACGGCCGGCGCCGCCGCCGCGAACGCCTCGGTCCCCGCGCGCCGCAGGCCCGCGAAGGTCACGACGGCGACACCCCCCGCCGCGCGCCACGCCGCGGCCGCCTCCTCCCGGTCCTCGCCGTGGACGGCGTGCACCGGGAGGTCCGCGTGCGCGCGCAGCTCGCGCACCCAGTTCTCCAGCACGCTCGCCGGGCACACGACGAGCGCGTGGGTCGCGCCGCGGGCGACCAGGTGCGCGACGACGGCGACGGCCTGCACCGTCTTGCCCAGGCCCATCTCGTCGCCCAGGACGACGCGCCGCTGAGCGAGCGCGAAGCGGGCCCCGAACGCCTGGTACCCGCGCAGCGAGACCGTCAGCAGCGACTCGTCGAGCGCCTGCGTCTGCACGCGGTCCACGAGCTCGGCGGGCAGGTGCCCGGCCGCGGCGGCGACGTCGCGGCCCGTGGGGGCGACGCCGTCGAGCAGCGCGTAGTACGCCGCGGACCGGCGGCGGAAGTCCTCCCAGACGTCGTACGGGCGCGCGGGCTGGGTCAGCAGCCCGACGACGCGCCGCGCCTCCTCGGTGAGCCCCGTCGCCCGCGCCCGCTCGGCGAGGCCCGCGAGCGTCGCGACGGCCGCGAACGCCCGACGCCGCCGCTCGCCCCACGCGAGGAGGCGGCGCGGCCCGCTCGCGGCGACCAGCGCGTCGGCGCGCACGCGCTCGTGCTCGGCGAGCGCGGCCCGCACCTGGTCGCCGTACCGCGCGACGGCGGTGGCGGCCTGGTCGAGCGTGTGCAGCGCCTGGACGAGCGCGGTCGCGACCGGGTCCGTCGGCGTGAGGTCGATCCGGAAGCGCAGGCTCTCGCGCACGGCGCGTGCCACCTGCTCGGCGGCGGCGAGCAGGTGCGTCGCCGTCTGCGGGCCGATCTCGGGGAGCCTCTCCAGCCCGTCGCGCCCGAGCCGCGCGACCTCGCCGACCGTCCGCACGCCTGCGTCCGCGAGCGCCCCGAGCCGCAGCCGCTCGCGCGTGACGTCGCGCAGCGACGCGACGTCGACGGTGTCGAGTCGCGCCAGGACCTTCTCCTCGCGGCTGTCGCCGAACGCGGCGCGCACCTGCTCGCGGGCCGTCGCCGGCGCGGCGGAGAGCGCCGCGAGCTGCGCGGCGAGGGCGTCCGCGTCCGCGACGACCGCCCGCGCGGTGGCGACGTCGGGCAGCGCGCCGCTCGCGGCGATCACGACTCGCGGCGCACGACGTGCTCCGCGAGCTTCCGCGCCACGGTCTCGACGTCGTCGATCTGGCCGGCTGCGACACCGACGACGAGCGCGTACGCGGTGTCCTGCGGCATGACGAGCCGTTCTCCGTTGAGCGCGTAGAAGAGTCTCACCGCGACCCAGCCCAGTCGCTTGTTCCCGTCGATCAGCGCGTGGTTCTTCGTGACGGAGAGAAGCAGGGCGGCTGCCTTCTCGTCGAGGGCGGGGTAGGCCTCGACGCCGTACATCGACGCGGCCGGACGCGCCAGTGCGGACGACAGGAGCCCGTAGTCGCGGACGGCAGGCGGGTGCCCGAGGAACGCGGTGGCGGCGGCGACGAGGTCGTCCTCGTCGAGGTACACGACCACGGCTACTGCGCGAGCCGGTCGAGCAGCTCCTGGTCCTCCGCCACGATGTCGGCGAGCAGCCGGTCACGCATCTCGCGCCGCTTCGCGTCGTACTCCACGACGGCGCGCGCGACGGCGGTGTTCGCGGAGACGCCCTCGCGGCGGGCGATACGCTCCAGCGCCGCCTGCGCGTCGTCGTCGAGCCGCAGGGTCATAGCCACGTGAGCTCCTCTCGTCTGGTACCACCACGGTATCAGTGCGCGGGCGGCGCCGTGCAGGGATCAGGCAGGAGCGTTCGCGCGCTCGGCGAGCCAGCGCTCCATCCGGGACTGCGCCGCGTCGAGGAACGCCGTCTTGTCGCGCGTGTAGTCGTCGTAGTCGTCGGCGTCCGCGTGGCGCGCGGCGAGGCTGCGCTTCGTCGCCTCGTACGCCGCGGCCTCGGCGGGGACGGCGCGCAGCCAGTCGCGGAACGCGACGACGTACGCCGCGAACGGCGAGTCGAGGCGTCGGACGTGCAGGATCACGGGCGGCTCGCCCTCGTCGCCGGGGCGGGTGAGCAGGCGCTTGGCGTAGAGCTCGGGCGCGGGGTCGGCGCCCGGGCGCGGGATGTCCCGGTACACGCCGGGCGAGTCGGGACGCGCCCCGCGCTCGATCGAGAACCCGAGCGGCCCGAGCGCCGCCTCCAGCGCCGCCTCGGAGGGCAGCGTCGCGACGCGCACCTGGAGGTCGATGATCGGCTTCGCGGCCAGCCCGGGCACGGCCGTCGACCCGATGTGCTCGACGACCGGGGCCGTCCCGTCCCGGCTCGCGAGGTCGGCGAGCGCGTCGGCGACGCGCTCGGTCCACCGTCTCCCGGTGTCGGTCCAACGGGGGTCGTGGGTGTCGACGGTCGCTGCAGGCACCCGCGAACCCTACGACCCTGCCCCGCCTCAGGACCGCAGGCCCGCCGAGACGGGAGAAGCGGCCCCGGAGCGAGGTGCTCCCGGCGCCGCTTCTCCCCTCTCGGCGAGCGGGCGCTCGTCGGCAGGTCGGGTCAGTACGTCGTCAGGCCGTGGGCGCGGAACTGGTCGCGCACGCGCTCGGTGAGCTCGGCCGACGGCGCGGGCGTGTCGTCGAGCTCGTAGGTGCGCCCGAGCGCGTCCCACTTGTCGCGGCCCATCTGGTGGAAGGGCAGCACCTCGACGCGCGTCACCGTGCCGGGGCGGACCGCGTTGAGCGAGGCGGCGTAGTCGGCGACCTTCTCGACGTTGTCCGGGTCGTCGGTGAGGCCCGGGACGAGGACGAAGCGCACCCACACCTCGGGCGCGTGGCCGGTGAGCCCGCGCTCGGCGATCCGCCGCCCGAACCGCAGGGTCGGCTCGAGGTCGCGGCTGGTGACCTTCCTGTAGGTGTCCGGGTCGCCGGACTTCACGTCGAGCAGCACGAGGTCCGTGTCGTCGAGCATCGCGTCGGTCGCGTTCGCGCCGAGGAAGCCCGACGTGTCGAGCGCGGTGTGCACGCCCATCGCCTTCGCGCCGCGCAGGACGCGCGCCGCGAACGCGGGCTGCATGAGCACCTCGCCGCCGGAGAGCGTGAGCCCTCCGTGCGTCGCCCGGAACACGGGCAGGTAGCGCCGGACGCGCCCGAGCAGCTCGTCCGCCGTGACGGGCCTGCCGTCCTTCATGGCGAACGTGTCGGGGTTGTGGCAGTACAGGCACCGCAGCGGGCACCCGTTGAGGAAGACCGTGAGCCGGGTCCCCGGCCCGTCCACGGCGGTGACGAGCTCCCAGGAGTGGACCGAGCCGAGCTCGCCCGCGCGCATCGCCGCGAGCTTGTCGGCCCGGTCCACGTCCGCGACCGTCAACCCGTCCAGGCCCGCGCCCGCCCGGCGCGCGTGGCCCACGGGCGTGCCCGACGCCGCGGGCTCGGCCGCGGAGGTCGGGGCGCCCGGGACGTCGAGGCGCGTGGCGTCGTCGGGCAGGGTGCTCCCGGGGACGCCGCACCCGCGCTGCGGGCGGACGGCGGGGCCGGGAAGGGTGACGGTCATGGCTGGCTCCTCAGGGCTCGTCAGGGCTCGTCAGAGCGCGCCGTGGAAGGTGCGCGAGAGCACGTCCAGCTGCTGCTCGCGCGTGAGGCGGACGAAGTTCACCGCGTACCCGGACACGCGGATCGTCAGCTGCGGGTAGTTCTCCGGGTGGTCCATGGCGTCCAGGAGCGTCTCGCGGTTCAGCACGTTGACGTTCATGTGGTATCCCTCGGACCCGATGTAGGCGTCCAGGAGGCCGGCGAGGTTGGTGACCTGCTCCTCCTTGGTGCGCCCGAGCCCGCTCGGCACGACCGTGTTGGTCAGCGAGATGCCGTCCTGCGCCTCGTCGTACGGCAGCTTGGCCACCGACAGCGCCGAGGCGAGCATGCCGTGCGTGTCGCGCCCGTTCATCGGGTTGGCGCCCGGGGCGAAGGGCTCGCCGGCGCGACGGCCGTCGGGCGTGTTGCCCGTCGCCTTGCCGTACACGACGTTCGACGTGATCGTCAGGACCGACTGCGTGGGCACCGCGTCACGGTACGTCGGGTGCGTGCGCACCTTCGCCATGAACCGCTCGACGAGGTCGACGGCGATCGCGTCGGCCCGGTCGTCGTCGTTGCCGAACGTGGGGTACTCGCCCTCGGTCACGTAGTCGACGACGAGGCCGCGCTCGTCGCGGACGACGGAGACCTTCGCGTGCTTGATCGCCGACAGCGAGTCCGCCGCGACGGACAGGCCCGCGATGCCGCACGCCATGGTCCGCAGCACGTCCTTGTCGTGCAGCGCCATCTCGATGCGCTCGTACGCGTACTTGTCGTGCGACCAGTGGATGCAGTTGAGCGCCTCGACGTACGTCTCGGCCAGCCAGTCCATCGTCGCGTCGAACTTCGCCATGACGTCGTCGAAGTCGAGCACGTCGCCCTCGACGGGCGCCGCCACGGGCGAGACCTGCTTGCCCGAGATCTCGTCGCGCCCGCCGTTGATCGCGTAGAGCAGCGTCTTGGCGAGGTTCACGCGCGCACCGAAGAACTGCATCTGCTTGCCGACCCGCATCGGGGACACGCAGCACGCGATCGCCGCGTCGTCGCCCCAGTGCTGGCGGATGAGCTCGTCCGACTCGTACTGCACGGCCGAGGTGTCGATCGAGACCTGGGCGCAGTAGTCCTTGAAGCCCTGCGGCAGCTCCGGGCTCCAGAAGACCGTCATGTTCGGCTCGGGGGCCGGGCCGAGGTTGTAGAGCGTCTGGAGGAACCGGAACGAGTTCTTCGTGACGAGCGGGCGCCCGTCCTCGCCCATGCCGCCGATCGTCTCGGTGACCCAGGTCGGGTCGCCGGAGAACAGGGCGTCGTACTCGGGCGTGCGCAGGAACCGCACGATGCGCAGCTTGATGACGAAGTCGTCGATGATCTCCTGCGCCTCGGACTCCGTGATGCGGCCGGCCTCGAGGTCGCGGTCGATGAACACGTCGAGGAACGTCGACGTGCGCCCGAGCGACATCGCGGCGCCGTTCTGCTCCTTCACCGCGGCGAGGTAGGCGAAGTAGAGCCACTGCACGGCCTCGCGGGCCGACGTCGCGGGCCCGGAGATGTCGTAGCCGTACGAGGCCGCCATCTCCTTGAGCTCGCCCAGCGCGCGGATCTGCTCCGCGTGCTCCTCGCGCTCGCGCACGACCTTCTCGCTGAAGGGCTGCGTGTCGAGCCCGAGCTTGTCGAGCTTCTTCGCGGCGATCAGGGCGTCGACGCCGTAGAGCGCGACGCGGCGGTAGTCGCCGATGATCCGGCCGCGGCCGTAGGCGTCGGGCAGGCCCGTGATGATGTGCGAGCTGCGGGCCGCGCGCACGTTCGGCGGGTAGACGTCGAACACGCCCTGGTTGTGCGTCTTGCGGTACTCGGTGAAGACCTTGCGCAGGGTCTCGTCGACCTCGTAGCCGTAGGTCTCCAGCGCGCCCTCGACCATGCGCCAGCCGCCGTTCGGCATGATCGCGCGCTTGAGCGGGGCGTCGGTCTGGAGACCCACGATCACCTCGTGCGCCTTGTCGATGTAGCCCGGCGCGTGCGCCGTGATCCCGGCGGGCGTGTGGGTGTCCACGTCGTAGATCCCCATCTCCCGCTCCTCCGGGAACATGGCGGACAGCGTGCTCCAGATGCCCGTCGTGCGCTCCGTGGGGCCGGCGAGGAACGACGCGTCGCCCGTGTACGGGCGGTAGTTGCGCTGGATGAAGTCGCGCACGTCGACCGTGTCGCGCCACGGGCCGTCGGTGAAGCCCTCCCACGCGGGGACGTGCGCGGTGTCGTGCTGCGGGTCGACGGTGCCCGCCTCCGCCGCGCGGCCGCCGCTCGTCGTGCCGGGTGCCTCGGAAACGCTGGTCATCTGGACCTCCCTCGTGCCTGACGCGCGGGTCCGCGCGCCGGCCGGACCCGCCGGCCTCGCGAGGACCCGGGTGGGGTCCTCGGCCGAGGTTCCGACGGGCTCCTTCGCCACCTCCAGGCTAGGTTCCCGCGGCCCGCGGCGGAGGCGTTCGGGACCGCCCGGGGACCTAGGTCCCGAGGCGGGCGCGACCCCGCGGGAACCGCGGGATCCTGCGGATCCTGGGCCCTCCCACACCACCACCGGACACGTCTTGTGATGACCTTCACAAGCCCTCCGACCCGCTCGCCGGGGACCGTGCACCGGCGTCGTGACGCACGACACGGGCGCCCGTCACACGCTCGCCGGACGTGCCGCGCGCATCCGTGTGAGACTGCCCGGGTGAAACGCACCGTAGGGGTCGAGGAAGAGTTCCTGCTCGTCGGCGACGACGGGCAGCCCGTCGCCCGCGCGGCCGAGGCCCTCGAGGCCTCCGGCAGCGACGACAAGGGCGGGGGCACCGGCTCGCTGGAGTCGGAGTTCATGGAGGAACAGCTCGAGACGGCGACGCACCCGCGCCGCGAGATCGACGAGCTCGCGACCGAGATCCGCGACGGCCGGCGCCGTGCCCAGGAGGCCGCGGACCGCGTCGGGGCCCGGGTCGCCGCGCTCTCGACGTCTCCCCTGCCGTTCGAGGGCACGACCGTGTCGCGCCTGCGCTACCTCGAGGCGCGCGCCGCGTTCGGCCTCACCGCGCGGGAGCAGCTGACGAGCGGCTGCCACGTGCACGTCGCCGTCGCGGACGACACCGAGGGCGTCGCGGTGCTCGACCGAATCGGGCCGTGGCTCGCGACGCTCCTCGCGCTGAGCACGAACTCGCCCTTCTGGCAGGGCCAGGACAGCGGGTACGCGAGCTTCCGGTCGCAGGTCTGGTCGCGCTGGCCCACCTCGGGCCCGACGCGCGCGTTCGGCTCGCCCGAGGCGTACCGCGCGGCGGTCGACGGCCTCGTGGCGACCGGCACGATCCTCGACGAGAACATGGTCTACTTCGACGCCCGCCTGTCGTCGCGGTACCCCACGGTCGAGATCCGCGTCGCGGACGTGTGCCTCGACCCGGACACCGCGACGCTGCTCGCGGCGCTCGCCCGCGGCCTCGTCGAGACGGCGGCCCGCGAGTCCGCCGACGGCGCGCCCGCGCCCGAGCTGCGGCCCGAGATCCTGCGCACCGCCTCCTGGCGCGCCGGCCGCTCGGGCCTCGAGGAGGACCTCGTCTCGCCCCTCACGTGGCGCCCGGCCCCCGCGCACGACGTCGTCGGCCAGCTCGTCGCGCACGTGCGCGACGCGCTCGTCGACGCCGGCGACCTGGACGCGGTGACCGAGCTGCTCGGCCGCCTGTGGTCCGGGGGCAACGGCGCCGCCCGGCAGCGCGCGTGGCACGCGGCGTCCGGCGGCGACCTGCGCGCCGTCGTCGAGCACGCGGTCGAGGTCACCCACTCCTGACCGACGCGACGGCCCGCGGCGCACCTGCGCCGCGGGCCGTCCGCATGTCCGGGGCCGCGCGCCCGGGGGCCGGGTGCGCGGCAGGGTTCGTCAGCCGCGCGCGAGCGCCGCGAGCGCGTCCAGCACGTCGCGCGCGACGTCCGCCCCGGTGAGGCGGTACGCCGACACGACCTGGTCGCGCGTGGCGTGGTCGAGGAACTGCGCCGGGAGGCCGATCGGGTGCACGGGCGTGCGCACGCCCGACTCCAGCGCCCGCTGGGCCAGCAGCGCACCGACGCCGCCGTCCACGACGCCGTCCTCCACCGTCACGACGAGGTCGTGCTCCCCGGCGAGCTTGACGAGCGCGCTCGGCAGCGGGAGCACCCACGTGGGCGACGCCACCGTGACGTCGACGCCGTGCGCGGTGAGCGACTCCCCGGCGTCGAGCGCGACGCGGGCCATCGAGCCCAGGCCGACGAGCAGGACGCGGCGCGGACCACCCGGCGCCGCCGCGGCGGGGGCGGCCTCGTCGCCCGCGCCCGCGGGCACCGCGAGCAGGTCCACGCCGTCGACGGACTCGACGGCGGGCAGCGCGTCCGAGAGCGTGCCCTTCGGGTAGCGCACGACGGTCGGGGCGTCGTCGACGTCCACGGCCTCGCGCAGCGCGCTCCGCAGCGTCTCCTCGTCGCGCGGCGCGGCCAGGCGCAGGCCCGGCACGATGCGCAGCATCGCCATGTCCCACATGCCGTTGTGGCTCGCGCCGTCGTCGCCCGTGATGCCCGCGCGATCGAGCACGAACGTGACGCCGGCCTTGTGCAGCGCGACGTCCATGAGCACCTGGTCGAACGCGCGGTTGAGGAACGTCGCGTACACCGCGACCACGGGGTGCAGCCCGGCGAACGCCATCCCGGCCGCCGACGTCGCGGCGTGCTGCTCCGCGATCCCGACGTCGAACGTGCGCTCGGGGAACGCCTGCGAGAACGGCTTGAGACCGACCGGCTCGAGCATCGCCGCGGTGATCGCGACGACGTCGGGGCGTCGCCGCCCGATCTGGACGATCTCGTCGGCGAAGACGCTCGTCCAGCCGAAGCGCGAGGGTGCGACCGGGAGCCCGGTCTCCGGGTGGATCTTGCCCACGGCGTGGAAGCGGTCGGCGACGTCCTGCTCGGCGGGCGTGTAGCCGCGGCCCTTCTCGGTGAGCGCGTGCACGATCACGGGCGCGCCGTACGCCTTCGCACGCCGCAGCGCGTGCTCCATGGCCTCGACGTCGTGGCCGTCGACGGGCCCGACGTACTTGATGCCGAGGTCCTCGAACATGCCCTGGGGGGCGACGACGTCCTTGAGGCCCTTCTTCAGGCCGTGCAGCCACTCGTACGCGAACCGGCCGGGCGCCCCGGACCGGTGGAGCGTGCGCTTGCCCCACTGCAGGAAGCTCTCGTAGCCGTGCGTCGTGCGCAGCGTCGACAGGTGGTGCGCGAGGCCGCCGATCGTGGGCGAGTACGACCGCCCGTTGTCGTTGACGACGACCACGAGCCGTCGGTCCTGGCTCTCCGCGATGTTGTTGAGCGCCTCCCAGGCCATGCCGCCGGTGAGCGCGCCGTCGCCGATGACCGCGACGACGTGCCGGTCGGTGAGACCTCGGACGACGTTCGCCTTCGCGATGCCGTCGCCCCACGAGAGCGCGGTGGACGCGTGCGAGTTCTCGACGACGTCGTGCTCGGACTCGGCGCGCGACGGGTACCCGGACAGCCCGCCCTGCTTGCGCAGCGCCGAGAAGTCCTGGCGCCCCGTGAGGAGCTTGTGCACGTAGGACTGGTGGCCCGTGTCGAACACGAAGGTGTCCGTGGGCGACGAGAACACGCGGTGCATCGCGATCGTCAGCTCCACGACCCCGAGGTTCGGGCCGAGGTGGCCGCCCGTGCGGGAGACGGAGTCGACGAGGAACGCCCGGATCTCCGCGGCGAGCTCGCGCGCCTGCGCCGGGGTCAGCCGTTGCACGTCCTCGGGCGAGGTGATCGTGCCAAGCAGGCTCATGCAGATGCTCCGTTCCGTTCCCGTGCGACCAGCCCGACAACTCTAGGCCGTCCGGGCCGATGACCTGCGCCGCGGTGCGCCGGGCGACGGGACCTTCACGTCATTGACGCACACTCGCGCCGCGGACGCACGGACGTGGACCTCGTGGAACTTTCCTTCCGTACTGCGGACAACGGCGGGGTGCGACCTCGTAGGATGGGAGGCATGCGCTTCCTGCCCGGACAGTCCCCCGCGACCGACCTCACCTACGGCGACGTCTTCCTCGTCCCGTCGCGCTCCGAGGTCGCGTCGCGCTTCGACGTCGACCTCTCCTCCGCCGACGGGACGGGCACGACGATCCCCGTCGTCGTCGCCAACATGACGGCCGTCGCGGGGCGCCGCATGGCGGAGACCGTGTCGCGGCGCGGCGGCATCGCGATCATCCCGCAGGACGTGCCGACCGACGTCGTGGCGGACGTCGTCGCGGACGTGAAGTCCAAGGACCCCGTCATCGAGACGCCCGTCGTCGTCGGCCCGCACGACACCGTCCACACCGCCCTCACGCTCATCGGCAAGCGCGCGCACGGCGCTGCGGTCGTCGTGGACGGCGGGCGCCCGGTGGGCGTGGTCACCGAGGCCGACTGCGCCGACGTCGACCGCTTCACCCAGGTCCACCAGGTGATGACCGACCACCCGCTCGTCCTCGACGCCTCCGTGCTCGACGGCGGTCGTGCCGGGCTCGAGACGGCCTACGAGCAGCTCCACACCGCGCGCCTCAAGGTCGCGCCCGTCACGCGCGACGGCGCGCTCGTCGGCGTCCTCACGCGCAAGGGCGCGCTGCGCTCGTCGGTCTACGCGCCCGCGCTCGACGACGTCGGCCGCCTGCGGGTCGGCGCCGCCGTCGGGATCAACGGCGACGTCGCGGCGAAGGCGAAGGAGCTCCTCGCGGCGGGCGTGGACGTGCTCGTCGTGGACACGGCGCACGGGCACCAGGCGAAGATGCTCCAGGCGCTCGACGCCGTGCGCTCGGTCGGGCCGGACGTCCCGGTGGTGGCGGGCAACGTCGTCACGGCCGACGGCGTGCGCGACCTCGTCGCGGCCGGCGCGGACATCGTCAAGGTCGGCGTGGGGCCGGGCGCCATGTGCACCACGCGCATGATGACGGCCGTCGGCCGCCCGCAGTTCTCCGCGGTGCTGGAGTGCGCCGCCGCGGCGCGCGAGCTCGGCAAGCACGTCTGGGCCGACGGCGGCGTGCGCCACCCGCGCGACGTCGCCCTCGCGCTCGCCGCGGGCGCCTCGCAGGTGATGATCGGCTCGTGGTTCGCGGGCACCTACGAGTCCCCGGGCGACCTGCACGACGACGGCACGGGCCGCCTCTACAAGGAGAGCTTCGGCATGGCGTCGGCGCGCGCCGTCGCCGCGCGCACCGCGGGCGGCTCGCCGTTCGACCGCGCGCGCAAGGCGCTGTACGAGGAGGGCATCAGCTCGAGCCGCATGTTCCTCGACCCCCAGCGGCCGGGCGTCGAGGACCTGCTCGACCAGATCACGTCCGGGCTGCGCAGCTCCGCGACCTACGCCGGGGCGTCGAGCCTCGCCGAGCTCGCGGACCGCGCCGTCGTGGGCGTGCAGTCCGCCGCGGGCTACGAGGAGGGCCGCCCGCTCCCGGTGAGCTGGTGACGGCGCAGCCCGGGGCTGCGCGCGCGCAGCTCGCGACGCTCGCGCGCGAAGGCGGCGCGTGGCCCGAGCCGTGGCGCCACGCCGTCGGCACGCTGCGCCCGGACGCGCGCGACGCCGCCGTGCTGCTGCTCTTCGGCGTCCTCGACGGCGTGCCCGCCGAGCACCCGGCCGCGGCCGTCCCGGCCGACCTCGACGTGCTCCTCCTCGCGCGCGCGACGACGCTCGGCCACCACCCCGGCCAGGTCGCGTTCCCGGGCGGCCGGCTCGAGCCCGACGACGACGGCCCCGTCGGCGGCGCGCTGCGCGAGGCCGAGGAGGAGACGGGCCTCGACCCGGGCGGCGTCGAGGTGCTCGGCACGCTCGGCCGGCTGCCCGTGCCGGTGAGCAACCACGTCGTCACGCCCGTGCTCGGGTGGTGGGCCCGGCCCACCCCCGTCCGCGCCGTCGACGCCGCCGAGTCGGCCCACGTGTTCCGGGTCCCCGTGGCCGACCTCCTCGACCCCGGCCGACGCCGCACCGTGACGGTCCGCCGCGACCGCCGGGTGCACAAGAGCCCCGGCTTCCTCGTGGAGGCCGACGGGCGCGAGCACCTCGTCTGGGGCTTCACGGGGGGGATCCTCGACGCGCTGTTCGACCGGCTCGGCTGGACCGAGCCGTGGGACCGGACGCGCACGCTCGACGCCCCGCTCTGACGACCCGCCCGGTCGTGGGGGTGCGCAGCGCGCGCCTCAGCCCGGCGTGAGCGCTCCGGTGACCAGGTCGACGAGCGCGCGGGCCGTCGTCGGCCCGCCGTGGTCCGGGTTGAACTCCACCAGGGTGACCGCGACGAGATCCCGGTCCGAGACGACCTCCCGCACGACGCGCTCCAGCTCGGCGGGCACGAGCCCGCGTCCGAAGACGGGCACGTCCGCGGCGGGCAGCGCGAAGAAGTCGAGGACGTCGACGTCCACGTGGAGGACGAACGGCCCGGCACCCACCCCGTCCACGGCGCGACGTGCCGCCGCCTCCGGGCCCGCGGACACCTCGGCGGCGGTGAGCCGGGTGGCGACGACGCGGCCGCCCTCGTCCTCCTCGTCGTCGGAGAAGCCGAGGAACGCGAGCCGCCGCGCGTCCAGGAGCGGCCGCCGCGCCCCGACGGCGGCCAGCTCCGGGCTCGCGCCCGGGAGGTCGAGGAGGTGCGCGACGCCCGTCGCGTCGGCGATCGGCTCCTCGGGGTGCGACGCGACCGTGAAGAGGTCCTGACCGCCGTCGACGTAGACGAGCCCGACCTCGTCATGCAGGTCCACCGCCGCGGCGACGACACCGAGCGTCACGGTGCACTCGCCGCCGAGCACGAGCGGCACACGACCCGCTCGGAGCTCGCGCCCCACCGCCTCGCGGACGCGACCGACGCCCCCGGCGACGCGCTCGACGTCGTTCAGGCGCCCGGGCTCGTGGTGCGCGCGCCAGCGGGCCGTCTCGACGTCGCCCTGGTCGACGACCGCGAGCCCGCGCCCCCGCAGCGCGTCCAGGAGACCGGCCGCCCGCAGCGCCGACGGTGCCTTCTCGAGACCGGGCCCGTGGGCCGCCGCGCTCGACGGGACGCCCAGGACCGACCACGACCGCTGTGTCATACGGCCGACGCTACGCCGCGCCCCCGACACCGGCCCCGCGCACGACCTGCCCGGAAACGGCGACGGCGCGCCCACCCCGGCCGGGGTCTGTCTCTTCTCCCCATCTGACGCTGCCGACGATGCCAACT